>CAJJBH010000018.1 GCA_905182355.1 uncultured Paracoccaceae bacterium | reverse complement strand
TGCTGGGGCCATAGTCCTTCTGGAACGCCGTAATGTCGTTTTAAGCATGGCTGCTGCAGATATTACAGCGGCGGCTATCACGCAGATCGACAGCGTTTTGGGCAATGGATCACAACCTGCAATAACTGGTGATTAACGCCTGCCTTGCCCCGATAGCCTTGGCTTGTTAGGCATGATCAACGGTTAATTTTGACACACCCTAACGATAAGAAAAGAGCTGGCCCATGAGTTCCGAGCTGCTAACTGCTGACATCCAATTGATCCAACGCATTCTGCCACACCGCTATCCTTTCCTCTTGATCGATAAGGTTTTGGACATTGATGGCACAAGCTCTGCGCGTGGGATCAAAAACGTCACAATGAACGAGCCGCACTTTCAGGGGCATTTCCCAGGTAAGCCGATCATGCCTGGTGTCACAATCATAGAGGCGATGGCACAGACCGCTGCCGTTATGGTTGGCACGGCCCTTGGTATGGCTGATAAGGAACTGCTGGTTTATTTCATGGCCATCGATAGCTGCAAATTCCGCCGCATGGTTATTCCTGGCGATGTGCTTGAACTGAAACTTACAACGGTACGCGGCAAGCCGGGCAGCAAAGTCTGGAAATTCTCTGGCGTTGCAGAAGTCGAAGGCGAAATGGCCTGTCAGGCCAGTTTCACTGCCATGATGGATTTGCCGAAGGAGTAAACGTGCGTGAGTAATATCCACCCCTCAGCCGTAATCGAAGACGGTGCTCAGATTGATCCTTCTGCCAAGATTGGCCCGTTTTGCGTGGTCGGCCCTGAAGTTGTTCTTGGTGAAAATGTTGAGCTGAAAAGCCACGTTGTCGTTGCGGGACGCACAGACGTGGGTGACGGTACCGTCATTTTCCCCTTCGCTGTCATCGGTGAAATTCCGCAAGACCTGAAGTTCAAAGGTGAACAATCGGCTCTTATCATTGGTAAGCGCAATCGTATCCGTGAACATGTCACGATGAATGTCGGCACAGAAGGTGGCGGTGGGGTGACCCGCATTGGCGACGATGGTGTGTTTATGGCTGGGTGCCACATTGCCCATGATGCGATCATTGGTGACCGTGTTATCCTTGTCAATTCAGTCGCGATTGCAGGTCACTGTATACTTGAAGATGACGTGATCATTGGTGGTTTGTCTGGAGTACATCAGTTCGTTCGTATCGGACGTGGCGCCATCATTGGCGCTCTGACTAAGGTGACGCACGACGTCATTCCCTATGGTCTTGTGCAGGCCCCACGTGGTGAGTTGGAGGGGCTGAACCTAGTTGGCCTGAAACGCCGCGGCGTTGCGCGTACCGACATTACAGCCCTTCGTGCAGCATTCCAGATGTTGGCGCAGGGTGAGGGCACGTTCAATGATCGTGCCGAACGTTTGGGTGCTGAAACCGAAAGTGCCTATGTCAAAGAAATTGTTGATTTTGTTATGGGCGATACAGATCGTTCATTCCTGACGCCGCGCTGATGTTGGCGTTGATATGTGGCACAGGTGATTTGCCCGCAAAAATCGCTGCAGCGCAAAACGAACCACCGCTGGTCTGTGTGCTTGAGGGATTTGAACCCACTGGCCTCACAGCGGATTTACACTTTTCGTTGGAAACTTTTGGATCGTTACTGATCAAATTAGGGCAACACGGCGTCACGGAAGCTTGCGCATGTGGCGCAATTGAACGCCCGCAGATTGACCCCTCAAAACTGGATGAACATACGCTGCCTTTGGTTCCATTGCTTGCGGGTGCGTTGCAGGCAGGCGACGACGGTGCGTTGCGTGCTGTCATGGGGTTGTTTGAGAAAACGGGTTTTACCGTGCGGTCCGCACATGAACTGGCCCCAGAATTGATCGCGCAACCCGGTGTTCTAAGTGAAAAGTGGCCAGATTCGCAGATGCGCGATGACGCCAAGATGGGAGCTGATGTTCTGGCTGCGATGGCTCCAATGGATGTAGGACAGGCTTGTGTCACAGGTGGTGGTCAACTGCTGGGCATGGAAACCATTGGCGGCACTGATCATATGATTGCGACATTGCCAAATACGCCACTGGTCAAAAAGGGCGTGTTGGTCAAAGGCCCCAAGACTGGTCAAGATACCCGGGCAGATATGCCGACAATTGGCCCGAGGACAGTAGAGGCTGTTATTGAAGCGGGACTCGCTGGTATTGTGATCGATGCGGGTGATGTTTTGATGTTGGACGCTGATCGCTGCATTGAGATTGCAAATGCTGCAGGCATTGTCCTGTGGTCACGTATGGGTGAATAACACATGAAGGCATTTGTCATTGCGGGCGAAGTCTCTGGCGATAAGCTTGGGGGGGCCTTGATGGCTGGTCTGCGGAACTTGCGTCCTGATATCACCTTTAATGGGGTGGGTGGTGCAGAAATGCAGGCCCAAGGATTGACCAGCCTCTTTGATATGAACGAGCTAAGCGTGATGGGCATTGTTGAAATATTGCCAAAATACCAACATCTAAAACGCCGCATCCGTGAAACGGCACAGGCTGTGATTGATGCCAAGCCAAATGTAATGATCACCATCGACAGTCCTGATTTTTCGTTGCGTGTGGCCAAGCTGGTAAAAGCCGAAACTAATATTCGTTGTGTGCACTATGTGGCACCTTCCGTATGGGCATGGCGTCCGGGCCGTGCTGTCAAGATGGCCAAAGTTATTGATCACGTGCTGGCGTTGTTGCCGTTTGAACCACCCTATATGGAAGCCGTTGGGATGGAGTGTGATTTTGTCGGCCATCCAATCGCTGGCGAACCTGTGGCGACCGCTGCAGAAGCATCGGCGTTTAAAACACATTTCGGTCTTGAGGGCGCTGACCCGTTGCTGTTGGTCCTTCCGGGATCGCGGCGCGGCGAGGTGACCCGATTGGCCCCAATTTTGGGCGAGGCGCTAAAACCACTTGTGGCCGCGCACCCGAATTTGAAAGTTGTTGTACCTGCCGCTGGTCCCGTGGCGCAACTGGTGCAAGAACAGGCGAAAGATTGGCCTGTGACCCCTCTGGTCCTTGATCCAAGCAATCAATCATTGGCTTCTGCATTAGCCGAAAAACGTGCTGCGTTTCGGGCAGCTGATTTTGCGATTGCTGCCTCTGGTACTGTTATGCTGGAATTGGCGGCGGCAAAAACCCCAACTATCAGTGCGTATGATGTGAATTGGATAAGCCGCCAAATTATGAGCCGTATGGTGAAAGTCGATACAGCAAATTTGATTAATTTGGTGTCTGATACCCGCCACGTGCCTGAATTTTTATTGGCGGACTGCCGTGCTGACCTAATTTCTGCAGGGCTTGAACGTTTGATGGCGAACCCTGAGCCACAATTGGCCGCTATGGCTGAAACTATGACGCAGCTTGGTCAAGATGGCGAAGACCCTGGTTTGTGCGCGGCACGTGCCGTTTTGGATCGTATGGTAAGCCCGGAGGCCTGATCGAAAAGCCTGCGCTGATCGCGCAGGCCATATTTTTTGACTGGGGCCGCGATTCAGCCTTTGTGAATCCAACCGCCACCAAAGATACGGCTGCTGTCGCTGTCATAAAACACACAGGCCTGTCCGGGTGATATGCCTTGTTCCGCAAAAACCAATTCCACAGTGGCTTCTGTGTCCGAGATTGGGCGAATGATTGCTTCGGTCGGTGGGCGTGTCGAACGTACCCGTACACCAACATGCCATTCCTTTTGCGACGTCAGTGGCGTATCCCCAAGCCAGTTGATTTCTTTCAAGGGTACAATTCGTGTCGCCAGCATGGATTTAGGTCCAACAACGACCTGACGCGTGTTTGCATCCAACTTGACGACATAAAGCGGGTCTTCCAAGCCGCCGATCCCCAATCCGCGCCGCTGGCCGATGGTATAGTTAATCACGCCATCATGTTGGGCCAAAACGTTTCCATCTACATCAACGATGTCACCGGGGGCTGCAGCTTCGGGCCGCAGTTTGCGAATAACAGACGCGTAATCACCATTGGGCACAAAACAGATGTCTTGGCTGTCGGGTTTATCCGCCACGCTCAGCCCGTATTTTTCAGCCAATGCGCGTGTCTCATCCTTGGACGGCAGGTGGCCCAAAGGGAAGCGCAAATAGTCAAGTTGTTCTGCCGTTGTTGAGAACAGGAAATAGCTTTGATCGCGATTCGCATCCGCGGCGCTGTGCAGTTCCGGTCCTTTTTCTCCAACCATGCGCTGGATATAATGACCTGTGGCCATGCAATCGGCTTCCAAATCCTTGGCGGTTTCTAAAAGATCCTTAAACTTTACCCTTTCATTGCAACGAATGCAGGGGACCGGAGTTGCCCCAGCCAAATAGCTATCCGCAAATTCGTCAATCACTGCGTCTTTAAACACGTTTTCGTAGTCCAAAACGTAGTGTGGGAAGCCCATCGTCTCAGCAACCCGTCGTGCATCATGGATATCAATCCCTGCGCAACATGCGCCTTTTTTTGAAAGCGCGGCACCATGATCGTAAAGCTGAAGGGTCACGCCAACGACGTCATATCCTTCTTCAGAAAGCATCGCGGCGACAACCGAACTGTCGACGCCACCAGACATTGCAACGACCACACGTGTTTTTGCAGGCGATTTTGCAAAGCCAAGCGAATTTAGCGGGTGGTTTTGATCTAGTGTCATAGCGGTACTCCAAGCGTTCGATAGGAATATAGGTAAATCCTAATTACTCTCAAGGGGGGACTTTACCCCTCATTAAGCGCGATCGTCCCAATGTACCAGCGGTGGCAATAGATCGGGAAAAAAGATGTTTTTAAAAAAGGTGGATGGACCACGTGCAATAACCCTGCCGGATGGTTCAGTGATTACATTGGCGGATTTACCACCGCAAAACACGCGACGTTGGGTGGCCTCGCGGAAGGCTGCGGTTGTACGTGGCGTAATCTATGGGTTGATCAGTGAAGAGAACGTGCAAAAGAATTACGGGATCAGTTCGGACGAATTTCAAGAGTGGGTACGGGCAGTTAGTTTGCATGGGGAGGGGGCGCTAAGGGCCACGACTTTGCAAAAGTATAGACAACTTTAGGTTGTTGTCCTATATCTTTGGTATCGGTAACCGGTGGTTAACCTTTTTTGGTCACGTTTAGGACCAACGATGAACCTTAGATCGATGCGGAGACAATAACTATGCGAGTGCTACTGGTTGAAGACGATCCCACAACTTCAAAAAGCATTGAATTGATGCTGACACATGCAAACCTGAACGTTTATGCAACTGATTTGGGCGAAGAAGGGATCGATCTGGCCAAGCTTTATGATTATGATTTGATCCTTTTGGACCTGGATTTGCCTGATATGCACGGGCATGAAGTGTTGCGACAATTGCGTTTGTCGCGCATTGAAACACCGATTTTGATTTTGTCTGGGTCGGATGACACTGAAAACAAGATTAAGGGATTTGGGTTTGGTGCGGATGATTATCTGACAAAACCTTTTCATCGTGAAGAACTGGTGGCCCGGATACACGCAATCATTCGGAGATCGAAGGGGCACTCGCAGTCAGTGATCGAAACTGGGCAGGTTGCCGTCAATTTGGATGCCAAGACAGTGAGCGTCGATAATAAAACGGTACATCTCACTGGCAAAGAGTATCAAATGTTGGAACTGCTGAGCCTGCGCAAAGGAACAACCCTTACTAAAGAGATGTTCCTGAACCACCTGTATGGTGGGATGGACGAGCCAGAGCTTAAAATTATAGACGTCTTCATTTTTAAGCTCCGCAAGAAGTTGAGCATTGCTACCAACGGTGAAAACAATATTGAAACAGTATGGGGGCGTGGGTACGTGTTGCGCGATCCTGAACCTGTTGCATCATCCAGTGATCATCGAATTGCTATTGGCGCTTAATGCGAAGCCGAAGCTAGGGTTTGTAAATCCCATGTTGACCTTTGCTGCCTGGTGAACGCGGATCAATTCCAGAAGTTTGCGTTGATGTGCAATGAAAACTGACTGGACCTGTCCCCTCGACCCGCTTATTCCTTTTGGGCGGATGTAGGGGCAGGCCTTTGACTTTTGATACAGATATCTCTGATTTGACTGAAGCAGACGCAAGGTCTGAGCTGAAAAAATTAGCGGCCCTTTTGGGTAAGGCCAATGCAGATTATCATGGCATGGACGCTCCTACGTTTGATGATGCTGAATATGATCGGCTGAAACGTCGCAATAGCAAGCTTGAAGCGGCATTCCCAAAACTGATGCGTAAAGATAGCCCAACGACCAAAGTTGGGGCGGTGCCATCAGATGGATTTTCTAAGGTTACCCATGCAGTCGCTATGTTGTCTTTGTCGAACGCATTCGAGGACGACGACGTTGAAGATTTCGATATTCGCATCCGAAAATATCTTGGGATCGAAAAAGATATACCTCTTTCATACACAGCGGAGCCTAAAATTGATGGGCTGTCGCTGTCTTTGCGGTACGAGAACGGTGTTTTGGTGCAGGCTGCAACTCGTGGTGATGGAGCCGTTGGCGAAAACGTTACCACGAATGCACGGACAATTTCGGATGTTCCGCACACCCTTCAAGATGCACCTGCAGTACTGGAAGTGCGCGGCGAAGTTTACATGGCACAATCCGATTTTGATGCATTAAACCAGTCGCAAACTGCCAAAGGTGGCAAGGTTTTTGCGAATCCACGTAACGCTGCTGCAGGGTCGTTGCGTCAGTTGGATTCTAATATTACCCGCAGCCGTCCATTGCGGTTTTTTGCCTACGCATGGGGCGAATTGTCCGCACCTTTGGCTGATACGCAGCATGGTGGGATTAAGCGGTTATCCGCTTTCGGTTTTTCGACGAACTCTTTGACTGTGTTGTGCGATGGGCCAAAAGCGATGATCGCGCAATATCGTAAGATTGAAAAACAACGCGCAAACCTTGGCTATGATATCGATGGTGTCGTTTATAAAGTAAACGATTTGGCGTTGCAGGCACGTCTTGGCTTCCGTTCAACCACACCGCGATGGGCTGTCGCGCATAAATTCCCTGCAGAACTAGCATGGACACGGCTTGAAGGCATCGACATTCAAGTTGGGCGAACTGGAGCCTTAAGCCCTGTTGCGCGTTTACAACCCGTTAACGTTGGCGGTGTCGTGGTTTCGAATGCGACGTTGCACAACGAGGATTATATAGCAGGGCGTGGCGCAAAGGGTGGCGAAATTCGTGGTGGGCGCGACATCCGTGTTGGTGACTGGGTGCAAATTTACCGTGCAGGGGATGTGATCCCGAAGATAGCTGATGTCGATTTGAGCAAGCGGCCTGATGATGCTGTTGCGTTCGAGTTTCCAACCGTTTGTCCCGAATGCGGCAGTCTAGCTGCCCGTGATGAAGGTGATGCCGTACGTCGGTGTACTGGCGGTATGATATGCCCCGCGCAAATCGTCGAAAACCTTAAACACTTCATCAGTCGCGGTGCCTTCGACATCGACGGACTTGGGGCCAAACAGGTTGAGCAATTCCACATCGACGGTTGGGTGTCAGAACCTGCGGACATCTTCACACTGCGGGATCGCTTTGGCCAAGGTCTGCAACAGTTGAAAAACCGCGAAGGATGGGGCGAAAAATCAGCTACCAAACTGTTTGATGCCATTGATGAAAAACGTGAGATTGGGTTTGGCCGTGTGCTTTTTGCCCTTGGTATTCGGCACATTGGCGAAGCTGCGTCAAACTTGATTTCAGGCCATTATGGGACTTGGAATGCATTGGAGACTGCGCTTGACCAAGCTGGCGATCTTGAAGGCGAGGCATGGGAAGAATTGTTAGGCATTGATGGTGTTGGCACAGTTATGGCTGGATCGCTGGTTCATGCGTTCGCGCAACCCACAGAACGTGGCGCGATTGATCGGTTGGTAGCGCATCTGAATATCGCGGAAGTTAAGGCGCTGGATACGTCAAACAGCCCGGTCGCAGGGAAGACCGTCGTGTTCACCGGATCGCTTGAAATGATGAGCCGCGCAGAAGCGAAAGCACGTGCGGAAAGCCTTGGGGCCAAAGTGTCGGGCTCGGTTAGCACCAAAACCGATATTTTAGTTGCAGGGCCAGGGGCAGGTTCAAAGGCAAAGAAGGCAGCCGAACTGGGTATTCAAACCATGGACGAGGCAGGCTGGTTTGACCTGATCAAAGGGTTATGAGTGGCCGCCCAGTAGAATTGTTCCCGCTTTTTGCAGGGCTCGAAACGCTCACGGGGATCGGGCCAAAGACCGCCAAATTTTTTCCACAAATCGGGGTCGAAACCCCGCGTGACCTGCTGTTCACATTGCCCCACACTGGTGTTGATCGCCGGTCGCGTGGGTCCATTCAAGACGCGGATTTGCCCGGCGTTGTGACTGTCACTGTTACAATTGGTGAACATCGTGCCCCGCGCAATCGTGGGGGTGCCTATCGTATTCTGGTCGAGGACGATCTGACGTCATTCCAACTGGTCTACTTTCACGCACGTGGTGATTACCTTGAACGGTCAATGCCTACTGGATCACGCCGCGTGGTGTCTGGACGGGTTGAGATTTTCGACAGCCTTGCCCAGATGGTGCATCCAGAATATGCTGTGAAAGAAGAAGACGCGGCCGAAATTCCCGGTTTTGAACCTGTGTATCCACTGACAGCTGGTATTACGCAAAAACTAATGTTCAAAGCCACGCGTGGTGCGTTGGAACGCATTCCACAGATCGACGAATGGATTGATCCCAATCAGAAAATAAAAAGCGATTGGCCTGACTTTGCTGATGCCATGACTGCCGCCCATACTCCCTTGGGGCAAGAAGATTTGGCGGTCACATCCGCTGCGCGCGAACGATTGGCCTATGATGAGCTTATGGCGCATCAACTGACACTTGCCTTAGCCCGTCAAAAAGAACGACGGGTCAAGGGGCAAATCAGCCGCTCGACTGGCAAGTTGCAGGCCAAAGTGTTGTCTGAACTGCCGTATCGTCCAACGGGTGCACAACAGCGTGCGATTTCCGAGATTTCGGATGATATGGCGCTGCCAGATCGGATGAACCGTTTATTGCAAGGGGACGTCGGGTCGGGCAAAACCTTGGTTGCCTTCATGGCTCTTTTGGTTGCGGTCGAGGCGGGCGGGCAGGGTGTGATGATGGCACCTACCGAAATTTTGGCGCGTCAACATCTTGAGGGGCTTCAGCCCTTGGCCGAAGATGCAGGGGTGGTGCTTGAACTTCTGACAGGGCGGGACAAAGGCAAAGACCGTGTTGCCAAGTTGGCTGCCCTTGAACGTGGCGATATTCAGATACTGGTCGGCACGCATGCGGTGTTCCAACCCGATGTTTTGTTCAAAGATCTGCGTATTGCGATTGTCGACGAACAACATCGCTTTGGGGTACGCCAGCGGCTTGAGTTGGGCAAGAAGGGACGCAACGCTGATGTGTTGGTGATGACGGCAACGCCGATCCCTCGTTCACTTGCGCTTGCGCAATACGGAGACATGGACGTTTCGGTGCTGGATGAAAAACCACCGGGGCGCAAACCCATCAAAACTGCGTTGGTCAGCACAGGGCGTATGGATGAGGTGGTGGAACGGCTGCGCGCTGTGATGGCGCAGGGGCGACAATGTTATTGGGTTTGTCCACTGGTTGAGGAAAGTGAAATCCTTGACCTGACTGCGGCAGAGGAACGGTTCAAACATCTGCGCGCTGTGTTGGGCGACGGTGTCGTTGGATTGGTCCATGGCCAAATGCCACCTGCGGAAAAAGATGCGGCGATGGCCGCTTTTCAAGCAGGCAAGACCAAGGTGTTGGTTGCCACCACTGTGATTGAAGTTGGCGTGAACGTCGTAAACGCCACGATCATGGTCATTGAACGGGCTGAAACCTTTGGCCTTGCGCAGTTGCACCAGCTGCGAGGACGGGTAGGGCGCGGTGATGCCGCCTCGACCTGTTTGTTGATGTATCAAACGCCGCTGTCACAAACGGGGCAAAGGCGGTTGGAAGTTCTGCGTGAAACTGAAGACGGTTTTAAGATTGCAGAGACGGATTTACAGATGCGCGGGGCTGGGGATGTTATTGGCGTGGCGCAATCTGGGGTACCACGGTTCCGTGTGGCCGATCTGGAAAAACAGGCGGGACTTATGGCAATTGCCCAAACAGATGCGCGGGCATTGTTAGCAAGTGACCCTGACTTAAAGGAACCGCGCGGGCGGGCGGCGCGTGTTCTACTTTGGTTAATGCGGCAAGATGAAGCTATTCGTTTAATTTCAGTTGGTTAGGGGTTTTGGTTCCTATTTGTTCACAAATGTTCCCATTTAGTTCTTTACATGGCGTTAATAAAGTGAGAACAAAGGTGCAACAAAGAGCAAAGGGAACCGACATGACAACACTTCGCCAAATCAAAACAATCGCAGTTCGTTCACAAGACACGCTGCTTCAAGACGCCATTGGCGTTGCTGCTTTGATGGTAATTTTAGTTGTTGGTTTGTACCTTCCGTCGTTTGTCTGATTTTCTGCCTGCGTTTTTATGCCGACCATTCCCTGCACCCGTCCCAAATTGGTGCAAGTAACAGACACTGCCTGTCCTCCGTTATTTTGAATGGTCAGGGTCCCCATAAGACACGCTTCACTTGCGTCGCATATCTCTAGGGATGTGCGACGTTTTTTTCCGTAAATTCATCGGTTAAGTTAGGCGCAGTTTGATTGCTTGGCTTGCTCCATTGCCTCAGCTGTGGCTTCAATGGCAAGCAGGATAGACGCATGACGGTTTTTGTAATCACGTGCTGGAATCAGGACTTCGAACCCATCAAAAGGTGCCACTGGCACTGGGCCGTCATTTTTTAACATTTCACGCAGACCATCGCGCGCAGTTTCGACTTGGCTAAGGCTGCATCCAATAACGGCGCCAGCAGTCACAGCCGCTGCTGCTTGGCCCAAGGCGCAAGCTTTGACGTCCTGTCCAAATCCACTGATGATCCCATCGGTGACCTCAACATCAACTGTCACAGTTGATCCGCACAGAGGGGAACGCTTCTTAACACTTGCCTGTGGTGCTGCAAGCCGGGTGTGGTGCGGGATGTCCGCCGCCAATGCCAGAATTCGGCCCGAGTACAGCTTGATAAGATCGGTGTCGGTGGCCATGGTCGCGTTCCTTGGTGACTGGTCATTGGGTCTTGTGTCATACATAAGCTTCGCTCAGGTAAATGCAAAAAGGTTTTATTAAATGACGTTTGATCCCAGCAGTTTGACATACGATGATGCAGGCCTGATCCCCGCAATTGCCCAAGATGCCACAACCGGCGAAGTGTTGATGATGGCGTGGATGAACATTGATGCTGTGCGCAAAACGCTTGAGACACGGCGCGTGACCTATTGGAGCCGCTCACGTCAGTCGTTTTGGATCAAAGGCGAAACATCAGGCCACACACAAGAATTGATTGATCTTCGCGTTGATTGTGACCGCGATTGTCTATTGGCGGTGGTCAATCAGGTTGGGGCTGCGTGCCACACAGGGCGTCGCAGCTGTTTTTACACGTCCGTTATAGATGGTGTTGAAGTCGAGTTGATGCAAGCCGAAGACTAATGCGCCAAACCAACCATCTTTCGAATGTCTGCTGGGGTATAGCCATCGTCGCGGTATCTTGAAATTGCACGTGCGTCGTCACGTTTGGCCAACCGCTTGCCCTGATCATCGCGGATAAGGGTGTGGTGATGATAGATCGGTGTTGGCAGCATTAAAAGGCGTTGCAAAAGGACATGAATTTTTGTGGCATCAAACAGATCTTGCCCGCGTACAACATGGGTTATGCCCATGGCAGCGTCGTCTAACACCACTGATAGGTGGTAAGATGTGCCCATATCCTTGCGTGCCAGAACAATTGCACCAACCTCATCTATGATTTCAATGTTTGATGTGGTGATTTTACCTGTCTCGCTTTTGGCCCCATTTCCAGTTTCTTGATAGTTTGTAGTGTAAGCGGCGCAGGAATTCACATCCAAGCGAAGGGCAACGTTATGTGGGCGGTCCGCCTGAGCATCAAATAAGGTGGTGCGGCACGTTCCTGGATAGATAATCCCGTCAGGCCCAATCAACGGGACACCTTCTTGTGGCGCTGAAGCCGCTGCAGAGATATCTTTGCGATTACAAATGCATGGAAACAGAAGTTGATCTTTCCACAACTGATCGAGTGCCACGTCGTATGCGTCTTGTCGGTTTGATTGCACCATGACTGGTGTGGGCCATGTTAGGCCCAACCATTCAAGGTCATCGAATATCTGTTGTGTCCAAGCTGGACGCGCACGGGATTGATCTATGTCTTCAACGCGCAGCAGAAATTCGCCATTATTTTTTATTGCCATATCATGTGCAAGAATTGCGGAATAAGCGTGGCCCAAGTGTAACGGCCCAGTTGGTGAGGGCGCAAAGCGGGTTCTAAATGTCACGTCTTTTCGACCACATAAACGTTGCTTTTCAGATTGATGCCGGGCAAGTGGTCACCGTGTTCTTTGAACAGAAGGTTGGCGGAACCCTTCTTGGTCCATTCATTAATGGCGGCCTCGTTTTCGGGATCAGCCAGCGCATGACCATTAAGGGAGAAAACCAGTTTCCCGCCCTTTGGTAATGCATGCATCAACAGGTGAAAGACTGATATCGGGGCCGCGCCTGCACCAATGACACCAATGGCTGCAATATTTGCGTAAGCTACATCAGGCGTGGGGAGTACAGCATTTGGTTCGATCAACTCCAAACTGCGATAGGTTTCAGTTGTTTTGGCGACTTTTAACATATCTGCAGACAGATCGATGCCGTCGATCACCTGAAAACCCGCAAGTTTCAAGGCAAGGCCAGATAGGCTCGTCCCGCGTCCAAAATCAAGAATGGGCGCAGTTCGATCATTCGAAAATTGGGCAAGTGCGGCGGCGCACCGCCCGGGGGTTGCATAGCCGTTTTCAGTTATTTCTTTGTTATAGCTGGTGGCCCACTCATCATAATGGGCCCGCACACTGACGGATGTTGTCTTCCCATAGGACTTGCTTAAAAAACCTTTTGTCATGGGTCAAGGTTAACGCCTGACTTTATCCTGCGTCCAGTGCCGATGTGGTTAACCATGTCTGCCAGTCCAGTTTTGCGCGGTCTGTATAAGCCTTGTAACGGTCTTTGCGCCCACGACGTCCGCCCTTTAGCCCCTCAACAGGGGGGAACAGGCCAAAGTTTACATTCATTGGTTGGAACGTTTTTGCGTCTGCACCACCCGTTATATGGGTAATCAATGCACCCATAGCTGTGGTATTGGGTGGCGCGTCGATACCACCGCCAAGAATCTCATTGGCAGCCATGCGACCTGCCAACAAACCCATTGCTGAACTTTCAACATATCCTTCGACGCCGGTGATCTGACCCGCGAACCGAATGTTAGGCATTGAACGCAGGCGCATTTGATCGTCAAGCATTGTAGGGGAATTCAGAAATGTGTTGCGATGGATGCCGCCCAAACGGGCAAAGGTGGCGTTTTCCAATCCAGGAATGCTTTTGAATACATCAGTTTGCGCGCCATACTTCATCTTAGTCTGGAATCCGACGATGTTATAAAGCGTCCCCAATTTATTATCGCGACGCAGCTGTACAACGGCGTGGGCTTTGATATCAGGTTGGTGGGGGTTGGTAAGGCCAACAGGTTTCATCGGACCCCAGCGCAAGGATTCACGGCCCCGTTCGGCGATCACTTCTATTGGTAAGCAGCCTTCGAAATACCCTGCAGTTTCACCTTCATGAAATTCTGCCTTGTCGGCGGCCATCAACGCATCAATGAAACCCTCATATTGGTCTTTGTCCATCGGGCAATTTAGATAGGCTGTACGCTCTTCTTCGGTTTCGCCTTTGTCGTAGCGCGATTGCATCCACGCTTTAGACATATCGATGCTGTCGAAATATACGATGGGGGCGATAGCATCAAAGAAAGCCAAAGCATCCGCACCCGTGTGGGCTGCGATAGATTTACCAAGATCGCCCGAGGTTAAGGGGCCTGTCGCGATAATCCAGTGGCCTGTTGTTGGCAGGTCCTTGATCTCGCCGTATTCCACGGAAATATTGGGGTGGGCCATTAGCGCATCGGTCACTGCTTGGGCAAAATGATCACGATCCACAGCCAGTGCACCACCTGCAGGCAGGCGATTTTTATCAGCCATTTGCATAATCAAACCGTCCGCTTGGCGCATTTCCCAGTGCAATAGGCCAACTGCGTTCTGTTCATCATCATCGGAACGGAAAGAATTGGAGCAAACCATTTCCCCCATCAATCCCGTCTGATGGGCAAAGGTTTCGACCTCTGGGCGCATCTCGTGGATGACCACTTTAACGCCCATGTTTGCGGCTTGCCACGCAGCCTCTGAGCCGGCCATGCCGCCGCCCACGATGTGAAGAATATCTGTCATAAAACTGATCTAGGGCAGGGGTGCCATACAAACAACACCCAAGTTTGGATGATTTCACTTTTGAAGTAGGGGGATTTTGGGGTCGCCACTGCGGGAAAGTCGATCAGTGAGAGCTGATCTGGAGGGACCTTCCGCCGGCGGCGACCCAAAAGGGTGTCGGAAAAATTTCCTATCCCGTGCCTCAGTTGTGCCTTATTCGCGCCCAAGTTGCTAGCAGAAATATGGAAATAATCGCTTGCCGAAATGGAAACAACAAAAGAGGGCTGTTTTAATGCATTTTAATCAGTCGGTTAAAGGTATCCATCACTGTTCCCAAGTCGGATCACGTTTGTCCAAAAAGGCCTCAATTCCCTCAATCGTGTCACAATGCAGCATATTTTCGACCATTACATCACCAGTGTAGGCATAAGCATCTGCCACATTCATCTGGATCTGATTGTAAAATGCCTTTTTTCCGATCTTAACGGCGACACCTAGCTTCGCGGCAACTGTCTGTGCCAAAGCCATTGTTTCAGCCTCTAAATCTTCAGCTGCGACAACACGGTTTATCAAACCAAGGGTTTCCGCGCGATCAGAATCAATAAACGCACCTGTTGTTAACATCTCAAATGCTTGCTTGCGTGGAATATTGCGTGACAGCGCAACCATTGGCGTTGAACAAAACAGACCGATGTTCACACCATTCACTCCAAATCGCGTGCCACTTGCCGCCACGGCCATATCGCAGGTTGCAACCAGCTGGCAGCCTGCCGCTGTTGCAATGCCGTGGACTTGGGCAATTACGGGTTGGGGCAGGGATTGCACCCGCGCCATCATGGCCGCGCAGCGATCAAACAGATCCTTGAAGTATGCCTTGCCGCCATCATCAAGCTGTCGACCCGCTGTCATTTGTTTTAAATCATGGCCTGCGCAAAAGGCTTTGCCTGTACCAGACAAGACAACAACCCTGATGGATTGATCGTTGGCGATTTCGTCTAGTGCGCTGTGCAGTGCTGCCAACATCTCGTCCGAAAGAGCATTTAGCCGTTCGGGTGCGTTCATCACCAATTGCGTGACTGCGCCTGTGTCGCGACGTTCCAAAATTGCCATCTTGCTCTCCGATCAGTTCCACGAAAATAATAGGGGAACTGGTAGGGGAGTAAAGCCATGACGCAAAAAGCGCCGAGCCTTCAAATGAACGAGGCACAATTGATGACATTCATGCGCGAGGTGTTCCATCAAGTGGCTGACGATTTCAAAGTGGATCACGTGACTGAAAATGAAATAACGATGCGCCTGCTGATTTCGGAAAAACACTTACGTCCTGGTGGCACGGTGTCGGGGCCATCGATGTTCGCGCTGGCCGATGTGTGTGCCTACTTGGTAACGCTGGCGATGATTGGCCCTAAGGCGCTGGCTGTCACCACAAACTGTTCAATCGACTTCATGCGCAAACCAGTTGCTGATGCAGATTTGATTGCGAAGGGCCGCCTACTGAAGTTGGGAAAGCAACTGTCGGTGTCTGACGTGCTGCTGTATTCTGACGGGCAAGAAAAACCTGTGGCCCGTGCCAGCCTAACCTATGCAATACCGCCAAGATAGCTGGCCAATCTAAAAAGCCCGCCAGAACAAGTCCGGCGGGAAGGGGATATCTGGCAAACCCCAAAGGCACACGGGGAGCGGCCTACGGGAAGAGGTAATTCAGATTTGCCAGAACATCCGCGCAGCCTCTTGGTCAGCCTGCGTGGGTGTAAGCCCCACATCCCGCAATTGCGTGTCCGTTAGTTGGCCAAGGGCCTTGCGGGTAAGGTGGCGAGTGGTCCATTTTGAAATCGTCACAGCAAATTCTACCGCCTTAACCGATACAATCGGTAAGGCATTATTTTCGCGCAGATAAATCAACGCATTGGTGTTTGAAAGTGCTGACCGTGTCATGGTGGTCTCCCGAATTGTATTGACACAATGTGACGGTATCGTCATAAATATTGATACGGATAGTGATACAAAGAGTTTATGGAAACATTGTAATGGATACAATTTGGCAGCCGACCCTAATGGCATTGGTGGGACCTAAGTACAAAGCCGTCGCGCAGACCATTCGTGATGGTGTTGCACGTGGAGAATTGGCGGAAGGTGTAAAATTGCCGCCAGTGCGTGACTTGGCGTGGAAGCTGGGCATCACACCAGGAACAGTTGCGCGGGCGTATACGATCCTCACGGACGAGGGGATGTTGACGGCGGAGGTGGGGCGCGGCACTTTTGTTGCATCCAAACGAAGCTTCGCACCATTGTTTGCACCAATCGAAGTCGACCCGACCATACCCAATCAAGAGACGCAAACCTATCAGGTTAATCTGTTTTCGCCGCATCTACCCAGCGTTGGGCAAGCCGCGTTAATCCGTCAAATTTTGTCTGAAATTGCACATGATCCACCCTCAGGCGTTATGCATTATCCTAGCCGCCAAACCTCACGTGCTGCACGTGAAGCGGCGGTGAAGTGGTTGAAAAATGCACCGCTTGGTGATTTTAACCGGGGAAGCCTCACGCTGACCAATGGTGGTCAAAACGCTATTGTGATGGTCATGCAGGCTGTTCTGAAAGGGCGCAAACCCACAATATTGGTTGAGGAATTGGCGTACCCAGGATTTCGCCGTGCCGCCGAGTTGTTGCGAGTCAACGTGGTTCCGATTGCTATGGACGATGATGGCATCATCCCCGAAGCACTGGCTGCCGCCTGTCAATCTTACGAAGCGCAAATTCTGTGCACATCGCCGGAAGTTCACAATCCGACTTGTAGCTTTACGCCTGAACATCGCCGCGCAGAAATTGTGGCTGTGGCGCGTAAGCACGACCTGCAAATCCTAGAAGACGATTGTTACAGGATGGGGGCTGCCGTCGCGCCAACCTACCGAATGCTTGCGCCTGAACGGGGGTGGTATGTGTCTTCCATCTCGAAAACTGTGACACCTGCATTGCGGATCGGCATTGCCGTGGCCCCCGAAGGCAAAGGTGCGATACTGCGCCGTGCTGCTGAACATTCTTTCTTTGGGCTTGCCACGCCAATTACTGATCTGTGCGCCCGTCTTTTGGTGCATCCGCAATTGGATGCGCTGACGACCAAAGCACGGATGGGGACGAATGCGTATGTCGAAAGCGCTGTGAATATTCTTGGGGGGTATGATTTGCATTGGCGTATGGACGTGCCGTTTCTTTGGCTCAAACTGCCGGAAGGGTGGCGTGCGGGGGCGTTTTGTCAGGCGGCAGAATCCGTAGGTGTTCAAATCCGCCCTGCCGAAGAGTTTGCGTGCCGCGATGCGCGTGCGCCCCACGCCATTCGATTTGCAATTAATGCTGGCGTTAGTTTGGAAAGCTTTGAGGCGGCAATTGGTAGGCTGCGCGATTTGTTAGACAACCCACACGATCAGATTGGGGTCTAGAACTACAGTAACCCGCCAGCGCCCCATGCCAGCCCCAAACCAATTGCGATGCCAGACAAAAGCATGGAGTACATCGCAACTTTGGCCATTGAAAACGGGCGTTCGCCGTAGGTGCGCCCGTCAATGCCCGACACGACAACCTTCATCGGTTTGCCCTTGTATTCATAATGCAAAATCCACACGGGCAATAGAATGCGGCGATAGTGGATGCCTGATGTGTCTGTGCTATATCCGATTTTACGAACACCGGATTTATTGATATGCTGCTTGATCCGGTTGCGCATCAGGAGGCGTTTATCGGCCTCGTTCGCCTCAAGGCCCACTGCAACACTTTGATGGTGTCGTTCCGCGGCAAATCCAGCCAGATATCCAGCGCGGTAGGGGCGCAAAGCGGATGGGTTAAAGTCGTGCAAAATCCCGTCGCGGATCAATGGTGTGACATGGGGGGAGGCTGGCATCAGCAAATCATCAAAGCTGATCCTCATCTTGCCTTTGGTCGATCTGGTGCGGCGATTATCCCCGCTGCCCACGATATACTGCGCCCAATATTGCACCGCTTCTTCGCTATCAAAGGTCCAGAATGGGGCATAGAGGCCTGCAATCCGCGCTTTTGCCACGATCCCCACCAGATCGTTGGGGGTGGCAAGGCGGCGTTTGACCCAAGTCTGGGCTTGGTGTTGGGCAAACAGGTTATCGATTTCGAACGGGATCAGGGCCATCGTTTGATAGCCTACGTCTTGGCTGCTTAGAACTACCGCGCCGTCACAATAGGGGCAGCGTTCCGATAAGGCAGGGCCCGTGAACAGCACGTCACCGCCGCAGGTGTTGCAGTGGTGGGCGCGGGTTTCACTGAGGTCGGGCAGGTCTTCTGTCGCCAATTCTGGATCATAGCCGACTTCTTCTGCTGCCTTGTGATCTTGATCAGTGCGCAAATCATGAACGTCGCCGCAGCTTGCGCAGTGCAAGCCACGTTGCGTTGGGGAATAGCTGCATTGGCCCGCGCAATTGGGACATTGCAATTCAGATTGAGAACCAATCGCGGTGCCCATCAGTCAGAATTCGCAATGGCGGACGCGATTTCAAGCAAGATACGCAGGCGCAACCACGATCGATCGACCGCCCCTTGCAGATCACCCGACACCGCCCAATCCCCAACAATTGTGGCCAAGAACCAAGTGGTCATCAGCCAGAAAGCGATTATCGACCAGCCGCCAATCGTGCGCAGCCAACCCGCAGAGCCTTGTTTTAATTCGTGATGTCCCTCGTAAACCTTGATCAGTTTGATGACAGGGGCCATCCCTACAAAGGTCGCGCCGATCAAAAGAATGACTGTGGCCAGAAAAGGAGTGGAGATCAGGGTCATCTTTGGCAAAACTCGTTCAATTACTGGATTTTCAGTGTATGAAATATGTGCAAGCCAATACGCATGATTGCAAGGGGCGTTGTTTGGCTGATTTGCCGTGCGTTTGTGTGGGGTATTTTGATACCTTAATTGCAAGTCATTGTTTTGGTTGTGTTAAAACATGCTTGCTGCGCTTGACCGTGTTCGCGCATCGTCTATAACCCGCTCATCAGAACCACGAGTCGTCATACATGTCGCCTCACTCACCTAAAACAGGACTATCCTGCTATGAAAACCTTTTCTGCAACACCAGCAGATATCGAAAAAAAATGGATCATCATTGATGCTGAAGGCATCGTGTTGGGTCGTTTGGCTTCGATCATCGCTATGCGCCTTCGCGGTAAGCACAAGCCAACTTTCACACCTCACATGGATTGCGGCGACAATGTCATCGTCATCAATGCTGAAAAAGTGCAGTTGACCGGTAACAAACGTCAAGAGCACCATTACTGGCACACTGGCCACCCGGGTGGAATCAAATCACGTACAAAAGAAGAAATCCTCGAGGGCAAATACCCAGAGCGCGTTTTGACTTTGGCTGTGAAACGTATGTTGCCTGGCAACCGCCTGAGCCGTCAAATCATGACAAACATGCGCGTATATGCTGGTGGCGAACACCCACATGAAGCGCAAAACCCAGAAGTTTTGGATGTTGCATCCATGAACTCTAAAAACACACGGAGCGCATGAGCATGTCTGACGAAATCAACACACTCGAAGATCTGCAAGCTGTTGTTGGCGAAGCCGCAGCACCTGAAATCGATCTGACGCCACGTGAGCCACAAATCGACGCACTTGGTCGTTCATACGCAACTGGCAAACGTAAAGACGCTGTTGCACGTGTATGGATCAAACCAGGTTCTGGTAAGGTTACTGTAAACGGCAAGCCGCAAAACGAATACTTTGCGCGCCCTGTTTTGCAAATGATTCTTGCGCAGCCATTCAGCATTGCTGGCGTTGTCGGCGAATTTGACGTGGTTGCCACGGTCAAAGGCGGCGGTCTGTCTGGTCAAGCTGGTGCGGTTAAGCACGGTGTTTCTAAAGCATTGCAGCTGTACAACCCCACCCTGCGTGGCGCGTTGAAAGCTGCGGGTTTCCTTACACGCGACAGCCGTGTTGTTGAGCGTAAGAAATACGGTAAAGCAAAAGCGCGTAAGAGCTTCCAGTTCTCTAAGCGTTAATCTTTACTTTGCGATTTTTGGAAAAGGGCGTGCCAGATGGTGCGCCCTTTTTTGTTTCGTAGCGTTGTGGTGTCTAGCGAATTGCCCGTGGTGCACCTAAGTTAGGGGCAACAAAAGGAACTAATCAATGAAGTTTTCTGTCCTCGACCTAGCCCCTGTCCCTGAAGGGTCCGATGCGGTCCAAGCCATGCGCAATACCACCGACTTGGCGCAAAAGGCTGAAGCGTTGGGCTATAATCGGTATTGGATGGCTGAACATCATAATATGCCTGGTATTGCGAGTGCTGCGACGTCTGTCTTGATCGGCCACGTTGCCAACAATACAAAAACCATTCGTGTGGGCGCTGGTGGTATCATGTTGCCAAATCATGCGCCGCTACAAATTGCTGAACAATTTGGCACGCTTGCCACGCTTTATGGGGATCGCATTGACCTTGGCCTGGGTCGTGCACCAGGGGGCGATCAGGCCGTTTATATGGCGTTACGCCGCACAGGTAGCGATAATTTTCCAGCGGACGTGGCCGAGTTGATGGGTTATTTGGGTGATCCACAACCTGATGCTGCGGTGCGGGCATTGCCGGGCGAGGGGACGCATGTGCCGATCTGGATATTGGGTTCCTCTCTTTACGGCGCCCAAATGGCCGCGCATTACGGGCTGCCATACGCCTTCGCCTCGCATTTCGCGCCAGCCGCGTTGGAAGAGGCGATCTATATCTACCGCCGTGACTTCAAACCGTCTGCACAACTGGAACAGCCTTATTTCATGCTAGCTGCAAACGTGTTTGGGGCTGAAACTGATGCTGAGGGCGCGTATCTGCGTACGTCTATGCAGCAAGCCTTTGCGCGGATGCACACGGGCACGCGAGGAAAATTGCCGCGACCGGTTGAAGACATTGATGCAGTGATCGGCGAAAGTATGCGGCGCAATGTTGAGCCGATGTTGAAGGTTTCAGCAACAGGTGCACCCGATACTGTGCGAGCACAACTTAGCGATCTGATTGATACGTACAAACCAGACGAGATGATCTTTACGGGACAAATTCATGATCACGCAGCACGTGTGAAGTCGTTTGAGATCGCAGCGGCTGCGTTAAAAGACTTGGATAAGTTCAAAGCAGCTTAGTCATCAGGATTGATCAACCCCAACCCCCGTAGGTAAATCCCAATACCCGTTTCCAGCAAATCTTCTGGTGGAAACGGAGATGCCCGGCCGGGTGAATTACGCGCAAATAATTCGACTACACCGTGGCTCATGGCCCAAATATGGGCGCTGAACATTGACGCAGGGGGTCGTTTGTCTGCTGGGATATGTTCACTTAAATCAGACGCCGCTTTTTCCAAAACGTCATTTGCCCGCTTTGACGCCGCAGCCAATTCTGGCGTTTGGTTAACGGAAATACCACTTTCAAACATCGAAATGTAATGGCCTGGGTGTTTGCGTGCAAAGGCAAGGTAGGCACGCCCTGTAGCCTCAAAGGCCGCCAAAGCGGATGGCTGGCCAGATTGATATGCGAACTCCATCAATTCCGCAAAGATTTCGTAGCCTTGTCGTGCAGCCTCAGCAATCAGATCGTTACGGCCTTCAAAGTGACGATAGACAGCAGCAGGGGTCACACCCGCAGTTTTGGACGCCTCCGATAGCGTGAAACCCGTGGGCCCCTTATCTTCAATCAACTTCAAAGCAGCGTCGACCAACGCTTGTTTGAGGTTGCCGTGATGATAGCCGCGTTTAGACATTCCAGATATCCGGTCCACCACACACAGTAGAATCAATTTCGCCAATAGCTTTGGTATCTTTGTTTGTGTAATCCAAACCATGTAACACTGTGCGGATAGCGTTCAGGCGCGCGCGGCGTTTATCGTCTGATTTGACGATGGTCCAAGGGGCCAGATCTGTGTGGGACCGTGTAAGGGTCTCGCCAATGGCGTCAGAATAGGCATCCCATTTCTTCAACCCTTCAACGTCAATCCAGCTGAGTTTCCATTGCTTCAATGGATCTCTTTCACGGCTCAAAAAGCGGCGCAGTTGTTCGGCGCGTCCAACGTTCAGCCAAAACTTGAACAGATGCACACCGTCGCCTGTAATCATCTTTTCAACATCTTGGACTTGGTTAAAGAACACCTCGCGTTGTGCAGGCTTACAAAAGCCAAACACGTGTTCAACGACGCCACGATTGTACCAGCTGCGGTCAAAGAATGTCATTCCACCAGCGGTGGGAAGGTGTTTGATGTAACGTTGAAAATACCACTCACCGGCTTCTTTTTCGGTGGGTTTAGACAGGGCCACAATACGTGCACCGCGCGGGTTTAAATTCTCGCGGAACCGTTTGATCGTGCCGCCTTTTCCAGCAGCGTCACGCCCCTCAAACACAATCGCCAAACGTGCGCCACTGTCCTTGACCCATGCCTGCATTTTGACCAGTTCGATTTGTAGCGCGGCCAATTGTATTTCATAAACCTTTCGGGCCATGCGTTCGGTGTGCGGATAGCTTGTGTTGATGATTTCACCTTTGTCAGCACGTTTTATTGCGTGACGAATATCATCTGGGGCCAAGTCGTTGAAAAACGCACTTATACCACCGTCAAAGGGAAGGGTCATTGGGCGGTTCCTTAGATGTGATTGCAAATGTAACTGGCATTTACATCAATATGGGGTAGCGACGCGGTTAACGCAAACCCGCGCGTGTAGCTGCGCGATCAATAGCTGCGATTACGGCGTCATGGGCAAGGTGCTGGGGCATGTGGCCAAGGCCTTCCAATGCAACCAAATTTGCCCCTTCAATGTCATCGACCAACCTTGCGGAGTGGACGCGCAAGGGCACGATAGCATCTGAATCGCCGTGCACAATTTCCACCGGTATGGTCAGGGCGCTGTAGTTCGGCGAAAGCATGCGCAATTCATCGTTTAGCGTGTTGCGTTGGCGGGCATTGGCCATCAATTGTGAAGGGCGCAAGATCAGCGGAATTCCAATGTGATTGGCATAGCCTGCGACTGGGTCTTGGGGTGTGAATGTGCCTTCAATGCTTTTGCTCACGTAGTCCGTGCTAACCCACGCAGACGCCAGACGCGACAGAACTGGGCCAATGACGGGATTGGCGAGCGCACCTGTTAGCGCGTCAATTTCGCCTTCCCATGGATAAGTGGCACCCGAAATAGAAACTGCTGCGGCGATATTACTTGGACGTGCAACAGCCCATGCCATCGCAATGGCCCCGCCAAAACTTTGGCCCGCCACGATTGGACGTTCAGCGCCTAAAGCCACGGCCGCAGATGCCAAAAGTTCGGCCTGATCCGTGATTGTTGTGCCAAAGGCCTTCAACGGCTGTGTGTGTCCTAGGCCCGGGCGGTCAAACATGATGACGCGATAATTATTCGCCAATTTTTCCGCCAACCCAAAGGTGAAGTCACGCGTATTGCCAGAGGCACCGTGGATTAAAACCAATGCAGGACCTTGACCCATTTCAACGTAATGAACGGAATGACCATCCACGTCGACAAACGAACCTTGTGGTGAGAAAATATCTGCAGCGCGTTTTGCGTTTTGCCCTACACGCCACAAGGTTGATGCTATGGCCACAACCAAAACGGCAAAAAGGATCAAAAGTATGGTCTTAATCACCGATGTTCTCCAGCTCGAAAGAGGTTGTTTGATAGATTGCGTTGATCCAGTTGCCGTAAAACAAATGCGCGTGACTGCGCCAACGATTGGTCGGGGCTTGTGACGGATCATCGTCAGGATAATAATTGACGGGAACATTGATCGGGACATCTTCGGCGACATCACGGTCATATTCCTGTTTCAGCGTGCCACTGTCGTATTCAAAATGGCTAAGGATATAGACACCGCGATGTTTGGGGTCTTCTATAACACATGGGCCAACTTCATCGCTGCCCAGTAAAGTTTTCAACCCATCACTCGCGTCGATTTCCGATTGGCGCACCTCGGTCCAACGGCTGGTTGGGATTACACAATCGTCTGAAAACCCCTGTAGGTACTTTGACGTTGGATCAAGGTTGCGATGCCGAAAACAGCCAAAGGCTTTGGCGTCCAACATATGCTTTTTGACACCGTGGAAGTGGCTGATCATGGCCATACCGCCCCAACACACACCCAACGTGGAATGGACGTTGGTTTGGGTCCACTCCATGATCTCGGTCAACTCGTCCCAATAATCGACATCTTCAAATCCAAGATGCTCGATTGGGGCGCCCGTGATGATCAAACCATCAAATTTTTCGTCACGTACTTCGGAAAACGGACGATAGAAGCTTTCCATATGTTCGGCGGCCGTGTTGCGAGAATTGTGATCGGACATACGGATTAGGTTCAGATCAATCTGCAACGGAGTTGCGCCAATAAGACGGGCAAACTGGTTTTCGGTCTGAATTTTCTTTGGCATTAGGTTCAACAAGCCAATGCGCAAAGGACGAATATCTTGACGTGCAGCCGCGTCTTCGTCCATCACCGATACACCTTCACGCGTCAGCACGTCAAAGGCAGGTAGGGTGGCGGGAATTTTAATCGGCATTGGATTGGTCCTGACGTATATTGCTTTGTCAAAGGTAGCGTTGCGCGACATCTATTTCCAGTGCGACCAGCAAGTGAAGGCTATGTGATCACATGATGTTGAGTTTGATGTCAGTGGTGCTTCACATTCGACCAATAGCTGTGGCGATCAACAGGTCAAAATCGGCTGCGGATTTTAGGTTTGCCACTTCATCCGCCGTCACAGTGATCCCCCAACGCGCCATCGCTTCATAGCGTGGTTGGCGGTGCGCAAGCGCACGGGCATATGTCCAGCGTATAAATGTATCAGGATCAACTTCATCCCCTGAGGTATTGTTTTCACTTAGATATTTTGACCATGCTTTTGCCAAAAATGCAGGTTGGTACGCCATCGGCTTTGGTGATTTATCAAATCGCCGTATCAGTTCGGATGTGTGTGCGTCATCCCCCTTGATCCAAAGCGGCAGGCAAGTTGCACTTAGGGTCGACATCAGTGCGTCGCTATCGTCGTCCGCCTCAACCCATTCGCAAATTGAACCGCCAGTGTCACAGATGAAATGTGGATACCCGTATAATGTCTGGCTGCGCTCTGCAAAGTAGCTGGTGTCGTTCAATGCCGCGATCTCTGCCGCGCGAAACTGGTCCTGACGTTTTGTGTATTCATCAAAGCTGAAGCCACCTGCGGCTACATTGCCGGGTTTGCCCAAATAGGTCGATACGGCCCCAAGGTCATGCGTGTGCACGTTCGGCGCTAAATAGATCGCATCCTGCCGAAGCATTTCGCGCAAATAGGGGTGGTCCATCGCCGCCTCGATGCAGGAATTAACGATATATTCGCCCATGTAGCGTGTGCCAATACGGTAATCGATACTGTAGTGAAACCAATCGCCGGTGTCGCGCAGGATGGTGGACATGTGCGTTTTGCCAAGGCCAGACATGCCAAAAACCATGACCCGTTTGTTGGGGGCCGCGCGCCATGCTTCAGCGGTGGGGTATAACATTGTTTAATCCTGAAAAAATGGTGTTGTTCAGTCCTAAACCGTTGACCCAATTGGGTCAATCACCCGCGACGCTGCATCGCTTTCCAGACACGTCCATCAAGGATGATCAGACCAACGGCCAAAATTGCAAACCCGAAATACGCATTGGTTCCCAGTTTTTCGCCCAGAACAACGGCGCCTAGGGTGATGGCAATTGGGGCGACCAACAATGTGACCAACATCAAATTTCCGCTGCCGGCCATCGCAAGGACGCGGTAATACAACAGATAGGCAAACGCCGTCGCGATGATGGCGTAATACCCGATGGCCCACATTGTGCGTGCCTCAAGGTCGAAACTAAGCGGACCGTCGATGAAATAAGCAAGCGGCAACATGATCACCGTGGATCCCGTCAACATGCCAGCAGCTGCCAATTGCGGCGGCATGCCGACCAATCTTTTGCGCGCCCAAACACCTGCAATAGCATAAGCCACAGTGCCACCAATCACGGCCAATTGCGCCATACTGCGCAAATCTAGTGTGCGGAAGTTTTCAAGCCCTATCGCAACCGCAACGCCGAAGAACCCCAAAACAACACCAATGCCTTTGCGCAGGCTGATCCGTTCATCAGCAAAGAACAGCGAGGCTATGACCACGCCAACCACAGCCGTAAACGCGTTCAAAATCGAGGTAAGGCCAGATTCAATATACAACTGACCCCAAGCCATCAGCGTAAACGGAATGACGTTGTTCAGCAGGCCCATCACCAAGAACGAAAACCAAATTTTAGGATCACTCGGCAGAGGAATACGCATGATTGCAATCACACCCCACAACACCAACATTGCCCATGTGGTGCGATGTGCAACCGACGCCAGTGGCGAAATCTCGTCCAATGCCACACGAATAGACAGGAACGAACCACCCCATATCATGGCCAGCAACATCATTTCGGCCCAAGCGCGGCCAGTAAGGTTTTTTTGGTCAATCATTTGGTGAACCTACGCAGCGGTCCCTGATAGACCAACCCGTTTGTTGCGGTTTCAGAATTAACGCGCACGGCGTGTTTCCACCCAGATATTTAAATAATTCCCAGCAAGAATGATCAAAGCACCAAGGATTACCCAAAGGTCGATACCTTCACCGTAAGCCAACCATCCAATGATTGCGATGACAGGTAAACGCACGAAATCGATAGGCACGACAATTGTTGCGGGGGCGATGGCAAGGGCGTTGGTGATGCAAAAATGTCCAAGCAATCCCGCGACCCCGATCAGGATCAACCAAGGCAGCGTTTCAGCGTCTGGCACCGCGATATCACCGTCATAGCCTGCAGTGATAAGTCCGAAAACCAGTTGTAAAGCAGTGAGGTAGAACAAGATGCAAGTGATGGATTGGGTGCGCGTCAGACGTTTTGTAAATATGATGGTGAAGGCAAAAAAGATTGCTGAACTTGCCGCCATAATCACGCCAGTGTTAAGGCCGGCCATGTCCGGACGGGCGACCAGCAAGATGCCAATGAATCCCATCACAGCAGCGATGGCGCGGACCAATGTGATACGTTCGCCCAGCAACAATGGGCCTAAAAGGATCACCCAAATAGGTGAGGTAAATTCAAGCGCGAAAACCTGTGCCAATGGAATAACAGTGACCGCGTAAAACCACAGATTTTGGCCGATAAAGTGGGCAAGGTTACGCCCGAATTGCAGCCCAAACTGTTGGCGATTGATCTGGGGCCAAGTGCCAAAAATTAGGGAGGCACTGACTACAATCAACAGCCCGACGGAGCTGCGAAACAGCATGATCTCGAACGTATCTAGGGCAAAGCTGACCTCGCGCCCCGCCACAGCCATCGCCGAAAAAGAACAGATGGCACCAATCATCCAAATGGCTGCCTTGAAGACTGGGTTCACTGTTTTTTCGCCTTAACTATGGGTTATTCCCACTCAATAGTGCCCGGAGGTTTGGACGTGATATCATACGTCACGCGATTGATGCCCGGCACTTCATTGATGATGCGGGTCGCGGTCTCGCCAAGGAATTCATGTGTGAACGGATAGTAATCCGCTGTCATGCCATCCACCGACGTCACAGCCCGCAAGGCACAAGCAAAATCATACGTGCGTCCGTCACCCATAACGCCAACGGTGCGCACAGGCAGGATGGCGACAAAGGCTTGCCAGATTTCGTCATATAGCCCGTGTTTGCGAATCTGATCGATATAGACCGCATCTGCTTCGCGCAAGATTTCTAGTTTCGGACGGGTGATTTCGCCTGGGCAACGGATCGCAAGGCCGGGTCCAGGGAACGGATGGCGTCCGATAAAGGCTGCAGGAAGACCCAATTCGCGGCCAAGTGCGCGTACTTCGTCTTTGAACAGCTCACGCAGGGGCTCGACCAATTTCATGCCCATTTTTTCGGGCAAACCACCAACGTTATGGTGTGACTTGATCGTAACGGATGGACCACCGGAGAAAGAAACCGATTCGATCACGTCAGGGTACAGCGTACCTTGTGCCAAGAATTTTGCACCGCCCACTTCGCCTGCGTGCTTTTGGAACACGTCGATGAACAAACGACCAATAATCTTGCGCTTGGTTTCTGGATCGCTTTGACCATCAAGTTCGCCCAAAAATAGTTCACGCTCGTCCGCGTGAATAAACGGCATTTTGTAATTGTCGCGGAACATGGTCACGACCTCTTCGGCCTCACCTTTGCGCAATAAACCGTTGTCGACAAATACGCAGGTTAGCTGATCGCCAATGGCCTCGTGGATCAGGACTGCAGCAACAGAACTGTCAACGCCGCCGGACAATCCGCAAATGACTTTTTCATCACCGACTTGTTCGCGAATTTTGGCAATCGCCTCTTCGCGGTAGGCACCCATCGTCCAGTCGCCTTTGAACCCCGCCATTTTGACAAAGTTCTCGTACAGTTTTGCGCCATTTGGCGTGTGGTGCACTTCGGGATGGAACTGCACAGCAAAGAAATTGCGCGATGTGTCCGCTGTGATTGCAAAAGGCGCATTTGGGGAGGTGCCGAACACCTCGAACCCTGGTGCGATTTTTGAAACATGGTCGCCGTGGCTCATCCAGACTTGTTCGCGGGTGTCTGCAAACCAACCGTCCAGCAACGTTAACTTATCAGCCGTTGGTGTCACATAGGCACGCCCGAATTCTTTTGTGCCATGGCCGCTTTCGACTTTGCCGCCCAAGACTTCCATCATCACCTGTTGACCATAGCAAATCCCCAAGATCGGAACGTTGATGTCAAACACAGTTGATGGAGGACGCGGCGAATCTACATCGATAACCGACGCTGGGCCGCCCGAAAGAATCACACCTTTTGGCGCGAATTCGGCCAAAAACGCATCCGTCACTTTCTGATAAGGGTGGATTTCGCAATAAACATTCAGTTCGCGCAAGCGACGTGCAATCAGCTGCGTTACTTGGCTACCGAAGTCGATGATGAGGAGGCGGTCATGTATTTGTGTCATAAGCTACGCAATATGCGTAGTTTGCGAGGCTTTCAAGACAGGAACCAACTCGGTTAGCATCAAAGGATGTCGCTTTCTTCCCTGCATCGCCGCAATTTCAGGGTGACGCGCGCGATCACTCAGGTATCAGCAACGCAAGCACTATATATGTATAGGGAATCATCATGTCTGAAGCAGCAACACCTACACGACGCGCACGCGGTGGTGGCGGGGCAGCACGTCGCGCTGAGCGTACGGCAGTGTCCTTTGAAACGGCCAAATACATCCAACGCAATATTCCGAACTTTGAAATTCTCACGGAAGAGGCGCTTTGCATTATCGAAGCCAATGCGGAACAGATTCTTGAAGAAGTTGGCGTTAACTTTTTGGACAATCCAGCCGCGTTAAAGCGCTGGAAAGATGTGGGCGCTGATATTGATGGCGAACGTGTGCGTATTCCCAAAGGGTTGGCACGCAAACTTTGCGCCACTGCACCGTCCAGTTTTACCCAACACGCGCGGAATCCTGAACGTAATGTCGTCATTGGCGGCAACAATTTGGTTTTGGCCCCTGTCTATGGCCCGCCCTTTGTGCGGGATGCTGCAGGCGGGCGTCGCTACGCAACAATGGGTGATTTTCAGAAGTTTGTGAAATTGGGCTATATGTCTAAGTGGCTGCACCACTCTGGTGGCACGGTTTGTGAACCTACAGATGTACCGGTAAACAAACGTCACTTGGACATGTTGCACGCGCACATGACCTTGTCTGACAAGCCATTTATGGGCTCGGTGACGGAACCAAGCCGTGCGCAAGACAGTGTGGATATGGCGAGCGTTCTGTTTGGCAAAGACTTTGTTCAAGAGAACACAGTTATGACCAGCCTGATAAACATCAATTCTCCCATGACATTTGACGATGTGATGATGGGTGCGTTGGAAGTGTATGCGCAAAACAATCAGGCCTGCATCATTTCACCGTTTATCGTTGGTGGCGCGATGGCACCGGTTTCCGTGGCTGGTACGTTGACGCAAGTGATGGCCGAAGCATTGGCTGGCATAGCCTACAGCCAACTGATCCGTCCGGGTGCCCCTGTGATTATGGGCGCATTTGTGACGTCGATCGATATGAACTCTGGCGCGCCAACGTTCGGCACGCCTGAAGCGGCGCACATCACATACGGGGCAGGGCAGTTGGCCCGCCGTTTGGGTCTGCCGTATCGTTCGTCCGGTGGATTTACTGGGTCGAAGTTGCCTGACGCACAAGCGGCCTATGAAACGTCCAACAGCCTGAACATGGGCCTTTTGGCCGGTGTGAACTTTATGTTGCACTCGTGTGGTTGGCTTGAGGGTGGTTTGGTCAGCTCGTTTGAGAAATTCGTGATGGATGCGGATCAATTGGGCACCCTACATCACTTGGCACGTGGCGTTGAGATCGACGAAAACGCGCAAGCGATGGACGCGATCCGCGAAGTTGGGCCAGGTGGGCACTATTTGGGCTGTGAGCATACACAAAAGAACTTTAAGTCTGCATTCTGGAAATCAGACCTGTTGGATTACAAACCTTTTGAGACTTGGGAAGACGAAGGCGCACGTGACACCCAAGCGCTTGCAACCGCCCGCGTCGAAAAAATGCTGAACGATTATGTCCAACCACCATTGGACCCGGGCATCGCGGAAGGGTTGGCTGACTTCGTCGCAGCGAAAAAAGCGGCGGAACCAGATTCGTTCATGTAACGTTTTCCTAACCATTTGGTTGAGAGGCACGTAAAATGCGTGCCTCTCCCACAATCGCAATCAGGACGTCGAGATGACGGACCAGATTGTAAGCAGATTCGCCGGATTTGCGTTGGATGTTTAGCTCATCCTCATACTCAAACAGTTTTAGAAGTGTGGCTGCAGTTTTGGGTGTTCGCCCATACCCCAACAAACGTGGTAAATGGGCTGAACGCCTATATTCTACAGCACCTATACGCGCAGCACGCATCAAAAGTTGCGGGCGATGTAGCGTTTGCAGAATGCTCAAAATGTCTTGCATGGGATATTCCTAACTTCTTATTGATTGCGGGAAGTACTGGCCCCGATCATCAAATACATCGCACAACCCTTGCGGGTGTTGCGCAGAACCCAATCCATGCGTCCGGGCCGTTCATCATTGTTTATCATTTAGAAACAATGATTGAGATTGTTGGCGTTCGTTAACCATCAAGTAACCAACGCATCTTTAGGTTGTGTGGATAATTCTGGGGATAAGTTGTGGATAACTGGCGCAAGACTGATGACGGAGAGATAAAAATGGACCTGATATCAGATGTCCTGACAAGAAAACCGCTGCCAAATTGAGTGCCTAAACCAGCGCAAATATACCTCGCACATACAGAAGCAGGATTGCCGATACGTGCGTTGGCGCGGATGTCTGGTTGCCATGCCTCAACTATCTTGCGTCAAATTCGCAAGGTTGAAACCCATCGTGACGACCCATTGGTAGACGCCGCATTACGCGCTTTGGGTGCGCATCACTTTGACACTTCGAATGATGATCCTGCTTCTGGGTTTGCAAATGGGTCTGTGTCCCTAAATAAGGAACAAAACACTATGAGTTTTAACGCCAAAATTACCGCTGATGAGACTACATTTGAACAAGATTCACTGCGTATTTTGCGCCGCTTGTGCGAAAAAGGGGCAGTTCTGGCTGTTGCGGCCGATATGGACAAGGCTGTCGTTGTCAGGGACGGGGCCAATGGATCCAGCTCGCGAACCGCAGTGGTAGACCGCCATATTGCACAGGCAATGGCATTGAAAAACTGGATATCGGCGCAGACACAAGGCCGAATTATCCGTTACGAAATCACCAATTCTGGACGCAATGCGCTGGCTGAAATGTTGGGTGATACACCCAACGCGGCAGATACTGATTTTGCGGAACAACATCGCGAATGGGGGGAAAAGGTGTTGCCAGATGTCGACACAGGGCGCCCAAAACGAACGCGTTATAACCTATCTGAATCACCTTTAACCGCGCTTGCCCGTCGCCGCGACAAAGATGGGTCTCCTTTTCTTAGCGATGAATTGGTTCATGTGGGGGAACGTTGCGCGAAGATTTTGAATTGGCGCAAATGGGCCCACGTGTCTCCCAAAATTGGGATCGTTTTTTAACCGCTGGGGGACGCGGCGGGTTTGGGCCTGACAGTGGTGTTGGGGATGGACCGTCAGCGGCGCGGCGACGGGTGGCAGATGCAATGACTGATCTGGGGGCTGGGCTGTCTGATGTGGTGCTGCGCTGCTGTTGCTACCTTGAAGGATTGGAAACAGCCGAAAAACGGCTTGGTTGGTCTGCGCGTTCGGGCAAAATTGTGTTGCGGATTGCCCTAACGCGCTTGCAACTACATTACGCGCGCACAACAGGACCGGGTGGTGGTCTTATTGGTTAAGCATGTTTTATGCTGTATTTTGGGCACTATTATTGGCACTGGGGTCTATCCTTAGTGCCATTTCTGCATCCCGAACATGTAAGGGACGCCATCCAATTGCTGCTATTCTATCGCAACATAGCTGCAATGCGCTGCATCGGGTTTTAACTAAAGAGGTTTAAGGTTAGACTAATTCCAATCTTACTTCCAAACAGACAGCCTAAAAGGCCGATACCATGCGTGATCTGAAAATACCTGAACAACGCCATCCTGAAAAAGCCAAGCGTCCAGACAATCCCCAGCCGAAAAAGCCGGATTGGATCAGGGTCAAGGCACCTGTCAGTAAAGGCTATGAAGCCACGCGTAAAATCATGCGCGACAACAATTTGGTCACTGTTTGCGAGGAAGCGGGCTGCCCAAATGTTGGCGAGTGTTGGTCGCAAGGTCACGCGACCATGATGATCATGGGTGAAGTTTGTACACGGGCCTGTACCTTCTGCAACATTGCGACAGGAAAGCCACCAGAAGACTTGGATGCGTTCGAACCGGGGCGGGTTGCACATGCTGTCGAAAAGTTGGGGCTGAAACACGTCGTCATAACGTCCGTCGACCGCGATGACATCACAGATGGTGGGGCAGACCACTTTGCGCAAACCATCCGCGCGATCCGCCACCGCAGTCCAGCCACAACAATTGAAATTCTGACACCTGACTTTATCCGCTGTGATCCGTCGGTTTTGGAAATCGTAGTTGAAGCGCGGCCAGATGTCTTTAATCACAATCTCGAAACCGTGCCGGGTCTTTATCCAGAAGTGCGTCCGGGTGCGCGTTATTTCCACTCTTTGCGCTTGCTTCAGCGGGTAAAAGAACTGGACCCGATGATGTTCACCAAATCTGGCATCATGGTTGGCTTGGGCGAAGATCGCCAATCTGTCATGCAGGTAATGGAAGATATGCGTGCGGCGGACATCGATTTTCTGACTGTTGGGCAATACCTACAACCGACGCCAAAACACCACGCGGTTGATCGGTTTGTGCACCCTGATGAATTTGAGGCCTATGAAAAGGCGGCTTATGGCAAGGGGTTTTTAATGGTGTCCGCGACACCTCTGACCCGTTCCAGCTATCACGCGGGCGATGACTTTGCGCAGCTGCGTGCAGCCCGTCAGGCCAAACACGCTTAATATGTCGTGAAATAATTGATGTTGTTTTGGTTTTGAGGGGCCAAAACAACATGTCAAACGGCGCTTGGTTTTCCCATATTATGCATTAGAGAAAAGCTGCTATGCTGATGTGAGGCATTGAATTGGACCACTCTATTGCGCGTCCGTGAATCGAACCTTCCCGATATAGGGGAGGTTTCGGTTGCGTTGTGCAAAATCGATCCCATATCCCACGACAAATTCATCTGGAATATCAAAGCCCACATAATCCGCGCGAAAATCAACCTCGCGCCGTGAAGGTTTGTCCAAAAGCGCAATGGATTTTAGCCGCGCAGGGTTCCGTGTCAGCAGCATTTTTGTGACGTGGTTTAGCGTGTGACCTGTGTCGACGATGTCTTCCACAACCAGAACATCGCGCCCTTCAATTGCGCCGCGCAAGTCTTTGAGAATGCGGACTTCTCGGCTGCTTTCCATGCCGTCACCGTAGCTGGATGCCTCAAGGAAATCGACCTCGATCGGCAGATCGAGTTCACGCACTAAGTCTGCGATAAACACAAACGACCCGCGTAAAAGTCCCACAACAATTAGCTTATCCGTGCCTAAGAACACGTCGTGTAATTCTTCGCTAAGTTCTTCAATACGTGCGGCAATCGACTTGGCCGAGATCATTTGGTCAATGACATATGGACGCTGTGGCATGTTCACCTCTTGTATTTGCACCAGTTTCGTAACACATGGATTTGATAAATAACCACAGAAAAAACTAAAAAACGATGCCCACACATTCTGAAACCCGCCAACTTCCTTACTCCGGACAACAGATGTATGATCTGGTGGCGGATGTCGCGTCGTATCCGCAGTTCCTGCCGTGGTGTGCCGCAGCTCGTATCCGGTCTGAAACAGCAATTGCAGAAAGTGTGGTGCTTGATGCTGATCTGATCATTTCGTTCAAAGTGTTCCGCGAACGTTTTGGCAGTCGTGTCACGCTTTTCCCTGATGATATGAAAATCGACTCCGAGTATCTTGATGGCCCGTTCAAATACATGAAATCCAACTGGGCGTTCGAGAATACAGACGATGGCTGTAACGTCATCTTTTTCGTTGATTTTGAGTTCAAAAACGCCATCCTGCAAGGTATCATCGGTCTGGTGTTTAACGAGGCGATGCAGCGTGTAGTCCGTGCATTTGAAGCCCGGGCAAACGAGCTTTATGGCTTACCCGCTGTCTTTGAATAAGAAATTTGGCGGAGCGACCAATGACAATCACCGTCAACCTTATCCACTTTACCAACGCGGCAGTTGACGCGAACGCCCGTGCGGTTATGCAATTTTCTGTGTTGGACTGGGCCGCCTGCGGTTTGGCTGGTGCTGCTGAAAGCAGCTTTGATGATTTCGTCACTGCAAATGCGGCGGAAGGGCCCTGCCAAATTTTGGGGGGTGGTACGGCATCGCCCACAAACGCGGCCCTGATCAACGGCACCTTGTCCCACGCCCTTGATTTTGATGACACGCATTTTGCCCACATTGGCCACCCATCTGTCGCGGTTGTGTCGGCGGCACTTGCGGTGGCCCAGCACATCAACGCTACAACGCATGATATGATAGATGCCGCGTTGATCGGGGCAGAAAGTTCAGTGCAGGTTGGCCTTTGGTTGGGTCGCGATCACTATCAGATCGGCTACCATCAAACCGCAACAGCGGGTGCTTACGGCGCGACAGTTGCGGCGGCCCGTCTTCTTAAACTTAACCCCAAACAAATCCGCGCTGCACTTGGCCTTGCAAGCACAATGGCCTCTGGCCTCAAGTCGCAATTTGGAACAATGGGGAAGCCGCTGAATGCAGGGCTTGCTGCACGGTGCGGGGTTGAAGCCGCACTTTGGGCCAAGTCAGGCATGACCTCGGCCGATGATGGATTGCAGGGGCCGCTTGGCTTTGGCGAAACCCATCAGGGACAGAATAACCCAACATCAATCGGGCAGGGACACTGGCAGATGACAACCGTCAGCCACAAGTTCCACGCCTGTTGTCACGGCTTGCATGCGATTCTTGAGGCATTATTTGAAATAACCGTCGATCCCAATACCGTCCAATCCATTCATGTTAAAACGCATCCCAGATGGCTAAGTGTGTGCAACATCAAATCCCCACGCACTGGGCTTGAGTGTAAATTCAGTTACGCGCAAACTGCCGCGATGGCACTTTCAGGGATCAACACTGGTGACATCGAACAGTTCAGTGATGCGAATGCCAAAGATCAAACCCTGATGGCCCTTGCGGCAAAGGTTAAGGTTACCGCTGATGATCAGCTGAGTGAGATGCAATGCCATGTTTTGATCAAGGCAGGTGGTGTAGAATATGTTGCAAGCCATGACTTGGCTGCGCCAATGCCCTTAAATACACGGACTGAAAAGCTGTTGAAAAAGGCCAGTGGGCTTGTTGGGCTGGACAAATCCAAGGCCCTTTGGGACGCATGTAACAGGGGAAGTTTGCATGACTTCACCGCTTTGCTGAAATAAAAAAACGGGCCCAAAAAGGGCCCGCATAATCCTACAAATTGATCACGTAAATCAGCTGGTCATATCGTAAGCACGTTCACCGTGCACAGCGAGGTCCAGACCGTTCACTTCGGTCTCATCGTCAACGCGCATTGGAATGAATACGCGAATGACCAACACCAAAACCAAGCTGACAACCAGCGTATAGACGCCAACAATCGCAAGTGATCCCAGCTGCGCGGCCCATGCACCTGCACCAAAAACGGCGATCATTATTGTGCCAAATATTCCGCCAACACCGTGAACGGCAAAGACGTCCAACGTGTCGTCGATCTTTAGCTTATTGCGCACGATCAGGACCGCTTCTTGGCAACCGATACCTGCGATGGCCCCAATAATCAGCGCCTCGACTGGACCCACAAATCCCGATGCTGGTGTGATCGATGCCAGACCTGCAATTGTACCAGTCACGATGCCTATAAGGGAGGCTTTGCCGAACTTGATCTTTTCCCACAGTGCCCAAGTTAGGGATGCGGTCGCGGCCGAGATATGTGTCACGGTGATCGCCATTGCGGCACCACCATCTGCTGCCAATTGCGACCCGCCGTTAAAGCCAAACCAACCAACCCACAGGAATGCCGCACCAATCATAACCATGCCCGGATTGTGCGGTGGGATATGTTGGTTTTTGCGCGGGCCTAAGAACACAGCCAAGACCAGCGCAGCAATGCCTGCAGTCTCGTGAACGACAATACCACCAGCGAAATCGCGTACGCCGATTTCACCAAAGATGCCGCCATCTGCTAAGAATCCGCCGCCCCAAACCCAGTGGACAACGGGCGCATAGCACAACAACATCCAAAGGGACGAGAATGCCAAAACAAAGCCAAAGTTGACGCGTTCGACATAGGCCCCAACGATCAGTGCCGGGGTAATGATTGCGAATGTCATCTGGAACGCAAAGAACAGAACCTCTGGCAATGTGCCTGACAGGCTGTCGGCTGTTACACCAAGCAACATCATTTTGTCCAAGCCACCCCAGAACCCGCTGTCGCCGCCGCCAAACGCGATCGTGTACCCAAAGAAAAACCACAATACGCTCATTAAGCACGCAATTGCATAACAATGCATGAAGACGCTTAGGACGTTGCGGGCACGGACTAGGCCGCCGTAAAATAGGGCGAGGCCCGGTAATGTCATCATAAGCACCAGTGCGGTTGCGACGATGATCCAAGCTGTGTCAGCTCCGTTCATGTGTTCTCTCCATTCGGAATCATTGAATTTGAGAAAATTGGTAAGGGAGTTGGTGTTGGAAAAAATGGCAAAGATCATAAGCCCTGCCTAAAAAGGGGGCTGTTTGGGTAATGGTTAAAATATGTGCTGGAAATTACAGGAGGTGCTTAAATTATGTGCAAAATGTAATTTCCCACATAAATGTAGGCGCCGATAGGGGCACCTACACAATACCGACGTTATACCGACATTTTACCGACGTTGATTTTAAGAGGTTTTGCCGATGATTAAGTTCAACTGATCCAGCAACATTTGAAGGGCATGATCCCGTGCCGCAATACGAACGTTCGCACGCCCCAACGGTCCAAACTCGACCGTTTGTGTCTGGCAGTCTTTGCCATAACAAATGCCGAAACACACGCGTCCCTCTGGCTTGTGTTCTGATCCACCTGGTCCTGCGATACCTGTAATTGATAGGCTCAATTGTGCCTCAGAATTGGCCAACGCGCCTTTGGCCATCTGTGCCGCGACCTCTTCGGATACCGCACCATGGGCGTCTAATGTTGTGGCCTTAACCCCCAACATCTGCATTTTAGCGGCATTGGTATAGGTTACAAAACCACGCTCGGCGACAGCAGATGATCCCGCAACATCGGTCAGTGCTGCCATCACCATGCCGCCTGTGCAGCTTTCAGCAGTTGTAATCATAACGTCACATTGTTTCGCTTTATCAAGTATTTGCGAAGCAATGTTCATCCCATTAATACCCCATGTGAGAAGGCAGCCAAAACCATAACACCAATAGCGGCAAAGACACCTGCAATCACATCATCCAACATCACACCCAACGCATCACCACGCCGATCAGCCCAGCCGATGATCCAAGGTTTCCAAATGTCGAACAGACGGAACAGCGCGAATGCAGCGATCCAACCGGGCCACATGACATGGACGGGAATATCGTTGCTCCACGCGGCATATGACAGCGGCAAAAGTGCAATCCATTGGCCGACAACTTCATCGATTACAATTTCGGATGGATCATGGTCGTCAGATCCTTCCGTCATCTTTGATGTTGCCCACCATCCCTTAAGGAAGGCCGCGATAACCCCCAGTAATAAAAGGGGAAACCCACCCAGGACGTGCAACAACCATGCCCAAGGTAGGGCAACCAATGATCCCCAAGTCCCCGGTGCAGGACGAATATATCCGACCCCAAATACGGTTCCGATTATCGTTGCGAGTTTCATATCTTCACCCCAGTTTTACGTCTTTAAAAGTGTACAGGTCGCAATGCAGGCGATGCCTTCGCCGCGTCCAGTAAAGCCCAATCGTTCGGATGTGGTTGCTTTGACCGACACGCGGTCCATCTCAATCCCCATGATCCGCGCCATTTTTGTGCGCATGGTGATGGCGTGTGGACCGACCTTTGGGAATTCACAGATCAACGTGCAATCCACGTTAGATATTGAAAAACCTTGGCTTTTTGCCATCTCGACCGCATGGGTTAAAAAGATATGGCTTTCAGCGCCTTTCCATTGTGGATCCGATGGAGGGAAGTGTTGGCCAATGTCGCCCTTCGCCAATGCCCCATAAATCGCGTCCGTGACCGCGTGCATTCCAACGTCAGCATCCGAGTGCCCAACCAAACCATGACTGTGCGGCACTTTCACGCCACAAAGGGTCACATGATCTCCAGCGCCAAAGGCATGCACATCAAAGCCATTGCCAAGTCTAATGTCCATTGCGTCGTTCCAATATGCTTTCAGCGCGCGCAAAATCCGCGGGCAGGGTGATCTTTAGATTGTTTTCATCACCCGCCACAATCACAACCTCAATACCAGCAGCACGCGCCACTTCAACGTCGTCGGTTGCTGTGCCTTCATAGGCTGCGTGGGCGGCTGTAATAGCGTCCAGATGAAACCCTTGCGGAGTCTGTGCGCGGTAAAGGCCTGTGCGGTCTTTGGTGCCGCTAACAAAGCCATCTGATCCCGTCCAAAGCGCGTCAGTCACGGGCAAGGCAGGGGATGCACCTTTGGAATGGTCTAGGGCTGCGATGACATCTGATATTGTGGAATGTGATACACATGGTCGTGCTACATCATGTATCAAAATGTTTTTAATACCAAAAGGCACGGCTTTCAAACCTGCCCCAACTGATTCTGCGCGTTCGTGACCACCGGTTGTGACAACCAATTCTGGCATATCAGGTGCGCGGTCCAAATCTTCGGCATGAAGGACCAAGATAACGTAATCGATCTTAGGATGAGTCCGAAAAGCCTGCACCGTATGCAACACCACCGACTGACCCGCAATTTCACGCCATTGCTTTGGCATTTCGCCGCCAGCGCGTGTTCCACTTCCCGCCGCGACGATTATGGCTGCAGTGCTCATCTGTGTGCTTGTTCTATCATTTGCATTGTTTACGCAGTTGCGTGAATGGAGGCAAACACTGTTATAAATGATTAAATTTTAAGCATATGTTTGTTTTTTGGGCGAAGTATTGGGTCTGATGGATTGAGTGAGGCCATTAAAACAGCTAAATCACATCGAAATACTTAGGAACCACGAATTTGACCAACCCGCTTACCTTGAACCCACCTGTGATGTTGGCCCCCTTGGCTGGAATCACTGACCTGCCGTTTCGCAACTTGGTTGCGTCTTTCGGCGCTGGCATGGTTGTGTCAGAAATGATCGCAAGCCACGATATGATCAATGCGCGTCGTGGGGTACGTGAAAAGACGGAACTGGGTTTGGGTGACGTTGGCACTGCCGTGCAATTGGCGGGAAGTGAACCAGGTCCAATGGCCGAAGCTGCGCGTATGGTCCAAGGTCAGGGCGCGGTTGTCATAGACATCAATATGGGGTGCCCAGCGAAGAAGGTGGTAAATGGCTACTCTGGTTCAGCCTTGATGAAAACACCTGACCACGCGCTAACGTTGATCGAGGCGGTGGTGAACGCCGTTGATATCCCTGTGACCTTAAAAACCCGTCTGGGGTGGGATGACGATATGTTGAACGCGCCCGAAATCGCGCGACGGGCCGAGGCTGCAGGCATCCAGCGGATTGTCATCCACGGACGTACGCGATGTCAGTTCTACAAAGGGCATGCGGATTGGAAAGCCATTGGTGCCGTCAAACAGGCTGTGAAAATCCCCGTTATCGCGAATGGTGATATTGTCGATGTTGCTACGGCGCGGTCCGCTATGGAACAATCAGGCGCGGATGGAATTATGATAGGGCGTGGTGCGCAAGGGCGTCCGTGGTTGTTGGCGCAAGTGGCGCATGAATTGTTTGGAACTCCAGCGCCTATCATCCCGCAAGGGCGGGATTTTGCAGACATGGTCACTGCGCATTACGTAGCAATGATTGCTTTTTACGGTGAGGTTATTGGCTTGCGCATGGCCCGCAAACACTTGGGTTGGTTTATGGACACTGTGGGTACGCCAAAGGACTTGCGGCGTTTGGTTTTGACCAGCAAGACCTCGGATGAGGTTTTGTCGTTGATCCCTGATGCAATGATGGGGGTAGGCGCATGATCCGCGACGCAGATATTTGGGCATCACTTCCCGTACCTGCTGTTCTGATCGCGCCAGACGACACAATCTTGGACATAAATTCAGCTGCCGAAGGGTTTTTGAACATCTCAGCCAAATCAGTGCGCGGCACTCGTTTATGGGATCAAATCGTGATTGATGCGCCGCTGGAACAGTCTTTTGCACGTGCGCGCGAAAACAGTTCGCCATTGTTTGTGAACGACGTGGACGTAGGCAATGGGCGGCGTGCGCCATTGCAGTGTGCTTTGCAGATTGCCCCTTTGTTGGGCGCTGAAGGGCAGATGATATTGCTGATCACACCTAGGGAACTGGCCGGCCGGATGACACAGAATGACACTGTGAAGTCAGCGGCGAAGTCTGCGATTGGCATGGCGGAAATGTTGGCGCATGAAATTAAGAACCCCTTGGCTGGGATTACGGGTGCTGCCCAACTCCTAAGCATGAACCTTGCGCCAGAAGATGTTGAACTTACTGATTTAATTGTGGAAGAAAGTCGACGCATCGTTAAGCTTCTTGATCAAGTTGAGCAATTTGGAAACCTTAGCGTAACGCAGATGCAGGCTGTGAATATCCACGATGTTTTAGATCGTGCGCGCCGCTCTGCGTTGTTGGGGTTCGGTGCGCACATGAAGATCATCGAGGAATATGACCCATCCTTGCCAATGGCGTCTGGTGACCCAGATCAACTGCTACAGGTCATCTTGAACCTGCTTAAGAACGCAGCCGAGGCGGCTGGTGAACCTGGGGGGACGATTAGGTTGCACAGTTATTATGAACATTCCTTCCGATTGCGCCGCGCAGACGGCTCCGGTCAGTTGCTGCCATTGCAGATCGAAATAATCGACGATGGCCCAGGTTTGCCCGAAGGTATTAAAGATGAAATTTTTGACCCGTTTATTTCTGGCAAAGAAAATGGGACAGGACTGGGGCTTGCCCTTGTAAGCAAGATTGTCTCGGACCACGGCGGTTGGATTACTGTTTCGTCTGTGCCGGGTCACACTGTTTTTCGCATGTCATTGCCGCGATCAAAAAATAGCGCAGCAGCAAATTTGCAAAAGGAATAGAACATGGATGGCACCGTATTGGTCGCAGATGATGACCGCACTATTCGCACAGTTTTGACACAGGCCCTGACACGGGCAGGGTGCAAAGTGCATGCGACTTCAAGTTTGACCACATTGATGCGTTGGGTGGCCGAGGGCAAAGGTGACGTGGTGATTTCAGATGTGGTGATGCCAGACGGCAATGGTTTGGAGATGTTGCCAAGAATTGCGCAGGATCGTCCGGGTCTGCCCGTCATTGTGATATCGGCGCAAAATACGATTATGACGGCGATTAAAGCGGCCGAAGCCGAAGCCTTTGATTACCTGCCCAAACCTTTTGATTTACCCGATCTTATGAAGCGGACAGCGCGGGCTTTGGAGCAACGGGGTCAGCACCGCGCCATTGCTTCGGAAGTGGCGAAAGAGCAACCAGAAGACTTGCCTTTGATTGGGCAAACAAAGGTCATGCAGTCGCTTTACCGTGTCGTTGCGCGGGTTATGAATACTGACCTTCCCGTTTTGATTTGGGGGGAAAGCGGTACAGGCAAATCACTGATTGCACGCGCAATTCATGATTTTTCCGACAGACGCGCCTTTCCGTTCGTTACGGCCACTTCGGTTGATTTGCAAGATTTGGAAGGGCCGCAACGGGTTTTGGCACGGGTAAAAGGTGGTACGCTTGTATTCGATGAAATTTCGGACATATCTGATGAAATACAGGGCCGTATTGTGCGTATGATGGACCTATCAGGCGATCATATGCCGCGCTTTTTAGCCACCAGCCAGTCTGATTTGACGGCAGCAATGGAACAGGGAAAGGTGCGCAAAGACCTGTATTACCGTCTCAGTGGTGCCACTTTGAATGTGCCATCTCTGCGCCAACGTGTGGACGATATTCCATTGTTGGCGGAACATTTCCTTGGGCGGATTGAGCAAACGGGTAATATCTTGCGCAGTTTATCGCAGGACGCTGCAGACATAATTCGAAACTACAGCTGGCCCGGCAACGTACGCCAATTGGAAAACTCCATTCGCCGATTGGGTCTAACATGTCGAAGTGCAGAAATAACGGCACCCGAGGTCCAACAAGTGTTGGGCCATCAGCCAGATTTGACCCCATTTCATGAGGGATCATCTGACACCGAAAAACTGGGCGCGTCCGTAGGGCGACACCTTCAGCGATACTTTGACTTGCATGGCGATATGTTGCCGCCAGCCGGATTATACGGTCGCATTTTGCGTGAAATCGAGATGCCTTTGATTGAAATTGCGCTTGATGCGACGGGCGGAAACCAAGCCAAGTGTGCCGATCTATTGGGGATCAATCGAAACACCCTAAGAAAGAAGATCACCGAGTTAGATATAGAGGTGACACGCCGTCGAAAAATGATGTAAAAAGGCCACACAAGACTTGGCAATCAGGGCGCACCTCTGATAAAGACCACGATATGTAGCGGTCGGGTGCCTTGGCACCGCATTAACAGGTAGGGGCATAGTGGCAACCCGAGCACGGCAGAAAAGTTGGGGTGATCGGCTGCGGCGGCTGCATAGGCTGCGCCGTATCCGCAGTTTTGCGACTGTTGGTCTGGTCATTCTGGGGCCCGTTTTGGCGTTTGCGACCTTTCTGGTTTTGGGACCTTTGGATCAAGGCGCAAGCGATTTATCCCTGCGCCTGATTCTTTTGGCAGACGTAATTTACATCCTTGTTGTGGCTGCATTGGTTTTGTCTCAGGTGGCACGTATTATTGCCGCGCGTCGGGCACAATCGGCTGGGTCGCGGCTTCACCTGCACCTTACAGCAGTTTTTGCGGCACTTGCCCTGATCCCGACAGTCATCGTTGCGATTTTTGCGATGTTGACCATCAATATTGCACTTGAGGGTTGGTTTTCGGAACGAGTGCGCAATGTGGTGGGATTTTCTCTTGCTGCTGCAGAAGCATATGAACAAGAGCAACGCGAGGGGCTGATTGAAGATGCGCGTGCTTTGGCTGGCAGTATAGATACAGCCCGCGCTCAGCAGGTTGAATTAAGCGATAGTGAATTGCTGGGCGAGGGACAGCGTCAAATCCAACGTGGCCTGCGCGAGGCCTATTTGGTTGATGGCACTGCAACCATACGTGCCCGTGGTGATCGGTCGTATCTTTTTGATTTCGAACCGCCAGATGCCCGCCAGATGGCCGCTGCCCGTAAACACGGTCTAGAGATCATTCAGGATTGGCAAATTAACGAATTCCGCGCCTTGGTGCCTTTGCGCAGTTACGCAGACCGCTTTTTGTACGTGACCCGTGACGTGGACGGCGAAATCTTATCTCTGCTGGATGAAACCCAAAAAACTGTGCGGCTCTATCAGCAGCTTGAAAGTGACCGTGGCAAACGCTTGTTTGAATTTGGGATGCTGTACTTGGCTTTTGCGGTCATTTTAATCCTTGCGGCGATCTGGTTGGGGTTGGGGTTTGCTGAACGCTTGTCTGGTCCTGTGGGGCGTCTCACGGGCGCTGCGCAGCGTGTTGGCGCCGGCGATCTGGACGTGCAAGTGATAGAAGAAGATGGTGATGATGAAATCGCCATGTTGGGTCGATATTTCAACCAAATGACCCGCCAGTTGAATGGGCAACGTGAAACGCTTCTGGATAACACTCGCCAAATTGAGGGGCGTCGCCGCATGTTCGATTCAGTTTTAAGTTCTGTGACGTCAGGTGTTGTGGGGCTTGATTCAGATGGGCGTGTGGCCTTTGTAAACAAGTCAGGCGCGCGTCTGCTAGATTGGCAAGAAGACCAGCAAACTGTGCCATTGTCTGTTGCGGTCCCGGAATTTGGCCCGTTGTTTGAGGTCCTGCGCGACAGCCCAGGCGAAGTGGCCCAAAGAGAGATAAAAGTCAGCCGTCATGGTCGTCTTGAGAACCTTTTGGTGCGCATGGCGACACGGCGCAACGATGCTGAACGACTTGAAGGCTATGTGGTCGCCTTTGACGACGTAACCGATCTGGTTAGCGCACAGCGTATGGCCGCATGGGGTGATGTGGCCCAACGTATTGCGCACGAGATCAAGAATCCACTGACCCCAATTCAGCTAAGTGCCGAACGTATCAAACGCAAGTTTGCACCTAAGGTGGGTGATGAAAGCGAAATACTAGAGCAAATGACCGATGTGATCATTCGCCAAACTGGTGATTTACGCCGCATCGTGGATGAGTTTTCAAAGTTCGCGCGGATGCCTGAACCTGACCGCAAATCGCATGACCTGTCTAAGTTGGTGCAAGATGCGGTCATGCTGCAACGTTTGGGCCAGCCAAATGCCGATATCACGCTAACGGTACCTAAAGTTGCGGTTTTGGCTGAATTGGACGACACGATGATCTCGCAGGCGATGACCAACTTGATCAAAAATGCGGGCGAGGCGATTGATACACTGATCGAAAAAGGCGCTCCGGATGGATTGGCACCACAAGTTGCGGTGACGATGACCGTTGTTGACGATCAGGCGCATATCACAATTGCAGACAATGGTATCGGCTTGCCAGAAGACCGCGCCCGCCTATTTGAACCCTATGTAACGACCCGCAGCGAAGGCACCGGACTTGGCCTTCCGATTGTGAAAAAAATTATTGAAGAACACGGCGGCACGTTGCAGTTGGAAAACGCGCCTGTTTTTGAGGGCCAACATCATTTTGGGGCAATGGCGGTGATCAAACTGCCACTTGCCCCAACCGACATCGCAGCCGCGAACACCAAGAAAGAGGTATAAACCCATGAGCGATATTCTGATTGTAGATGACGAACGCGACATTCGCGAATTGATCTCGGAAATCTTGAAAGACGAAGGTTTCACTACCCGTTTAGCGGGCAATTCAGATGACGCCATGAGCGCAATTAACACTGAAGCACCCTCGCTGATGATCCTTGATATATGGCTTAAAGACAGCCGCATGGATGGGATCGACATCCTTAAGACCGTAAAACGCGACAATCCAGATATTCCGGTGGTTATCATATCAGGGCACGGCAATATCGAAATTGCAGTCGCTGCGATCAAGCAGGGCGCGTATGATTTCATCGAAAAGCCGTTCAACATTGAACAGCTGTTGGTGGTGATCCGTCGCGCAATGGAAACCAGCCGGCTGCGTCGTGAGAACCAAACCCTAAAACGACAAGACGGTGCGCAATCTGAAATGATTGGTTCATCTGCTGCATTCCGTACGTTGATCAGCCAATTGGACAAGGTCACGAAATCCAACGGGCGTGTGATGCTAAGTGGACCGGCAGGCAGCGGTAAAGATGTGGCTGCGCGCTATATTCACGCCAACTCCAACCGTGCCAGTGCGCCGTTTGTGACCGTCAATTGTGCCGGTGTTTCCCCAGATAAAATGGAAGAGGTGCTGTTTGGCCGTGAAGGGACTGAACGCGGTGTCGAACCCGGATTGCTTGAACAGGCCCATGGCGGCGTGATCTATTTTGACGAAGTCGCAGATATGCCACTTGGCACCCAATCCAAAATCCTGCGCGTGCTTGTCGATCAGCAATTCCACCGTGTTGGCGGTGTCGATAAAGTGCGGGTTGATCTGCGCGTGATTTCCAGCACCAACCACAATCTTGAGGCGGATATTGAGGCAGAAACCTTCCGCCAAGAATTGTATCACCGTCTGAATGTTGTCCCGATCGCTGTGCCGTCGTTGGAGGAACGTCGCGAAGATATTCCTTTGTTGGCAGAGCATTTTATTGCCGAATGTAACGCGCACCAAGGCCTATCGCTGCGCGCGCTTAGCGATGATGCGTCTGCCTTGATGCAGACAATGATCTGGCCTGGCAACGTGCGCCAACTGAAAAACCTAATTGAACGTGTGTTGATCCTTAGCGATGGCGCTGGTCCAATCGAGGCTCGTGAATTGCCCGGTGAAGAAGACAACAGCAACGAAGAGGGCCGTGTAGTGCTGTCGGGTGCTTTGGCTACCTTGCCACTGCGCGAAGCGCGTGAGGCGTTTGAACGCGAATATTTGCTGACCCAAATTAACCGTTTTGGTGGTAACATTAGCCGGACGGCCAACTTTGTTGGAATGGAGCGCAGTGCGTTGCACCGTAAATTAAAATCGCTGGGTGTTGTGACTTCTGCCAAGGCTGGGGCGCGGGTTGCGCATGTCGAAGAGGATGATGACACGTGAATAGGGCCGATATCGGCATCGCAATTGAATTGACCAGTCTTGGGGCTTCTGTCATGCCAACAAATCAGACTATGGACCATAGCTTAAAGGCTCACCCATGAAAGTTATTATATGCGGCGCAGGACAAGTTGGTTGGCAAATTGCCCGCCATCTGTCGGGAGAACGCAACGACGTAACAGTTGTGGATCAAGACCCAGAACTGGTGCGCCGTGCCACTGATACCTTGGACGTTCAGGGTGTAACTGGGTATGCAAGCTATCCCAATATCCTTGACCGCGCGGGCGCGCGGGACGCGGATATGATTATTGCTGCCACCCATTCGGACGAAGTGAATATGGTGACCTGTCAGGTTGCCCATTCGGTTTTCGGGATCAATCGCAAGATTGCACGTCTGCGCAGCCAATCCTATCTGGAAACGATTTATTCTGACTTGTATCGGCGCGATCACATGCCAATTGATGTTGTGATCAGCCCAGAACGCGAAGTCGCGGCTGCTGCCCTTCAACGCCTTTCAGCACCTGCTGCGTTCGATACAGAACGTTTTATGGACGGTCAGGCCCAGCTCTTGGGCATTTTGATCGAAGACGAATGTCCTGTTGTGAACACGCCCTTGCGCCAGTTGTCGGACCTGTTTTCGACCCTACGGGCGGTTGTGGTTGGGGTGCGGCGTGATGGAACACTGTTTTCACCAAATCCCGGCGATCAGCTTTTTGTTGGCGATGAAGTTTACGTTTTTGCCCATGTAGAAGATGTTCCGCGCACTATGGAAGTGTTCGGCAAACGCGCGGCAAAGCAAGAACGCATTGTGATTGTTGGTGGAGGCAATGTGGGCCTAACAGTGGCATCCGAACTTGAATCTCGTGCGAACCGAGTGCGCGTCAAAATTATTGAAAAGAACCGCAAATGCGCGGAAACCGCTGCAGAAGCATTGGAACGTACCATTGTTTTGCACGGCGATGGTTTGGACGTAGCCCTTTTGGCGGAAGCAGGGGTAAGCCGCGCTGATGCGATGCTTGCAGTGACGGATGATGACAAAACCAACATGCTTGTTGCTGTGCGCGCAAAGTCAGAAGGCTGTCCCTATGCTATCGCTTTGATCAATGACCCGACGCTTGTGCCACTGATGGGACCGCTTGGGATCGACGCATACATCAACCCACGCTCAACCACTGTAAGTTCGATCTTGCGCCACATTCGGCACGGTCGCGTACGTGCAGTTTATTCCATCGGAGATGCAGAGGCCGAGGTGATTGAGGCCGAAGTTTTGTCCACCTCATACCTTGCAGGAAAACGCATCAGTGACATTGATTTCCCGGAAGGTGTTCTTGTTGGGGCCGTCCGCAAAGGTGATGAAGTGATACGGCCGTTGGGCAGTACGCGGATTGACGATGGTGATATAGTGGCTTTGTTTGCATTGGCCAAAGACGTGCCAGAAGTCGAACGCCTGATGCAAGTTTCAATCGACTTCTTCTGATATGAAACAGGACCTTGGTTTTATCGAACGGATGTTCCAACTGCCATTGTTTATGTTGGTGTTTGGGATGGCATCGGTGTCGATGTTAATTCCCGCGATATACGCTGGTGTCGTGCGGGAACTGGAAACAGGCCGGGCGTTTCTATATTCTGGCATGTTGGGGATCATCGTTTTTGTTTTGATCGCAATCGCACACAATGGGCGTGCGCCGGGGCATGGGGCTTTGGGGCCATTAATGTCGTTGTTTTCGACTTTTGTTTTTTTGCCTCTTATTTTAGCGGTGCCTTTTTACGAGGGGCTTCAAACCACCAGCTTTTTTAACGCCTATATCGAAATGGTAAGTTCAATCACCACAACGGGTGCAACCCTGTTTGATGATCCATCACGCTTAGACCGACCGCTTCATTTGTGGCGGGCGCAGGTTGGCTGGATGGGTGGTTTGATTATGTGGATTGCAGCCTCTGCCATACTTGCACCCCTTAACCTAGGTGGGTTCGAAGTCACCGCGCGTGCAGAACCGGGCAGGCGGGCTTTGGGACAAGGGCAGGTAGGGCAAACCGAAGGACGGCTGCGTTTGATGAAGATCATCGGCACGTTGTTCCCCGTTTATTTTGGCCTTACTTGGCTGTTGTGGTCGTTGTTGTGGGTCAGTGGTGATGAATCCCTTGTGGCGCTGTGTCACGCGATGTCGATCATGGCGACCTCTGGAATTTCACCTGTTGGTGGGCTTACAGGTGAATCCGGCGTTTCTGGTGAATTCGTCATGATGTTGTTCATGTTGTTTGCATTGTCTCGTTTGACATTTTCGACAGATACGGTGACCAGCGAAAGCGGCGGTATACTGCACGATCCTGAATTTAGGATTGGACTGGCTTTGGTTGTCGGTGTGCCTGCGGTACTGTTCATGCGTCACTGGTTTGCGGCATTTGATGTTGATGCACAAACCACGCTGAGTGACGCCGCCATTGCATATTGGGGTGCCATGTTCACCGTCATGTCGTTCCTTACCACGACTGGTTTTACTAGCGTGTCATGGGGCGAGGCGCAGGCTTGGTCCGGGCTTGCGACGCCGGGGCTAATTTTTATGGGGCTTTGCTTAACTGGCGGTGGCGTTGCGACAACTGCAGGCGGCGTCAAATTGTTGCGCGTGTTTGCGCTTTACCGCAACGGCAAACGCGAGATGGAGCGACTGGTTCATCCATCCTCAGTAAGTGGTGCCGACCCGATGGCAAAACGGCTACAAAAGAATGGCGCGTTCATTGCATGGATTTTTTTCATGCTTTTCGCGCTTTCCTTAGCTTTGGTTACAATTTTGTTGGCAGCAGCTGGCGTTGGGTTTGAAGACGCTATTGTGATCGCGATTTCAAGTCTCTCGACAACAGGGCCCTTGCTGGAAGTGGGAAGTGAAACCCCCATTCGGCTCATAGAATTAAGTGGTTTCGCCAAAGTGATATTTGGCGCAGCGATGATAATTGGACGCCTTGAGACACTTGCAATCATAGCACTTTTGACGTCAGATTTGTGGCGCGGTTAAGGGCGTTTAGGTTAAAAGGGTTGGTTCGATCTGTCTTTTGGGCTGGAAACTCCCTAAATCCTTATACATAATCGCATAAAGGGTGATTTGATCCGCAAATCATTTACAAAAAAAAGGCGAAATCGCAATGGCATCGGACAGACAGAACTTACAGGACGCATTCCTGAACCACGTGCGCAAGACAAAAGTGCCCGTAACAATCTTCCTCATCAACGGTGTAAAGCTGCAAGGCGTGATCACATGGTTTGATAATTTCTGTGTCCTGTTGCGCCGCGATGGCCAGTCCCAATTGGTGTATAAACACGCAATTTCGACAATCATGCCAAGCCAGCCCATCAGCTTATACGAGGGCGAAGACGCAGCTTGAGCAAAGAACAATTCCAGCTAGATGACACCGACGGGCCGGTATTAACCCGCGCGTGGGTGCTTCACCCTGATTTGAAATCAGACCATTCTCGTCGTAATGCGGATCTGTCTTTGGCAGAAGCCGTGTCGCTTGCGCATGCGCTAAGTGAACTGGACGTCATAGGCAGTGAAAACGTTCGATTGCCTAAACCTAATGCGGCCATGTTGTTTGGGTCAGGTAAAGTCAAAGAATTGCATGATGCCTTTGAAGAGGCGGAAATCGATCTGGTTTTGATCGATGGTAAAGTCACACCTGTGCAGCAACGCAATCTTGAAAAAGCTTGGGGCGTGAAGGTTTTGGATCGCACTGCGCTGATTCTTGAGATATTTAGCGAACGTGCCGCGACACGTGAAGGTGTGTTACAGGTCGAAATGGCCGCACTGACCTATCAACGCACGCGACTGGTGCGGGCATGGACCCACCTTGAACGCCAACGTGGCGGTTTGGGGTTTGTTGGTGGACCGGGCGAGACCCAGATTGAATCGGATCGTCGCGCTATTGATGATCAACTGGTGCGTTTGCGCCGTCAGTTGGATAAAGTCGTCAAAACCCGTGCCTTGCACCGTGCTGCACGTAAAAAGGTACCTTATCCGATTGTTGCCCTTGTAGGCTACACCAACGCGGGTAAATCGACGCTGTTCAACTATTTGACGGGTGCTAATGTGATGGCGGAGGACATGTTGTTCGCCACGCTCGATCCAACCATGCGCCGTTGGAACATGGAGGATGGCCCAGAAGTTATCCTATCTGACACGGTCGGTTTCATCTCTGACCTGCCTACCGAATTGGTCGCCTCGTTCCGCGCTACACTCGAAGAAGTCTTGGCCGCTGACATTATCTGCCACGTGCGTGATATTAGCCATCCAGAATCCGAGGCACAGGCCAAGGACGTCCGCGATATTATGAAGGTTCTTGGGGTCGACACGGAACGGCCCACGTTTGAGATTTGGAATAAACTAGACGCTTTAGATGATGACGCCGCCGAGGCCGTGAAAGTGCGCGCAGATCGCGATGACATGGTCTACGTCACATCTGCGACTAAGGGCATTGGCACCGACGCGCTAATGGAAGGCATCGCCGAAGCCTTGCAAGGTGCGTTGATGACCGAGGACTTGACCCTTGGTTTTGCCAAAGGGCGTGAACGGGCGTGGCTGTTTTCCAACGAGGTTGTTCTGGAAGAAACCCAAACGGACGAAGGTTTTGTGGTTACAGTCCGTTGGAGTGGACGCCAAAAAGCGCAGTATAAAGCGCTGTAATCTGTTATTTGGTTGCGACGTTCCAGCGATCTTCTAGTTTGCGCAGTGCAGCGATCCGCTCGACTGTTTTGGGGTGGCTTAGCAACCATGCGGGTGGTTGTCCGTTCATTGTGCCGCTCATTGCGTCCAACTTTTTGAACAGCGAAATCTGACCTGCCGTACCAATCCCTGATTTGGTCAAAAGCGCGGCCGCATAGGCGTCGGCCTCGTACTCGTCATTGCGGCTAAGGCGCGCGGCCAACATGGACGTCAGTATATTTGCGATCCAGACACCGACAAACGGGATGAATCGCCCGATGACCATTGATAGCATTGTGCGCAGCGCATTTTGTCCTGAAAAATCAATCATGCGGCGGCGCGAGTGTCCAAGGGCGACATGGCCAAGTTCATGGGCAATCACGCTAGCAATTTCGTCAGCGCTGACCTCACCATTTTGAAACTTCTTGTAAAAACCACGGGTGATAAAGATGCGCCCATCGGGGGCCGCCAATCCGTTGATTTGTTCGATTTCGTAGATGTGAACGCGGATTCTTGGCAAATCCAAAGCTGCGGCCATTTGATCGCCAAGTTGCCCCAACATCGGATCGCTCAGTTCAGTGGATTCAGCATCAAGACGCCGGGCAGTTTGCCATGCGGAAAACCGATACATGGCAAAACCATAAATTAACGCAAGAAGGATAGGGGTAAGTTTTAGCATATATCAGATATGGGGCGTTGATTGTGTTTCGCAACAGCCAAAATTAAGTATCCCATGCAACAGGCATTTTTGTTGGGCCGCGAAATGCCCATCCGCTGAAAGGGACAGGGGCAGTGAGCCGCAGATTTTTCATATGCTTAAACGCAAGGGGCAGGGCAATATCTGCGATCAAACAACGCGCCGCAGCTGCACCCGCGCAAAAATGTGGACCAGCCCCAAAGCTAATGGCGGCTTGTGTGTTTCGTGTGATGTTGAAGGTATCAGGAGCGTCAAAATGTGCCTCGTCGCGTCCTGCCGATCCAAACATAAAGAACACACGGTCCTCTGGCATAAGGGTGATGCCCTCAATCGTGTGTTGCTGCACAACACGGCGCGGTGACATGCCTATAGGAGCCATCCAGCGGGCGTATTCATTAAATGCATCCAACCATGTCGCCTTGCCCTCAAGGATCATCGCCAACTGGCTTGGGTGATTGATCAGTGCCCAGACGGTGCCCGCAATTGCGTCACGCGGTTCGTTTTGGCCACCCGAAATGATAAGCTTGATATTCGCACTTAAACTATCGTCATTCATCCCTGCATCTTGCATCACCTTAAGGGCGCTATGTTCGGGGGGATCTGTGCGCGCAAACTTGATGTGGTCATCAATCAATCGGGTCGCACGTTCGCAGCGCGCCGTGACTTTGGGGTCGCCTACAAAATTGGAACAGCCATCAATCATCGCCTGACTGACACCGTCCATGTCAACGTTGCTCATTGATTCCAGCCCCGTAATCGCTCTCAAGGCAGCCGCGGAAACTGGCATTGCATAGTCACGCACCAGATCGCATTTCCCCTTTGGCGCTAACGTCCGTAAGTGATCTAAAGCCATCGCCTCGAATATTGATTTCCAATGATCATGGACCGTGCGCGGGCTAAGGGCAGGGAACAAAGAACGTCGTTCAGCCATATGATCCGCGCCATCTTTGCGCATCATGTTCTGGCCCATCAATTGGGTCATCAGCCCCTCAGGTTGATCGGATGAGAACAAATCAACCCGTTTTTCCTGCACGTGTATGTCGTTGCGGCGGGTGAAAAGCGTAGCATTCAATTCCGGCACAAAAGTGATGGGGGCGTGGACACGCATCTGCGCAAGTGCGGGATACGGATCACGCAAAAAACTGGTCAGATCGATGTGCGTAATGGGTGCAGTGTTCATGTGCAGACGCTAAAGGAGGATGGGGCGTTTAAGCAATAGGTAACGTCACATTGTGCGAGCAAGGGATTTCGGTCATGCTGAATTGAGTATAGGGAAATTGAATCATGAGCGATCCTGAAGCGACATTTTATGATGTTGGGTATTCCATTGCCGAGGTTGAAGTATCGCAGATGTTTGGAAAAAAGTGCATTAACGCGGGAAAAGGTGGAAAGCCTTTTGTGCCATTTTTTTCAGGACTGTATGGTCTTCAAGTTGAAGGGTGACGATCATACCCAAGCAATGTCACTTGCAGAGGCGCATTTGTTCGATCCATCTGGCAAGGGGCGCGCAATGAAAGAGTGGGTGCAGGTTCCATATGATCACGGGCCATCATGGCCGTCTTTGGCAGAAGCGGCCCATCGGTATGTGCTGTCACTATAAGCGTTTAGACACAGTGACCTGTGGGCTTTTAGGGATGTCTACGTTGCATTACAAAAGTGTGATTGAAGATCGGACTAACTCGGCTTTTTCCGCGATGTTTTCGCCGCGCGAAAGTGTCACTCCAAACCCGTTTGACCTTGCGAGGCTGCGTGTTCCAGATTGTCGCCAGCAAGGGTTGCTTGCTTCGAACTTAAGGTCAAGGATTGCGCCAAGTTGACGCGGTTTGTTTTGATTTCAATGTAGCGCGTGTCATAATCGGCTTGTGACAATGTACCCAAGTCGCGTTTCAGCGACAGCGCATCCAATTCACGATCTTGGGCTGCCAAAAGCTGGGGAAGGGAGCCTGTTATGGTTTCCATCGTGTCATTGGTCTTGCGAATACTGCGGACCAGTTGGTTGGGATTGACCAGCTCAATCCGCTTCGCGATCTGACGTTTGCCTGTTTGGCGGCCCACAATTGCACCGACTGCACCACCCGACAAAGCACCAACGACGCAGCGCTGTGCGTTTCCTGCAGACACAACGGCCAATCCACACCCCACGGCTGCGCCAACCTTCATGCCTTTGATCGTCGATGCACGTAAAATATCATGGCTTAGATCATTCAACGCATTTGCTTGCTGCGAAACGGCGTTCTCTTGCTGTGAATTGTCTGTGAAGGACAACAATGAAACCGGTCCGTTTTCAATGTCGTGGCGCGACACAGACGTATCCGCACATGCTGTAAGAAAACTGACAGCAATAACGGTTAGGGCAGTGATTGGTTTAATCATGGGTATTCCAACAAAAACAATATTAATTAATGTTTACGTTAGTGGGACAATGCGCCAATTTTTAGGCACATTGTTAAAAATATGGGTTCCTAACGCGTCAAACCCTTCATGCCTTGTTCAAGGCCGGACAGTGTCATTGGTACCATGCGATCCGTGCCAAAAATCTCTTGGATCATCTTGATTGAATGGGTGTAATCCCAATATTTTTCTGGGATCGGGTTGATCCAAAGATGGCTGTTCCACTGATCACGCGCACGTTCCAGCCAGACCTGACCGCTTTCTGCATTCCAATGCTCGTTTGCGCCACCGGGGTATGCGATTTCGTAGGGAGACATAGATGCGTCACCGACGAAAATACATTTGTAATCAGGGCCATAGGTGCGCAGGATTTCATTAGTGTCCAACTGTGCATCCCAACGACGGCGGTTGTCACGCCATACGCCCTCATAAAGGCAGTTGTGGAAATAAAAGTGTTCAAGATGCTTGAATTCTGTACGGGCCGCGGAAAAAAGTTCTTCCACCACTTTAATATGCGGGTCCATTGACCCTCCAACGTCCAAAAACAACAACACTTTGACGGCATTGCGCCGCTCCGGGCGTGTTTTTACGTCTAGATATCCGTTTTCGGCGGTTGCCCGAATGGTGCCGTTCAAATCTAGCTCTTCAGCTGCCCCGTCACGCGCCCATTTGCGCAGACGTTTCAGTGCAACCTTGATGTTGCGGGTACCCAATTCAACAGTGTCGTCCATGTTCTTAAATTCGCGCTTGTCCCAAACTTTGGTGGCGCGTTGATGGCGGGATTCCTTTTGGCCAATCCGCACACCTTCAGGGTTGTAACCATATGCGCCAAATGGCGAGGTGCCGGCCGTGCCAATCCATTTGTTGCCACCTTGATGGCGTTTTTCTTGTTTTTTAAGGCGCTCTTTCAACGTCTCCATCAGCTTTTCAAAGCCACCCATCGCTTCGATTTCGGCTTTTTCTTCCTCGGACAGGTGCTTTTCAGCCATTTTATCCAACCAATCGGAAGGGATATCCACGGCTTCTAAAACTTGCTCAAGCTGAATGTTCTCCAGACCCTCAAAGGTCGCGGCAAAAGCACGGTCGAATTTGTCGATGTTGCGCTCGTCTTTGACCATCGACACGCGGGCAAGGTAGTAGAATGCGTCGATATCATAGGTGGCGATTCCGGCTTTCATCCCTTCTAGGAATGCAAGGAATTCGCGCATTGAAACGGGCACACCGTTCTTTCGTAGAGCCTCAAAGAAGGGGATGAACATTAGGAAATGACCCGATCAAGGACCACCGTTGCAATCAGACCAACAACAACAAAGGCCATTCCGTAACCTGCCGCGTATTGTGCGATGTCCATTCTATTTCCGCCACGGCGTTTGGCAGTAAAACCGCCCACAAGTGCACCAATCAGTGCTGCGACAAGTACGATCATATCTGTTAAGCCCTACGCTGTTAGCTGCGGCCATTTTTCAGCGGGGAAAGCGACGAAATCTCTCGCAACTTGGCCCGCACGGCCCAATCTGGACCAAAGCCGTACCGCGCCCATCCAAGACTGTCCAGTCTGACGGTACGTGCTTCTGCGGAACGTCCGGTCAGATCAAGGGCTTCGGCGCGAAGCAACAGAAGTGTCGACAGTAAGATAGCATTTTCGTTGCGTGCAGCGCGGTCAATATGTGGACCAATTAGGTTAAGCGCACGTTCACCTTCGCCTTGTGTGACAGCATGTGCGGCCAATTGGGTTGCAACATACGCACGGTGTAGCTTCGCCCCGGGTGTCGCCGCGTAATAGTGATCAGCTGCTAGGAAATGTTGATAAGCAACTTTTGGTGCGGAAGCCAATAAAATACGGCCATTGGCATAATGGGCAAAGGCGCGGCGGTGATCGGTCCAACCCATTGCCTTTGCTATTTTCAAGGCCTTATCTGCAGAAATGATCCGTTGGGATGTGCTGCTGCCTGGGCCTAATGCGGCCTGAACCGCTTGTGACCACGCTTTTGGGGTGCGGGTGGAAAATCGTGCGGCGCGGCCATTTCCTGCAGGGTTAATACGACTAAAGATACCAGGCAGGGCTTGGGCCACTTGTCCACGCGTCATGCCACTGCGCAATTTTGGTGAATAATATGCGCGTAGCATCATCATATCGAAACCGGTCAGGACCGTATGCACGTTGTCATCGTTAAAGACGCTGTCGGGCAGGCGATATAGATCGTTGAGCGGTCCAATGGCTTGGGCCAATTCTTCGTGAAGGCAGTCACGTACTTCTTGAGGGCTAGCGTCATTTGGCAGGAATATTGCCAATTGCTCGCGCTTTTGCAGGTTTGCCCAATTGGTCTTGGCTGTGCGACGGGCGCTTCGGTATTCATCAATGCTTGAGATATTAGGCACGACGAAACACGCGGCGTGGGGCAAAACACGGCGAATTTCGTTTCTGCTGACGGCTTGGATTGTGACGTTTGCCTGTTTGGATGATGATATCTGGCTGATGTCGATGTGCGCTTCGGTCCGCAAGCGATGAAGTAGTTTATTTAAATCCGACCCAAGTGTTGCGGGTGGTGCACCTGTAACGCGAACTGTGATTGGTTCCTCAAAGCGCGTGAAGATTGGCAAATCGCGGCCACTTTCCAAACGGAACGACAATTCAATGAAATCTAGCGCCAGGTCGTTGTTTGATTTGATCGGGTGGTTTGGCCGTGGTGCGCCAAAAGTCTTCATGGGTGGGAATGTGCTGACGGCAATCGCTGCACGTGTCGTGGTGTCAGACGGGGTCACTGGGACACAGGCGTTCAACATCAATGCCAATGGAAGGACAAAACGGCGCATTGGGTTCACGGTGCAATCCTCCCGTATTTGATAAAGTCAGTGACCTGCGCGATGCGGTCATAAAGTTTACGGGCCTCAGTGTTGCCGTCTTGGGTCATCCAATAAACAGAAGGGGTGCCGTTTGCGTCAGCGGCATTATAAACGGCTTCAATCAGCGCGCGACCAATGCCCATACCGCGCACAGCAGGATCTGCGTATAGATCTTGTAGGTAACAGACGTTTTCAACTTTCCAGCCATGACGGTGGTAAAGGTAGTGGGTCAGGCCCACAATTTTGCCATCCAAGACAGCAACCAGTCCATTGAAGTCATGGGGGTCGTCACCTAAAAATCGGTCAAAATAAATGTCGTAAATATGGGCGGGCACTGAGGATTTATAAAACTCAATATATGCCGTCCAAAGAGCAGCCCAGGCGTCACGATCAGACGCCATCAATGGGCGCACTTCGAGTGCTGTATTACTAGTCATCCGTTGCTGCCTGCCTGCTCAATAGTCTCTGTTGGAGATCTTTTCGCCTCTGAACCCGACCTTCTTAGGGAGCAAATAAGGCAAGTTTGTGGCTAGATGTGCTAATATGAGCTAGGTGTGCCCCAAGTGTGGCCATAATATTTCGGACTTAAGGTGCTGTTAAATAATCATTTAATAAAAAATTTGGCTCTTTTTGAAATAAGGCATAAATTAGGCAATTTCCTTATTTCGCTGGGAACTTCCAAACTTAGGTGGAGGAGACGCGACTTTATATATAGTCTCAAAACGCAAACGGACGCCTAACCGGATTACAGTCAGACGTCCGCAAATGTCATGTTCTGCAGTTAACGTTGCCCACGCGCCATGAAAGCAAGGCGCTCAAACAAGTGCACGTCTTGTTCGTTCTTTAACAATGCACCGTGCAGTTTGGGTAGGGCGGCCGTGCTGCCGGCTTTCAAGTCTTCGGCGGTCATGTCTTCGGCCAACAACAGCTTAAGCCAATCCAACACTTCAGACGTGGAGGGTTTCTTCTTCAAACCAACCTGCTCACGGATTTCAAAGAACTGGGTCAGGGCGGTGGTTAAAAGCTGTTCTTTAATCCCAGGGTGGTGGACTTCGACAATGGCCCGCATTGTGTCCATGTCTGGGAAGCGGATGTAGTGGAAGAAGCAGCGGCGCAAGAAGGCGTCTGGCAATTCTTTTTCATTGTTTGAGGTAATGATCACAATGGGGCGATTTTCGGCTTTGATTGTTTTGCCCGTCTCATAGACAAAAAACTCCATCTTATCGAGCTCTTGCAAAAGGTCGTTCGGGAATTCGATGTCAGCTTTGTCGATCTCGTCGATCAACAACACAACTTTTTCACCAGCTTCAAACGCTTCCCACATCTTACCTTTGCGGATGTAGTTGGCAACGTCGTGTACCTTTTCCTCGCCCAGCTGACTGTCGCGCAGACGGGATACGGCGTCATATTCATAAAGGCCTTGTTGGGCGCGGGTTGTGGATTTGATGTTCCATTCGATCAAGCGCAGGCCCAAAGACGTGGCAATTTGTTTGGCCAGTTCAGTTTTGCCCGTGCCCGGCTCGCCTTTTACGAGAAGTGGTCGTTCTAATGTAACGGCCGCATTTACCGCAATCGTCAAGTCGTCTGTTGCGACGTAGCTTTCAGTGCCTTGAAATTTCATGCCAATCTCCGTGGTTTTGTCTAAAACTTTGTCCAATGCTTTAGTCACATCCGTTCTGGATTGTGTAGTGACAATCCTTAGATGCTGGTTTAAACGCTGCGGCAGAAAGCTAATGTTTGAGCATGACAGGGGAATATGCATGAACAAAGTAAGCCGCGTGAAGGGGAACCAGATGAAACAAGAAGTGTTTTTGCCGGACGATTACCGTCCAGCCGATGATGAACCATTTATGAATGAGCAGCAGGTGGAATATTTTCGCCGCAAGCTGAACAGTTGGAAAGACGAGCTGCAAGTCGGCACGCGTGATACCATCGAAGCGTTGCAAGATACGACACGCAACATTCCGGATGTAAACGATCGTGCCTCGGAAGAGACAGATCGCGCTTTGGAATTACGCACGCAGGATCGCCAGCGTAAACTTGTGTCAAAAATCGATGCCGCTTTGCGTCGTATCGACGACGATGAATTTGGCTATTGCTCTGTCACGGGCGAGCCTATTTCGCTGAAACGCCTTGATGCACGGCCAATTGCAACCATGAGCCTTGAGGCACAAGAAACCCATGAACGCCGCGAAAAAGTTCATCGTGACGACTGATTGGTTTGTAGTATAAATTAAGTCAAAGGCGCGCAGGGCACGACCCGCGCGCCTTTTTCGTTTTATGGGCTTAAACTTGGGGACATATGATGATCCGGAGTGCAATTGTAATTGGGGGCGGCATTTCTGGCATGGCAACAGCTGCGGTGCTGGGTCGATTGGGCGTTTCAGTTACAGTTCTTGAACAAGCCGCAGAATTGAAAGAAGTGGGCGCAGGCCTTCAGGTCAGCCCAAATGGATTGACTGTTTTGCGGGCCTTGGGTTTGGAACCCGAGCTGATCAAACGCGGTGCCGTACGCGGGCAGGCCGTGTCTTTGCGTGATTATCGTCGCGCTGGTGAAGTGGCACGATTGGATTTGCAGCGCCTTACGCCTGATCAGGCTTATTACTTTGTCCATCGCGCCGATCTTTTGGATGTGCTGAAAGGTGCTGCGCGTTGGGCCGCAGCTGATATTCGTTTGGGTCAGACGGTGACCGAAGTGCGTGCAGGTGATATTCCCGAAGTTACCTTAAGCAACGGGGATTTTTTGCGGGCCGAATTGATCGTGGGAGCGGATGGTATACATTCTGTCGCGCGATCTGTTCTTAATCCCAAGTCGACAGCATTTTTTACCAAACAAGTCGCTTGGCGCGCAATCGTGCCAAACATTGCGAACCAACCAGAAGAGGCGCGTGTTTACATGGGCCCCGGCAAACATATCGTTGCCTATCCCCTACGTGGGGGTGAATTTGTTAATTTGGTTGCTGTCGAAGAACGGAACGACTGGCAGGACGAAGGTTGGCACCAAAAGGGTGATCCGGATCAATTGCGTGACACGTTTTCCGATTTCACTGGTGAGGCAGCGCGTTTGATAGACGTTGTGCAGGACGCATCGGTTTGGGGACTGTTTCGTCACCCGATTGCTGCGCGTTGGTACGGTGAAGGCATTGCCCTTGTTGGGGACGCGGCGCACCCGATGCTGCCGTTTTTAGCGCAAGGCGCCAACATGGCGCTGGAAGACGCTTGGGTTTTAGGGGTAAGCCTTAAGAATGATAAGATAGAGACATACCAACGTTTGCGCGCACCACGGGTGGCTAAGGTGGTGAAAACCACACAAGGCAACGCACAGCGCTATCATTTGCGGCGCGGGCCAGTTCGGTTGGCGGCGCATACGGGACTAAAAATCCTAAGTACGTTTGCCCCCAAATTAATGTTGAAACCGTTCGATTGGCTTTATCGCCATGACGTTACCCAGCAAAAATAGGTCTAAATGTTAAGGTCGACCCAAACAGGGACGTGATCAGACGGTTTTTCACGGGCGCGAATGTCTTTGTCAGTACCACAATCTACCAACATATCGGCGCATGCGGGGCTAAGCAGGAACTGATCAATGCGGATGCCGTTGTTCTTGTTCCACGCACCAGCCTGATAATCCCAGAATGAATATTGACCGGGACGTGGATCACGCGCCAATGTCGCATCGGTAAAACCAAGGTTTAACAGTTTGCGGTAGGCAGCAAGGCTTTCAGGGCGGCAGGCAGCATCGCCAACCCAAATTTCAGGGCGCGCAGCGTCTTCGGGCTGGGCGATGATGTTGTAATCCCCTGCCATTAAAAACGGCATTTCGTCCGCCATCAAAGCCTCGGCACGGGCTTGCAACCGCTCCATCCACGCCAATTTGTATGCGTATTTTCCACCAGCGACAGGTGTACCATCGTCTTCCAACTCAACCGGATTGCCGTTGGGAAGATACAGGCCACAAATCCGCAGCGCATCTTTTTCACCAACAACAGTGGCTTCGATCCAGCGGGCTTGTTGATCATTGTCATCACCAGGCAATCCGCGCCGGACGTCTTCAAGCGGAAGTTTGGACAGGATAGCAACACCGTTAAAAGATTTCTGACCGTGTGTTTCAACGATGTAGCCGCGGTCTTCAAATATCTCGCGTGGGAATGCTTCGTCGACCGATTTAATTTCTTGCAAAAGCACCACATCTGGTTGCGCTTCGTCTAACCATTCAGGAAGCGCATTTATCCGCGCTTTGATGCCGTTGATATTAAATGTGGCGATTTTCATGGAATGGCTCCTGCGATTGTCAAATCAGCTATCGCCTAAGATATGCGTCTGAGCAAGAGGTGAGGCCGTTGGTTATCATGCGTCTTGGGTGCAATTTATTCTAAGATTCCCGTTAAGGAAGAGTTAACCATTATTAACATGAGGTTAATATCCACAGGTATCAAAGATGTGGATAATTATTTTTTACGAAAACGAATTTGGAAATAAATCGAACTAAATCAAATTTTTTGACGAACCTTCACATTGTAGATAACTTTTCCGAAATACACCAATGAAAAGAAAGTCTCTATTAATAATCAACTTTAAAAGGCAGCGTTTTAAACATTGTAACTTCAAACCAACGAGGGAATTAAAATGACTGCTCAACGTAAATTTGAAACAAATGTAACTCCGACAACAACGGATATGTTCGATGGTGAACACGTTGAAATGTTCTCTTCAGGCTCTGCACCTTGCATGAGTGGCGGTGACGTGACTGGATTGTTCTCGTCGGGTTCAGCGCCCAAAGCGACTGCAACCCAAATGGGCGAGGGCGTCGAAATGTTCTCGTCCGGTTCTGCACCGAAGACGATCGCGCAATCGGGCGCTGGCGAAGCTGTCGAGATGTTCTCATCTGGCTCAACTCCAACAACTTCGAGCACGGTCATAGGCGATTTGACTGCGCTGTTCTCTTCAGGCTCTTAAACGATTGCCGCGGCGCGTTTGATGCAATCGAAGGAAGATCCAATGACCAATGTGATTTCATTAAACGTGCCGCAGCGCCGTCAGACCTTGCCGCAAAGGGCAGGGGCTTTGGTGGATATTTTTGCCAAGCATCGCAGATATGGCGAAGATGTTTTTTGGCTCAAAGAGAATGCTGAACTGCTAAATATCCTTGAATGTACTGGCACTCAAGTCGCGCCTCAGATGTTGGAGGTGCATCAGGAATTTTATGATAAGCTGCCCCAACAACTGTCTTTCTTCCCGCAATATTACCGTTTCTTGCTGTCTATCTGCCTTGATCTTGAGGATTTGGGCTTGGAGGGCCAACAAGGCGCGGAACTTTGCAGTTGGGCTGCAACCCAAGGATTACCAACCGCCGAACTTTCTGATCTTCAAAGGGGAGAAGCGCACCGCATTTTATCACGGCGCGGTGAACGTGTCGTGATTGATGCTGGATTGAATGATCGGCTACTCCACTTCATAAATTGTGCAGAGACATTCGCATTGCCAAACAAGAAGGCCGCGTACGAACTGACGCACATCGTTTTTTATCTGTCTGAATATGGTCGTCGTGATCCACATTTGGACAACCGCGCAATACAATCCCTGAATTTCGTCGGCATTCTTGCCTATCTGGACCAAAACGCTGATCTGCTGGCCGAAGTTTGTATCGCGCTGCGCTATGCTGGGCAGGCGCCAAGCAAAATTTGGGAAGATTGGATATTTTCCACGTTGTCAAATTTCCAAGCGATTGCTGACACGAATGCGGATGTTTCGGACAAATATCACGAATATTTTGTATGTTCATGGCTGTCGGCAACCGCGAAACATGATGGTGTTGGTCAGGCTGTATTTGGTGAACGCACCAGATTTGAACGCCACAATCTGTCCTCAGGCCCACTGCGCCATATGTCGAGTTGTTTGCTAAAGTTGGAAAATGCGCGCAGCGCAGATTGGTCCGTGATGCGCCCAATTCTGGAGAAAGAGATTGACGAAGACGGATACGATACTCTGACGGCTGCCCAGAAATCGACAACGGAATTTGAAGCTTTCTTTGAGCGGTTTTTCCGCGTTAACATCGCAACATAAACCCTTACATCGAAAAGGAAGTTCCACATCCGCAGGCGCTTGTTGCATTCGGGTTTTCGATTACAAAACGGGCTCCGATTAGCTCTTCGGAAAAGTCGATCACAGCGTTGGACAGAAACGGAAGCGATATGGAATCCACAACCACCTTTTGACCGGATCCTTCCAGTATCAAATCGTCGTCTTTGGGGCCATCCAATGCGATCTCATATTGGAACCCCGAACATCCACCACCCTCGACAGCGACACGCAAAGCCTGCCCTTGATCGGCGGCCCCGATTTCTGCAAGACGTTCAAAGGCGCGTGTTGTTACTTTTGGCGGCAGTTGCACTAGAAATGCTCCGAATGGGTGGCCAAAGGCCTGTTACATTATGCTCTATAATATAATATAGAGGGCCATAGGACAGGCGACAAGGACTAGTGATGTATGCAAGCGCCATTTGCCTCTGATCCGAAACACAGCAAGGGACGGCGTGTTGCGGAAGAAGAGTTTAGTTTTCGATCAAGTTTTCAACGTGATCGAGATCGTATTATCCACGCCAGCGCGTTTCGCCGGCTGAAACACAAGACACAGGTTTTCGTAGAACACGAAGGCGATTATTTCCGCACGCGCCTGACACACTCGATCGAGGTGGCGCAGGTGGCGCGTACAATCGCGGGCGCTTTAGGCTTGAACGGGGAACTGACAGAAGCTGTGGCACTCGCACATGACCTTGGCCACCCACCGTTTGGACATGCGGGGGAGGACGTGTTGCACGAGATGATGGCCCCCTACGGCGGTTTCGATCATAATGCCCAAGCTATAAAAATCGTGACTGATCTTGAACGCCATTACGCCCAGTTTGATGGGCTGAACCTGACATGGGAATGTTTAGAGGGGATCGCGAAGCACAATGGGCCCGTTTTAGGCAACTTGCCTTTTGCGCTGGCTGAATATGACGCCACACATGACCTGGAACTGCACACCCACGCCAGCGCAGAGGCGCAAGTTGCCGCCTTGTCTGATGACATCGCATACAACAACCACGACCTGCACGATGGTTTGCGAGCCGGACTATTCACGGACGCTGATATTATGGCCTTGCCCATTGTCGGGCAAGCCTACGCAGAAGTTGATAAGGCTTATCCTGATTTGGAGACGGACAGGCGCCGTCATGAAGCATTACGCAGTGTCTTTGGCGTGATGGTCAGCGATGTAATTACGACATCCGCCGCAATTTTGGCGGAAAGCGGCGCAAAGTCTGCGCGTGATATTCGCCACCTTGGCTATCCCGTCATTCGATTTTCGGACGCCGTTTTTGCCAGTCTTGGTGAAATACGCGAATTTTTGTTCACCCGAATGTACCGCGCGCCGTCCGTGATGAAGAAGCGTGAAGAAGTAACCTTAGTCATTCGCGAGCTATTTCCTTTGTTTCTGAACGATCCGTCACAATTGCCCGAAAATTGGCAGGACGAACTAAAAGATGCAGATCAAACAGCAATTGCGCGACGGGTTTGTGATTATATTTCTGGCATGACGGATCGATATGCCCTGTTGGAATATGAACGTATCTTGGGCAAAGACTAACACCTACGCCCGTTGACCTGACCCCTGTACCTGATACACCTCACCCGACCCGATTTAGGACTAAATTGATGAACCTTTTTGCCGACATTCGTACCCAAGTAATTGCTGACCTTAACGCGATGGTTGAGGCTGGACAGCTGCCTGAGGGGTTGAATTTTGACAATGTCACAGTAGAACCCCCACGCGATGCGACACACGGCGACATGGCGACAAATGCGGCCATGGTTTTGGCTAAGCCTGCAGGTTTAAAACCACGCGACATAGCGGATGCTTTGGCTGCGCGTTTGGCGTCAGATGACCGAATTACTGCGGCTGAAGTGGCAGGACCGGGCTTTTTGAACCTGCGTTTGTCTGCGTCTTTGTGGCAAGGGGTTGTCGGGTCAATTCTGACAACAGGCACTGATTTTGGCCGCTCTACAATGGGCAAGCATAAAAAGGTGAACGTCGAATACGTCAGTGCCAATCCAACTGGCCCACTTCACGTGGGGCACACACGTGGCGCGGTCTTTGGTGATGCGCTTGCGTCGTTGCTGGATTTCGCAGGCTTTGATGTGACGCGCGAATATTACATTAACGATGGTGGCGCGCAGGTCGACGTACTGGCCCGTTCCGTTTACCTGCGGTACCTAGAGGCGCATGGCCAAGATGTTGCGTTTCCTGATGGCACATATCCCGGCGATTATCTGGTTAAGACTGGCGAGGCGCTGAAGGCCAAAGTTGGCGATGCCTACGTGGGCAAAGACGAAGACGTTTGGCTGTTGGATGTTCGTGAGTTCGCGACCGAGGCGATGATGGATTTGATCCGTGCGGACCTTGGGCTTTTGGGTATCAAAATGGATCGGTTCTTTTCTGAGAAATCGCTTTATGGGTCCGGCCTGATAGAAAAATCTATCAAGTCCTTGGATGACAAAGGGTTGATCTATGAAGGTTATCTTGAGCCACCAAAAGGCAAGATGCCTGAAGATTGGGAACCACGCGAACAGACTTTATTCAAATCGACCGAACACGGCGACGATGTGGACCGGCCAGTCAAAAAATCTGACGGCTCTTGGACGTATTTTGCGCCTGATATTGCCTATCACTATGACAAGGTTGAACGTGGCTATGACCTATTGATCGATGTCTTTGGTGCGGATCACGGTGGCTATGTCAAACGGATGAAAGCGGCTGTGTCTGCTTTGTCGGACGGCAAGGTTCCGTTGGACATCAAACTGACGCAACTGGTGAAATTGTTCAAAAACGGCGAGCCGTTCAAGATGTCCAAGCGGGCAGGGACCTTTGTGAAGCTGAGCGATGTGGTCAAAGAGGTTGGGTCTGACGTGACGCGCTTTGTGATGCTAACGCGTAAAAACGACGCGCCACTTGATTTTGACTTCGACAAAGTGCTTGAGCAAAGCCGCGACAACCCCGTGTTTTATGTACAATACGCCCACGCCCGGGTGAATTCAGTCCTGCGCAAAGCGGTTGAGGCAGGTGTTACAGTTGATGATGCGTCTTTGGCCAATGCTGACCTGTCGTTGCTGGATCACGAGGCAGAATTGACGCTGGCTGCTAAGTTGGCGGAATGGCCACGTTTGATCGAGACGGCGGCACGTGCCAATGAACCGCACCGGATCGCGTTCTATCTTTATGAACTGGCAGGCGAATTCCATGGACTTTGGAATCGCGGCAATGAATTGCCAGAACTGCGCTTTTTACAGGATGATCAAAAAGTGTCGCAGGCGAAAATTGCCCTCGCACGTGCGGCGGCTGTTGTAATAGCTGCCGGCCTTGGTATTCTGGGTGTAGAGCCAGCCGAAGAGATGCGTTAAAAATAACCGCCTCGGCTGAACAGGTTTAAATCAGCAGACCCCACGGGCAATGTACCCAAGCGGGCAACGAGGCAAAAATGGCAAACGTCCCCTATACCCATGGCATGGGTGCCCAAGGCTATTCAGCTGTGGGCAACTCGAGATCAGTTGGTGCGCAGAACTCTTTGACAAATATGACTAATCTTGCAGCGGCAGCTTTGTCTGCCGCCTTGATAGTAGGTGTCGGGGTCTGGGGGTATAAACTGATGGTGCGGGATGTGACGGGTCTGCCAGTTGTCCAAGCAATACAAGGCTACATGCGCGTGTTGCCCGATAGCCCGGGTGGCCAGTTGGCCCTGAACCAAGGGCTGTCTGTGAACGAAGTTGCAGGTGCTGGTTCTACTTCGGCCCCGGCGGACACGCTGGTTTTGGCCCCTAAACCTGTGCAACTTACATCCGAAGACACGCCCGTTTCTGCTGCGTTCGTTGCACCAGTGCAACAGCCAGCCCGTTTGGATTTGACCGCTACTATTGCGGATAGGTCAACAGATGTTGGCACGTTATCACAAGAAAAAACCGTCAATGATTTGCTGCGCCAACTGACTGCAGGGCCAAACTCGACAAGTGCGGGTGCCACGGCGAACGGACCAAAAGTCGTCGCTGCTGTGACACGTGTGGTTGCTGCCGGTGCGTCTCAAACCTCAGCGATCCAAGCAGCTGGCTTGCGTCAATCTTTGCGCCCTTTGTTGCGGCCCGCATCAGCACCGTCTGTTGTGATTCCGGTGTCCGCACCTGCCAAAGCTGCCACCAATGATATTGATGCGGCCTCGGTTCCAGCTGGGACGCGACTGGTTCAGCTTGGTGCGTTCGACAGCGCAGAAGTTGCACGCAGTCAGTGGGATAAGATCGAAGGGCGCTTTGGTGACTTTCTAGAGGGCAAATCCCGTATCGTTCAAAAGGCAAAAAGCGGTGGACGCACATTCTATCGCCTGCGGGCCATGGGCTTTGACGATCTAAGCGACGCACGCCGTTTCTGTTCAGCGCTATTGGCTGAAAATGCCGATTGTATTCCGGTTGTCACAAGATGAAGCGTTTCGGCGCGACGATCCTTGACGGCGATGGGCTTCGACTTACTGCTGATGAAAAGGCCTTCTTTCGCGACGTGAACCCGTTTGGTTTTATTCTATTTGCCCGCAATATCGAAACGCCTGATCAGGTGCGTGCATTGTGCAATGATTATCGCGAGGCGGTAGGGCGTGAATGCCCAATCACCATCGATCAAGAAGGCGGGCGTGTACAACGCCTGCGCAGCCCTACATGGCGCGAATGGCTGCCGCCTTTAGAGTTTGTCGAGGCCGCTGGTGAAAGCGCCGCGCGTGCGATGTATCTGCGGTACCGTGTAATCGCGCATGAATTGCGTGACATTGGTATTGATAGCAACTGCGCCCCGATGGTGGATGTTGCCGATGCGCAAACCCATGATTTTTTACGCAACCGTTGTTATGGAACAAGCCCAACTGTAGTTGCCACATTAGGCCGCGCCGCAGCTGATGGTTTGCTTGATGGCGGTGTTTTGCCCGTTGTAAAACATATACCCGGACACGGACGTGCGACTGCGGACAGCCACTTTGATTTGCCTAGGGTAACTGCGCTGCGTGGTGGTCTGGACACACATGATTTCGCGCCTTTTAAGGCCCTGAATGATCTCCCAATGGGGATGACGGCCCATTTGGTTTATGATGCGATCGACAGCGCGCCAGCGACGCTTTCCAAACGGGTGATGGATGTGATCCGCAATGACATTGGGTTTGATGGTTTGATTATGACTGACGACATCTCGATGAAGGCGCTAAGTGGTGATTTAGGAACCCTCAGTCGAACCTCGCTTGATGCTGGATGCGACGTGATTTTACATTGCAACGGATCACTGGCGGAACGCCAGCTTGTGGCGCAAGCAGCCGGTGAAATGACCGATATCGCCCAAAAACGGGCGGAACGTGCCCTTATGAAGCGTAAAACGCCAGATCAGATTGACATTGCGGCCTTAGACGCCGAACTTGAAGCGCTGTTAGGCGGGGGCGCATTGTCGCATTAATTCATGAGCGAAGACTTGTTCGAAGAAGATCGTATCTCGGTCGCCGAAAGGGTGGCCGCGGAAGCGTTGATCATCGATGTTGATGGGTTCGAGGGGCCATTGGATGTCCTTCTGACGCTAAGCCGCACACAAAAAGTAGACCTTCGCCAGATTTCAATTCTTGAATTGGCGCACCAATATCTCGCCTTTGTTGAAAAGGTTAAGGTACTGCGCTTAGAACTTGCAGCTGACTATCTGGTGATGGCGGCATGGTTGGCATTCCTTAAATCGCGATTGTTGTTGCCACCTGATCCAACTGAAGAAGGACCATCGGGCGCTGAACTAGCCGCTCACTTGGCCTTTCAGTTGGAACGCTTGCAAGCCATGCGCGATTGCGCAGCGCGTCTGATGGGGCGCGATCAACTGGGCCGTGATTTCTTTGCGCGCGGCCAGATCGAAGTTGTCGAGCGGGTCAAAAAGGTAACTTACACCGCGAGTTTGCTGGATTTGATGCAGGGTTACGCGCGTATCCGCACCCGTGATGATTTTCGCCCATTTATCTTAGACCGCGAAAGCGTATTTACGATGGAGCAGGCGCTTGAACGTATGCGCGGCCTGATCGGGTATGCGGGTGATTGGACAGACATAGTCAGCTATCTTCCTGAGGGTTGGGAAAACGATCCTGTCAAACGGCGTTCTGCAACTGCCGCCACTTTTGCCGCATCGCTTGAGTTGGTGAAAGAGGGGCATCTGGAAATTCGCCAAACGGAAAGCTTTGCGCCAATTCAATTGCGAAAAAGGACTTGAATAACATGTCAGAACCCGTTGAAAAAAAAGAAGAAAGTCTTTTTGAAGCTGCACCCATGGGCGAACAAGAACGCATGATCGAAGCTGTGCTTTTTGCCAGCGCAGAACCCGTGACAGTGCGTGAATTAGAAGCCCGTATGCCTCATGGCTGCGACGCTGCAGAAGCGTTGGTACATGTACGCAAGCTGTACGAGGGGCGCGGTGTAAATTTAGCTAAAATTGGGGATGCGTGGGCGATGCGGACCGCGCCAGACTTGGGCTTCTTGATGCAAAAAGAAACAGTCGAAACGCGCAAGCTTAGCCGCGCTGCGATTGAGACGTTAGCAATCATCGCGTACCATCAACCTGTCACACGGGCTGAGATTGAAGAAATCCGTGGTGTGTCTGTCAGTCGAGGTACGGTGGATCAGCTGTTGGAAATGGAATGGATCCGTTTTGGGCGTCGCAAAATGACACCCGGTCGGCCGGTGACGTTTGTTGTGACACAAAATTTCTTGGACCACTTTGGTTTGGAAAATGCGCGCGATCTTCCTGGCCTTAAAGAATTGCGTTCAACTGGTTTGCTTGAAAATAGACCACCGCCGGGTTCAGTGCCAGGTCCGGGTGACGTGGACGAAGATGACGAAAGAAATGAAGGCCAGTCAGAACTTTTTGAAGATTGACCTAATAATCGCCACATCTTCCACTATATCGAAGTTGAAGCAGTAAGGGGAACGACCCATGAATATGAACCACATCATCGATATGATCATCCGTCAGGTGATGAACCGTTTGATCCGGAAAGGTGTTGATACTGGCATGAGCGCCAAATCGAACTTGATGGCTAAGCGTAAAAAAAGCAACCACCACTAGGTGAAATCGATGATTACGGCAATCCGACGGACCGTGGTCCACGCCGCTAATTTAAATTAGGCGTTGGTTTTGAAGTGCTTAGACAGCTTCAGGCCTTGCCCTTGGTAATTTGATGCAATGCTCACGCCGTATAGCTGAGTAGGGGTTTGCGCCATCTTTTCATAGACCAAACGCCCAACCACTTGGCCGTGTTCCAACACAAACGGGGCCTCGTGACAGCGAACTTCCAAAACGCCGCGTGATCCCGCACCACCCGCAGAATCATGACCAAACCCGGGATCAAAGAACCCTGCATAATGGACGCGGAATTCCCCAACCATCGCAAGGTAGGGTGCCATTTCTGCCGCATACTCAGGTGGAATACACACGGCTTCACGGCTAACCAAAATGTAAAACGCACCGGGATCAAGGATGATGTGGCCGTTTGTGGCGTGTACTTCCTCCCAATACTCTGTGGGATCGTAGTGGTTTATCAGGTCCAAATCGATGACCCCTGTGTGGGGTTTGGCGCGGTAACCGACCAAAGTGGTGTCGGGCAGATTTAGGTCGACGGAAAAGCCCAAACCATCGTCGATAACTGGTTCGCCGTTGACCAATGGGATGGTCGCGTGCAAGTCGGCCAAAGCAGTATCGTCTAATACAGCATGGCCAGTGCGGAACCTGATTTGGTTCAAACGCATTCCAGGGCGAACAAGAACTGAAAACGAGCGTGGGCAAATTTCGGCGTAAAGCGGTCCGTTGTATCCCGATGGAATACGGTCAAATTCAGTGCCCCCGTCGGTGATCGTGCGGGTTAGCAAGTCCAACCGACCTGTTGAACTTTTGGCGTTTGCGACCGCATTCACATCATCGGGCAGGGCCAGTGATTCCATCAAAGGAACCACGTAAACACAGCCTTTTTCTAATACAGCACCACCCGTCAGATCAACGCGGTGCATTTCAAATTCCGCCAAACGGTCCGTGACTTTGGCACCATGGCCCGTCAAAAACGAAGCACGTACGCGATAAGCCACAGTTCCCAATCGCATATCCAGACTGGCAGGTTGGATTTGCGCGTCAATCACGGCAGGCGAGGCAGTGATTTTCCCGCTTTCGATCATTTCGCTGATGTGTTGGTTTGGGATTACACCGGTCATTGGACTACTCTTGGGTTAAACGGCAAACGCCCGCAGCCTTACGGCACGGGCGGTTCGCGTGGTTTTATATTTGGTCGGGCTAGCAGGACTCGAACCTGCGACCTTCCGTCCCCCAGACGGACGCGCTACCAGACTGCGCCATAGCCCGACTTGTTGCGTTTCATACCCGAATTTTGGCCCGTGGCAAGGGGGAACTGGCACTTGAATTATTCTTTGCGCGCCGCGCCCATGCGATCACGCAGATTGCGCAATTGGGTAAGCATGGGGGCAATTTTACTGGCCTGCGCCGATGTAAGCGACTTGGTCTTGGCCAGCGCGCTTAATGCGCGCGGGCTGGCTGTTATTCCGGGCTCGAAGGGTGTGTCGGGTATGTCCACAATTTTGGGCTTTGGTATTGCCGCTTCGATAGAGGTTTTAGTAACTTCCACAACATCATCATGCGTTTCAACCGTTTGGACAGGTTCTGCTGCTCCGCCTTCTGGCGGTAAATTGTCCGTGACCGGTGCTGTTGGTTTGCTAGAACGATTTAGGAAAGATGGCAGTTCCGCAATTGGTTCTTCAACAACAGGTGTTGGTGTTTCTTCCTGCGCCGCTTCCTCTTCCATAACACCAGGTTCGGCTGCGACGGCTGATTGCTCAGCGGCGGCCAGTGCTTTGGCTAATGGTTCGGGCGTAACAAATTCAGGTTCTGGTGTTGCCACTAAGTCCGCTGGTGTGTCTGTAACAGCACCTTGCGCATCAGTGACCATGTCTGCATCTGCTGTAACATGTGGCTCTGGCTTTCGGGCGACAACCTCGTCTTCCAGTTCTTGTTTTATAACGCTTTCTTGTGGGATGTTTTCTGGAGTAGATCCGACAATCGGTTCTTTCGCCAGACCTGTATCATCATCTTCTGTTTTGGGTTGGGCAAGCGTTGGCTCGGCTGCGTCTGTCGGCTCAACCTGTTCATCAGGAATCACAACCGCATCCTGCGTGAACGAGGGGCGATCAACAGGCTTAATGGCATCATCAGGACGCGAGTCTTGCATGAAAGGCACAACATCCGCCGTTGCAGGTTCGACGTCTTGGGGGGCGACTTGTGTGAATGGAGCTGATTTGATGGGTGTGTCAGGGGACGGCGCGTTTAAATCAACACTTCGATCACCGTCCACCTCGGGTGACAGCGCCGAAACATGTGCAATACCTTTTTCACGTAGTATTTTTTGAACACCTTTGATCGTCAGGCCATCTTCGTGCAGTAGTTTTTGAATGCCACCTAACAGCAGCATATCTACGGGGCGATAATACCTGCGACCACCCGCACGTTTAACAGGTTTCACTTGCGTGAATTTGCTTTCCCAAAACCGTAAGACGTGGGTTTGTACGCCTAGCCAATCAGCCACTTCGGAAATAGTGCGAAAAGCGTCAGCCGACTTTACCATCAGATCAGGACTTGTTGCCTGATGCTACACGATCTTTCATCAAGTGTGAGGGGCGGAATGTCAGAACGCGACGCGGGTTGATTGGAACCTCTTCGCCTGTCTTAGGATTGCGACCAACACGTGCCGATTTCTCGCGCACTGAAAAGGTGCCAAAGGATGATATTTTAACCTGTTCACCAGATACCAAAGCATCAGACATATGGTCTAAAACGCTTTCGACCAATTGCGCACTTTCGTTTCGAGACAATCCAACCTCGCGAAAAACAGCTTCGCTTAGATCCATCCGTGTCAGTGTTTTATCAGTCATATTCATCCCCTAATTTAGATGAACAATAGGGCGAGGGGAATTTCCGAGTCAATATCAATGACTTGCCAGAGGGTGTTTCAGCACAAAATTTTCGCAAAAAAGGTCGTTTTACCAGCGTAAAACCACCGCACCCCACGCCAAACCGCCACCAATGGCCTCGGTGACCAGTAAATCACCTTGTTTGATTTGGCCGTTTGTGGCCCCCACAGACAAGGCAAGGGGGATAGATGCGGCTGACGTGTTGCCATGATCTTGGACTGTGACGATGACGTTCTCCATCGGAATGCCCATCTTTTTTGCGGTGCCTTGAATGATACGGATGTTGGCCTGATGGGGTACGATCCAGTCAACATCTTCGGTCGTAACGTTCGCGCGTTCCATAGCCGTGGTCGCTGTTGCTGCTAATTTGGCAACCGCGTGGCGGAACACTTGGTTGCCCTGCATACGTAGATAGCCCGAAGTGCCAGTGCTAATACCGCCATCCACATACAGTAAATCACGGTAGGTGCCGTCTGAGTTCAGATCGGTAGACAAGATGCCACGATCGGCCGCGTCGCCTGCGCCTTCTTGCGCCTCAAGGATCAGTGCTCCAGCACCGTCCCCAAACAAGACGCAGGTGCCACGATCGGTCCAGTCCATGATACGGCTGAAGGTCTCGGCCCCAATGACCAAAACGCGTTTGGCCTGACCCGAAAGGATAAGCGCATTTGCATTACTTAAGGCAAAGACAAACCCAGCACATACGGCTTGTATGTCGAATGCAAATCCGGATTTCATACCCAGATTGGCCTGCACCATTGTGGCGGCTGACGGAAACGTCAGATCCGCGGTTGAGGTTGCCAATATAATTGCGTCAATGTCGTCAGCTGTCATGCCAGCGTTGGCCAATGCAGCCTGTGCGGCTTTTGTGGCCAACATTGATGTGGTTTCACCTTCCGCAGCAAAATGGCGGCGTTCGATGCCTGAGCGGGATTTTATCCATTCATCTGTTGTATCAAGGGTGGCTTCGAATTCGGCGTTCGGAACGATACGTTCCGGCAAATAATGCCCAACCCCTTTTACAACAGCGCGCAATGTCATGCGTCTTTATCCTTTGGTTCAGTTGGTAGAACAGCAGCCACACGAGCCGCCAATTTACCTGTAAATCCGTTTTCAGCCAGCTGTGCCGCCAACGTCAAGGCAGCAGCAACGCCAGTGGCGTCTGCTGAACCATGCGATTTCACAACCATACCATTCAAGCCCAAAAACACACCGCCATTAACACGGCGTGGATCGATACGACGTTTCAGACGCTGCATCGATGTGAAGGCGAATAGATAAGCAAGGCGCGACATCGGTGTATTTTTAAAGGCTTGGCGCAACAGATCACCGATCAAACCGGCAGTTCCTTCGCCGGTTTTAATCGCCACGTTGCCGGTAAACCCGTCCGTCACGATCACGTCAGCTTTGTCACCGGGGATATCTCCACCTTCCACAAAGCCTACAAATTCGAAATCGGCCTGATCAGCTTGGGCGGCAATCAGATCATATGCGTCGCGCAGTTCAGGGCGGCCTTTATGTTCTTCGGTACCCACATTCAACAGGCCGATGCGAGGGCGGGGCAGGTCCATGCCGTTGCGGGCATAAGATGCGCCCATCAGCGCATACCGCATCAGATCATCTGCATCAGCGCGAATATCAGCACCCACATCCAGCATAACGTTAAAGCCTTGTGGGTTGCGGGAAGGCCAGAGTACTGCAATTGCGGGACGATTAACGCCAGGCAATTTGCGCAAGCGGATCATCGACACAGCCATCAACGCGCCAGTGTTACCACAGCTGACCGCGATCTCTGCGTCTCCAGAACGGACAGTTTCAACTGTTGCCCACATCGACGTTGCTTTGCCATGGCGCACAACGTGGCTAGGCTTGTCTTCCATAGAGACAACTTCAGCCGCATCACGAATAGTGACACGGCCTTTAAGCTGCTTACGTCGCACTACAAGAGCCTCAAGCTCGGCTTGAGGCCCATGTAAAATAAGATCAACGTTTTTGTGGCGTTTGGCAAAAACGGCACATCCAGCAACGATTGCCGACGGACCATTGTCACCACCCATTGCATCCACCGCAATCACGGTGGTCTGGCTTTTCGCACGTTTCTGATCGGACTGGGCTGTCATAGCTGGGCCGTCATGTGCTAATGCCTATCTGCTTTGGGGCCAGTTGGCCAATTAGGCCGCGTCGTCTTCCACGTCGACTTCTTCAGCCAATGCGACAACTTCAGTGTCGTTATAGTGACCGCAAGACGCACAGATGTGGTGCGGGCGCTTCAGTTCACCGCAGTTGGTGCACTCGTTAGGGTTTGCAGCCACCAGTGAGTCGTGCGAGCGACGGTTGTTGCGGCGCGACGTGGAGACTTTGTTTTGTTGAACAGCCATTATAATGGGCCTTTAGATTATAGGGTTACGCAGTGTGCGGCACCCATGTTGCATTAGTTGTAGTTCAGGTTTGTCGTGCGTTTAGGCGTTGCGCTGCAGCATGTCCAACCTTTAATTTCTTGGAGGAGGCAAAATACTGCGAATTGTCGTGGACGCAAGTCGATATTTGGGCGCTTTAACCTTGCTTAAGTATGCCCTTATTCGGGATCAGGTTTCAACTGGTCTTTCAGCGCGGCGAGGCCAGCAAACGGGCGCGCATCTTCGTCTTTCATTGGGGCCAAGCCTGCTTTGGTAAAGATGGCCTCACCCAATTCGGCCCCTTCAGAACGTGGATATTCGGGCAAGGCAAGAACAAGCGCTTCGATCATCACGGCCTCTGGATCAATAAATCCGCCCAATTGCTCGATCGAGTCATCTTCGGGCATCTCGATTTCTTCTTCGTCAAGTTTCTCCAGATCGCGGACAAAAAGGCGTTCCACGGCTTTATCGATGCGGGTTGTTACGGGTTCCAGTGTGACGGTGCAGGGTTGTATAACCGTAGCACCAATTGTTCCATTCATCCGCCAATCGGATTTTCCGGATGCTTTTATTTGTCCAACAAACCGAAGTTTGCGCAAACCAAGCAGACCCAATTCGGCAGCTATTTTGTCATTTCGTGCGGGTTCTGGCCGTATCTCAAACTTTTTGATAGAGTTCTGCGGCAGCTCTGCCACGCGATATGCGGTATTTGAGGGTGGTGTTGATGACATGAATCATGCTTTCGTTTCTTGAAACAACGGCGTTCCTTTGGTACGCGGGATAAAAGCCGTATCGGTTAAGGGCAAGAGGGCAGACAAAATGCACATCACTTCCTTTCGCAAATGGGTCGCAATTGGGGCCGTGTCTTTGACACTTGGGGCCTGCACGCCGACGTTCCAAAACCACGGCTATATCCCACCACAAGAAGAATTAGATACGTTGCTTGTTGGCATCGACACCCGGTCTTCGGTTGAAGAAAGTGTTGGTCCACCCTCATCTGGCGGCGTTTTGAGCGACGGCGGGTATTATTACGTGCGCAGTCGCGTGCGTACGTTCGGCCCAACCAAACCAAAAGAGATAGATCGCCAAGTGCTTGCCATCAGCTTTGACAGTGCTGGCGTGATCAGCAACATTGAACGCTTCGGGCTTGAGAAAGGGAATGTTGTGCCACTTACGCGCCGTGTGACAGACACGGCTTTGTCCAACAAAACATTTTTACGTCAGTTGCTTGGCAACATTGGTCGGGTTGGTGCTGGGTCGCTTTAAGTTTGTGGGCTAAATGGCATTAAAGTTGTATTGCGTCGCCACCACTGCTGTCCCATGCTGATTTTATGGATCACTCTAGCCATCAAACAATGATTGCTCTTAAAAAGGGGTTTTATAGCGCTGCTATTGCGGTGACGGCGCAAGACGTTGCGGCGGCGCAAACACTGCGAGGTTTTTGCTTTGATCTGGCAGGCAAAGACATTGATACATTTGACGAGGCCTGCGTTCATTTCCTGATCCATTGCGTTGAAGACAACAGCCTTGTTGCATGTTTTCGGATGCTTTCTTTAGATGGGGATAGCATCAAGTCCAGTTATTCCGCGCAATATTATGCACTCGACGCATTGGCTGATTTTAAAGGCAGGATGGTCGAATTGGGCCGATTCTGCATTCACCCAGATTGGCAGGACCCCGATATATTGCGCGTGGCTTGGGCTGCGATGACGGCTTATGTGGATCAGAACAACGTAAAGCTGTTGTTTGGGTGTACGTCCTTTGCCGGGACTGAGACGTCCAAATACGATGATGCCTTTGCACTTCTGCGTGACAATCACCTTGCGCCCAAACGTTGGTTGCCAAAAGTCAAAGCGCCTGATGTTTTTAGGTATGCGGCTATATTGCGCCTCAAATCTGACCCAAAAAAAGCGATGCTTGGGATGCCGCCTTTGTTGCGGACCTATCTGTTGATGGGCGGTTGGGTGAGCGATCATGCGGTTGTGGATCGTCAACTGAATACGATGCATGTATTTACAGGGGTCGAAATCGGGATGATTCCTGCCGCCCGAAAACGCCTGCTTCGCGCAGTGATTGGTTAGTTTCGCCTTTTGGGCGAGAGTTTATTTAGCAAAATGAACAGCTGTGTGATTGACCCTGTTGACTTGTGGGGATAGCTGGCAGGAATGGCACGTATACCCCTTCTTCAACTAAACGAAATTTCGCTGACATTCGGCGGTGATCCCATTTTTGACGGCCTTAGTCTGGTCGCACAACCGGGGGACCGCGTTGCTCTTGTTGGGCGCAATGGCTCGGGCAAGTCGACCCTGATGAAAGTCATGGGTGGATTGATCGAGGCGGACAAAGGCGAGGTAATCGCAGGTCCCGGCGTGTCCGTTGGATACATGGAACAGGAGCCTGATTTATCAGGCTTTGCCACACTGGGTGATTTCGCATCCCACGGTTTGGATGAAGGCGAGATGTACAAGGTTGAGCGCGCCGGCGCTGGTCTTAAATTCGATCCAGCGCGCCCCGTTGAAACTGCATCAGGTGGTGAACGCCGTCGCGCAGCTTTGGCCCGTTTGATGGCAGGTGCGCCCGATTTGATGTTGTTGGACGAACCAACCAACCACCTTGATATCGAGGCAATTGCGTGGCTTGAATCCGAACTTAAAGCGACCCGCAAAGGTTATATTATCATCAGCCACGACAGAGCCTTTTTAAAGGCACTGACCCGTGCAACCCTTTGGATTGACCGCGGAATGGTCAAGCGCCAAGAACGTGGGTTTGGCGAATTTGAGGCGTGGCGCGACGCGGCATGGGAAGAAGAAGACACTCAACGTCATAAACTGAACCGCAAGATCAAAGCCGAAGCCCGTTGGGCCGTTGAGGGTATTTCAGCACGCCGCAAACGCAACCAAGGGCGTGTGCGTGCTTTACAAGATTTGCGGGCCGAACGGGCGGGGCAAATCTCGCGTCAAGGTGCTGCAGCGATGGCGTTTGAGGGTGGTCAAAAATCGGGCCGTAAGGTTATTGAAGCGACCCAGATCACCAAAGCTTTTGGCGATAAGAAAATCCTTGAACCTTTTGATATTACAATTAATCGTGGAGATCGCATCGCGCTTGTTGGTCCCAATGGTGTTGGCAAAACTACGCTGCTGAACATGATGATCGGGCGCGAAGAACCCGATAGTGGAACTATCAAACTGGGCACCAATCTAGAATTGGCTTTGTTTGACCAATCACGCGCCCAACTTGATGGGGATATGTCCCTGTGGGAAAGTCTGACGGGCGATCCGGAAATGCGCGTGTCTGGAAAGGCGGATCAGGTGATGGTCCGTGGTATGCCCAAGCACGTTGTGGGCTATCTTAAAGAATTTCTGTTTGACGAAGGTCAGGCCCGCGCGCCCGTGCGCTCCCTGTCTGGTGGCGAAAAAGCGCGGTTGTTGCTGGCCAAACTCATGGCGCGTTCCAGCAACTTTCTGGTGCTCGATGAGCCGACCAACGACCTTGATATCGAAACGCTTGATTTGCTACAGGACCTTCTGGGCCAATACGATGGCACCGTGATCCTTGTAAGCCACGACCGTGACTTCCTTGACCGTGTCGCCATCACAACTGTTGCGATGGAAGGCGACGGCAAAGCCACCGTTTATGCAGGCGGCTGGTCTGATTACATTGCGCAGCGCAATCAGGATGACTTTGGCGAAAGCGTCGTTAAATCCAAACGTGCTGTGTCCAAGGGCCGCGAAAAAGAGACTGCTGTTTCAAATGGTCTTAGCTTCACAGAAAAGCATCGCTTAGACGCGATCCCAGCAAAAATGGAGCAGCTAGAAGCCGAGATTGGCAAACTTCAAGAATTGATGAGCGATCCAGAATTGTTCACGGCCAACCCGACCAAGTTTCAAAAGGCCACAGACGCACTGATCGAACGCCAATCTAAACTGGACGCTGCCGAAGAAGAGTGGATGGCGCTCGAAGCAAAGGCTGCGGTTTAACTCAATATTCGGGTCGGATTGCCAACCACAGTGACACCCGCAGGCACGTCGCGGGTCACCACACTGCCTGCGCCGACTATTGCGCCGTCACCAATTTTAACGCCTGGCATAATTATCGCCCCACCACCGATCCAAACATCTGCGCCAATGGTGACGGGCAGGGCGATCTCTAACCCCGCAGCCCGTTTCTGTTGATCTTTGTGGTGCTGGGCGGTGTAGATCTGCACGTAGGGCCCAAACATGGTGCGTGCGCCAATCGTCACGCGGGCGGTGTCCAATATGGTGCAACCCACATTCATATAGACCAGATCACTCAAATGTAGATTGAAACCATATGCGCAGTGGAATTGAACTTCGATCCGGCAATCACGACCAACACCTCCCAACACTGACATCAGGGTTGGGGCAATATCACCGCGCTCATCTGGATGCGTGGCGTTGTGGGTGAACACAGCATGTGCCGCTTTCGCGCGCAATGCCGCCAACTCGTCATCAACGCAGCTATACCACGCGCCAGTGGCCATTTTCTCCCGTTCAGTGGTCATCGCATCCGCAACGCGCCATCAAGACGGATAACTTCGCCGTTCAGATACTCCATCTCGACGATAAAACCAGCCAAACGGGCATATTCCGAAGGATCCCCCAATCGGACAGGGTTTGGTACATCAGCCGCCAACGCTGCTTGCACGTCCTCGGGTAGCCCAGCTAACATTGGTGTCTTAAAAATACCGGGCGCAATGGTCATAACACGAATTCCGGTCGACGCCAGATCACGCGCCATTGGCAATGTCATTCCAACAATGCCACCCTTTGATGCGGCGTAAGCGGCCTGCCCTTTTTGGCCATCAAAAGCCGCGACAGACGCGGTATTGATAATAACGCCACGTGCATTGTCTCGACCTGGTTCATTCAGTGCCATTGCTGCAGCGGCCACACGGCTTAAATTAAAACTTCCCACCAGATTTATATCAATGGTGCGCTGAAACGCGTCCAACGGGTGCGGCCCGTCGCGGCCAACCGTCTTGATCCCCAACGCAATCCCCGCACAATTGACTGCGACATTGATCCCACCCATTTGGGTGACGGCTGATGCAACAGCATCCGTGACCGATTTATCGTCCGTTACATCCGTATGAACAAAATACCCATTGATCTGGGCAGCAACGCTTGGTCCGCGCTCTACATCGCGATCCAGCAAGGTCACTTTTGCACCTTGAGATGCAAAATATCGTGCAGTGGCTTCGCCAAGTCCTGAGGCACCACCGCTTATAACTACACGTGCTTCTGAAATTTCCATCGATATCACCCCTATCTGAACATACGTTCAAATAACCACGCCAACCAAAACAAGTCCACGACCCAGTTTCTTTTGGCCATAAATATTCTGGGGGGATGGGGGCTGGCCCCTAATTTAGGTATTAACCGATTTGAACAAGCGAGTGACGTTTCTTACCCGCGCTCAACTTAATAGGGGACGCCAAAGCCTCCGCATCAATCATCATACCCGCATCCGTCAAAGGAGCGTCATTAAAACGGGCACCGTTTTCAGAAATCAAACGTTTAGCTTCTTTGCCAGACCCTGCAAGGCCAGATTTGACAAGCAATTGAACAATCGAAATCCCATCACCCACATCTGCGGCATTCAGCGTCAGTGTTGGTAGATCATCGCCAACACCACCCTTTTCGAACACTTCGCGTGCCGTGGCCTCAGCCGCCTTCGCGGCCTCAGCGCCGTGCAGCATTGCTGTAACCTCATTTGCCAAACGCACTTTACTTGCGTTAATCTCGGCACCCTCAAGCGCACCCAAACGTTCACATTCTTCAACGGGTAGCTCGGTATACAGCTTCAGGAAACGACCGACATCAGCGTCCGTGGTGTTGCGCCAGAACTGCCAGAACTCGTAGGGCGACAGCATGTCAGGATTCAACCAAATGGCTCCTGACAGGGATTTGCCCATCTTCTTTCCATCCGAAGTGGTCAGCAAAGGCGAGGTCAAACCGTACACTTCGCCGTCAATCACGCGCCGCGTCAGGTCGATACCATTAACAATGTTGCCCCATTGATCCGAACCACCCATTTGCAGCACACAGCCGTAACGGTGGCTTAGTTCCATAAAGTCATAAGCCTGTAGAATCATGTAGTTGAATTCTAGGAACGACAGCGATTGTTCGCGGTCCAAACGGGATTTCACCGATTCAAACGACAACATTCTATTGATCGAAAAATGGCGCCCAATGTCGCGCAGAAAATCAAGATAGTTTAGACCGTCCAGCCATTCGGCATTGTTGACCATCAAGGCATCTGTTGGACCGTCACCATATTCCAGGTAGGCGCTAAACACTTTTTTAATGCCTGCAATGTTGTCATCAATTGCAGCTGCATCCAAAAGTGGACGTTCATCCGCCCGAAACGAAGGATCGCCAACCTTTGTGGTGCCACCACCCATCAAAGTGATCGGCTTGTTGCCGGTCTTTTGCAGCCAGCGCAGCATCATGATCTGGATCAGTGATCCGACGTGCAGCGATTTCGCCGTCGCATCAAACCCGATGTACCCTGGTTGAGCACCCTTCAGCAGTGCCTCGTCCAGCCCTTGATAATCCGTGCAGTCGGCTAGAAACCCGCGTTCCATCATAACTGCGACAAATTTCGATTTTGGATGGTAGGTCATTGGGCTTGCTCTTGTTTGTTTTGCAAAGCAATCTATATGCGCGGGCGGGGCAAAGGAAAAGGCCAATGAAGAGCTTTCGATCTAACACGACGCCCATTGTGGCTTTGGGCGCGATGAGTGGCACGTCTTTGGACGGTGTTGACGCTGCTGTTCTGGTCACAGATGGCCATACTATTACCGACTTTGGACCGACGCTATACCGACGTTATACCGACGTTGAACAGACGTTGCTATCTGCCGCTTTGGGGAAGTGGTCAGGGCCAGAGGTTGTGGCCGCAACCCAAGTGATTGACCGCGTTCATGCCGAAGCGCTTGCGGGTTTTACTGACATCGATTTGATCGGATTTCACGGCCAAACCTTGGCCCACGCACCGCGCCTTCAAGGCACCCTCCAAGTGGGGGATGGGGCTGCGTTGGCGCAGGTTTTAAAAACACCAGTGGTTTGGGATTTCCGCAGTGCAGACGTTGAGCTGGGTGGCGAGGGCGCGCCGCTTGCCCCGTTCTTTCATCACGCCTGTGCGCGGTATATCAACGCCGATGAACCAATCGTGTTTCTAAACCTTGGCGGAGTTGGCAATATCACTTGGGTTGATTCCGCAATTGAGAATCCAGAGACTGAATGCGCCCTACTTGCTTTCGACACTGGTCCCGCCAATGCACCGATCAACGATTTGGTCCAAGCGCGGTGTAATGTTCCTTTTGATGAGGATGGCAAAATCGCCAGTTCGGGAACAGTAGAAATGGGCGCGCTTGAGTTGTTTTTGTCAGAACCATATTTCTCTAGGATGCCGCCTAAATCATTAGACCGAAACGATTTTTCAGAAATTATTAAGCTGGTCAACGAACTTAATGATGCAGATGCAACCGCCACATTGACTGCAATGTGCGCCGCTGGCGTGGCGCAGGCGATGCAACACTGCCCACGTCCACCAAGTAAGGTTTTGGTGACTGGGGGGGGACGTAAAAACCCGGTGCTTATGAAGATGCTTGAGGTTTCGCTTGATTGTCCTGTTGCTGCCGTTGAAACTGTTGGCCTCGACGGTGACATGCTGGAAGCGCAGGCCTTTGCATATCTTGCCGTGCGTGTGGCTCGTGGATTGCCAACATCTTGCGCCAGCACCACAGGTGTGCGTGCAGCCGTATCTGGTGGCACGCTTAGCCGTCCAAGTGTTTGATTACCCTCTTGGAATATCAAAACTTGGGGCAGCGAGCGTAAACCCTGAGAATTCAAACCCGGGTGAAACAGTGCAACTGACTAGCGTGTAATCCCCAGTGGTTCGTGCAGCCTGCCAATGTCCGGTCGGCACGATCAATTGGGGTTCGCCCATCGAAAGATCAGGCGACAACAGGTGATCTGTGGCAGGCCCTTCATCTGTTGCAGACAGGGACAAAACCAGCGGCGCACCTGCGTGAAACAGCCAGATTTCTGTCGCATCAACTTTGTGCCAATGACTGTGTCCGCCATCCTTAAGCAGAAAATAAATACACGTGCCAACGGCGCGGCCTTCATTTTCAGCTTGCCACGTTTGACGGTAAAACCCTCCCTCAGGATGAGGTTCCAAACCTAAGCGTTCAATGATGTCTTGTGCTGTCATAATGTCATCTTATGGTGTGCTTGATTTAGCGCAAGGGAGATTGCGGTGCAGGTTGTCATTATCGGGGCAGGGATCGTTGGTGCAAGCCTATCATTTGCAGTGTCCCAACTGGGGGGCACGGTCACCGTCATTGACGCACACGGACCTGCAACAGGGGCCACTGGCCAGTCATTTGGGTGGGTGAACGCCAGCTTTTATGCAGACACACCGCACTTTGCTTTGCGGGCGGAAGGGATCGCCAGCTACCGTCGATTGGGGCGCGTCCTGAACACCAAATCAATTGCTTGGTCGGGGTGTTTATGTTGGGAAGAAACTGGCGAGGCATTTGAGCGTCAGGCAAACGATTTGATAGCCCTTGGATACAGCGTCAAAGAAGTTAGCGGCGCGGAGTTTCAAGCATTAGAACCGCATGTCGTGGCCCCAAAACGCGCCCTCCACTTTAGGGATGAAGCCGCAGTTGATGCGGTTGAACTGACCGCAGCGCTTTTATCAGCGTCCAACGCGCGTGTCATCACAGGTTGTCGCGTCGACGGCATCGAAACCAAGAATGGCAAGGTTGCAGGTGTTCGGACCGTTGGCGGCATTGTACCTGCAGATTGCGTGATCATCGCGGGCGGTGTTGGCAGCACCGAATTGCTAGCACCGTTTGGGGTCGACCTCCCCATGTTAAAACGCCCCGGTTTGATCATGCGCAGCAGGCCCGTGGCACCCGCCTTGAACCACGTGCTTGTCGCCCCACAACAAGAGTTCAGGCAATTGCCAAGCGGGCATATTTTGGCCCCAACAATTGCCTCTCACCAAAGCGACAACAGTGAACACATCGAAACGCGGCCTGACGTTCTGGCAGACATGGCGCTTAAGCGGTTAATCGCTTTGATGCCGTCTATCGATCTAGAATGGGGACAAGTCAGTCTGGCACAACGTCCAGTGCCGCAAGATGGGATGCCCGTCGTGGGGGCATGTGGACCTGAAGGAATGTTTACTGCCGTTATGCACTCTGGCGTGACCTTAGCGCCGATTGTAGCAGAAACTTTAGCGCAGGAGGTAATGGGGCACCCACTTAGTAGCCAACACGCTGAATTGATTTCACATTATCGCCATGATCGCTTTCAAAGCGACCACTCGCACAGTCCGACATGAATGACTGTTGGACTGTGCTGGTGTCACATATGGCTTAGCGCAGAATTGAACGCCCAACGTATTGTGCCGTTTCGCCAAGCGCTTCTTCGATGCGGATCAACTGATTGTATTTCGCCAATCTGTCGGAACGGGCCAAGGAACCGGTTTTGATCTGACCACAGTTTGTAGCAACGGCCAGATCGGCGATCGTTGCATCTTCTGTTTCGCCGGAACGGTGCGACATCACGTTGGTAAATCCAGCGCGGTGTGCCATTTCAACTGCTTGAAGTGTCTCTGTCAACGTACCAATTTGATTGACTTTTACCAACATGGAATTTGCGCTTCCACGTTTGATACCTTCGGCCAAACGGGTCGGGTTGGTCACGAAAAGATCGTCGCCGACCAGTTGTACCTTGTCACCCAATGCGTCGGTCAGTGCCTTCCAGCCATCCCAGTCATCCTCGGACATGCCGTCTTCGATCGAGAGGATAGGGTAATCGTTTACGAGGGCTGCAAGATAAGCAACGTTTTCATCGGACGTGAGTGTTTTGCCTTCACCAGCCAAAACATATTTCCCATCTTTGTAATACTCTGTCGCAGCACAATCGAGGGCCAGATACATATCCTCACCCGGTCTATAACCTGCTTTTTCGATAGATTTTAGAATGAAATCAAGAGCATCACGGCTTGAGTTGATGTTGGGTGCAAAGCCACCTTCATCTCCGATACCTGTGGACAGGCCAGCAGCCGACAATTCACCTTTCAGCGTGTGGAACACTTCGGCACCCATGCGCACAGCGTCGCGGATGTTTTCAGCAGCAACTGGCATGATCATAAATTCTTGGATGTCGATTGGGTTGTCTGCGTGTTCGCCACCATTGATGATGTTCATCATCGGGACAGGCAGCATGCGGGCAGACGTGCCACCAACATAGCGAAATAGCGGTTGGGATGTGAAATCAGCGGCTGCTTTTGCCGCAGCTAAGGACACACCAAGGATTGCGTTTGCGCCAAGGCGGGATTTGTTTTCAGTGCCGTCCAGTTCGATCATGATCCCATCAAGTTGGACTTGTTCAACGGCGTCGACACCTACCAACGCTTCAGCGATTTCGCCGTTTACAGCAGCACAGGCTTCTAGAACGCCTTTGCCCAAGTAGCGCGATTTATCGCCGTCACGTTTCTCTACAGCTTCATAAGCACCTGTAGATGCGCCGGACGGGACGGCGGCACGGCCCATCGATCCATCTTCCAAAATCACATCAACTTCGACTGTTGGGTTGCCCCGGCTGTCGAGTATTTCGCGGGCGTGGATGTCGATGATTGTGCTCATGATACATGTCCTTAGAGATTGGGTCGTGGATTTTGATTAGGGCCTCATACAAGGCTTTGGGCGTCAGTGAAAGACCTGTGATCGCATTATGTTTGCGCTATCATTCTCAATCGACGCTCCCGCCAGACAGTATAGATCCCAGAAGTGACGATAATTGCAGATCCAATCAGGGTTAACAGGTCAGGCCGTTCGCCGAATATCAGGATGCCGAAAAACAGGGCAAACACAAGACGAGTGTAGCGGAATGGCGTGACAAAGCTGATTTCGCCAACCCGCATCGCGGCAACAATAGCGTAATACGCAAGAACGGCGACGCAGATGGACGCGATCAACATCCCCAAAATCTTTGGCGTGGGCACCACCCACGGCGTTTCGAACACCCATGTGAGTATTAATGCGGCAGGGATCAAAGTCAAAAATGCCATGAAGCTAAGTTGCATTGACGATGTTTCTTTTGGAACGCTTCGCGTCGCGAGATCACGCATGGCAAGACCAAAGACACCGATCAACGTGATGATCGACAGCTGATTGAACCCTTCGGTGCCCGGGCGGATGATCAGCAAAACGCCGAAAAACCCAACCCCAATTGCAGTCCAGCGCCGCCAGCCAACTGTTTCGCGAAAGAACATCGCAGCGCCAAAGGTCACAATAAGTGGCGTGGCTTGTAAAATGGCGGATGCCGTGGAAATCGGGGTCAGTGCGATGGCGGTTACAAAACCCAAGGTGCCCACCAATTCCGACAGATTGCGAATGGCAATGGCGCGGGTGGCCAGTTGTGGGTCAAGAAGACGACGTCCTTGAAGCTTGCAAATCGTGCCGAACACCAGCGCTCCCCCGATGCCCAATAGTCCGATGATCTGACCAATTGGTAGAGTGCTGGAGATGACCTTGATCATCATATCCTCAATGGCAAAGCCAAGCATTGCCAGAACCATCAGGGCCGCACCGCGCAAATTATCCATGTGAGTTTATCCCGTTTGGCTGCTGAATTTTGTCAGCCTTATGCCTGCATCAAAGGCTTGTCCATCAGGGGAGGGGCTGCGGGCTTATTTCTTCTTTGGCACGCCATATAATTTAAGGCGATGACCGCGAAGCTCATAACCCAACTTGGCTGCAATCTTTTCTTGCAAGGCTTCGATATCTGGATCGACGAACTCGATCACTTCGCCGGAATTCATATCGATGAGGTGGTCGTGATGTTTGCGCTCCGCATCCTCATAACGCGCACGTCCATCGCCAAATTCCAACTTGTCCAGAATCCCAGATTTTTCAAACAGCTTTACTGTCCGATAAACCGTTGCAATCGAAATGCCTGAATCTATTGCATTTGCACGGGCATACAGTTCTTCGACATCTGGGTGATCATCGCTGTCTTGCAATACCTGTGCGATCACACGGCGCGGCGTTGTCATACGCAGGCCTTTGGTTTCGCAGCGGGCGATGATGGGTCTGTGCATATCGAACTCGATTACTCTTGATCTCGGGTTTCCTACTTAGCGACCTTTGCGCACAGGGACCAGTATGCAAATGGCCTTTGGGTTGACTTATTACCCGACACCCCTCATGTGACCCTCAAGCGATGCTGTCTGCCGCGTGAGCAGTCATATGAAAGCGTGGTATTTCCGCCCAAGACCGAACAAGCGATGGTTTTGATTCAGCAGTATAGCCTTTGTTCCCAAAATCACGCGTGGGGCGCAGCGCAGTGGACGTCGTTTTGACAATTGGTCAAAGGGCGTGATCCTTCTGTGTGACCTTATGATGTGTTTTTCCTGAAATCAGGAGGAACCAAAGGAATACTATGAGCGATTTTGAAATGATGGGCCTGCCAGCCAAATTGGTAAAGCGGCTACATGAACTGGGTCTAAAAGATCCAACACCGATCCAAAAACAAGCGATCCCACATGCGATGAACGGTCGTGACGTGATGGGGTTGGCCCAAACGGGTACTGGCAAAACGGCGGCCTTTGGTGTGCCACTGATTGCACAGATGATGGAATCAGGCGGACGTCCTGCGCCTAAAACCGTACGCGGTCTGGTCCTTGCACCTACCCGCGAATTGGCCAGTCAGATTGCTGCGACCTTGAAAGACTATACCGAGGGCACGCCGCTAAAAACCGGCCTTGTCGTTGGAGGTCAGTCGATCAAAGCCCAGATGAACCGTGTTGAGCGTGGCTTGGACCTGTTGGTCGCAACACCTGGACGCCTGATCGATTTGATGGACCGCCGTGCATTGAACCTGCAAGAAACCACGTTTCTTGTGTTGGACGAAGCGGACCAAATGCTGGACCTTGGCTTTATTCACGCGTTGCGCCGCATCTCGGAAATGTTGCCAAAAGACCGCCAGACAATGCTGTTCTCTGCGACCATGCCAAAGCAGATGAACGAGATTGCGAACAGCTATCTGAAAAGCCCGATCCGTATCGAAGTGTCCCCTCCGGGTAAGGTTGCCGATAAGGTTACCCAAGAAATCCACTTCATTGCGAAGGCTGAGAAATCCAAATTGTTGATTGAGATGTTGGACAAGCACCGCGACGAACGCGCGCTGGTCTTTGGTCGCACGAAACACGGGATGGAAAAGCTGTCAAAAACCCTCGAAAAAGCGGGTTATGCGGCGGGGTCTATCCACGGCAACAAATCCCAAGGTCAGCGTGATCGCGCGATTGCGGCGTTCAAGGCTGGTCAGATCAAGGTGTTGGTGGCGACAGATGTTGCGGCCCGTGGTTTGGACATCCCAGATGTGAAGCACGTCTATAACTATGAATTGCCGAATGTGCCGGACAACTATGTGCACCGTATTGGACGGACCGCACGTGCAGGTAAAGATGGTGCCGCGATTGCATTTTGCGCACCTGACGAGATGAAGGAACTGAAGGACATCCAAAAGACCATGAAGATGACAATTCCTGTCGCGTCTGGTCGGATGTGGGAGCCTTCGGAAGAAGTGAAGCCAAAGCAACGCGGTGGCGGAGGCGGCGGTGGCCGTCCAGGTGGTGGTCGCCCAGGCGGTGGTGGTGGTCGCCCCGCTGGCGGTGGCGGCAAACCTGGCGGTGGCGCTGGCGGGCAGCGTCGGCGTCGGTCTGGTGGTGGCGCAGGTGGCGGTGCCGCAGCGTCCTAACATAAATTAAAAACGCCGGAGCATTTAGCTGCTCCGGCGTTTTTCGTTTTAGATAGAGGTCTAGTTTAGGCGTAAAGCGAGGGCACACCCAATTGCGCGTGTACGTCGTTTATTGCCTCAACACTTAGGCCGAGACCATGAGCCAGCTGGTGCAAGTACTTCGCCTCAGCGTGAGTATCCAGATTGATAGCAATCACAGACATTGCATAAATCTGCGGCGCCATCCCGCGTGGCAATTGGCCCGCCAAACCATCAACATCAACGGGTGCCTTCATTTCAGCCTGTACTAATGCGGCTTCTGGGCTGGCGATATCATCGCCCAATTGACCAATTAATTTTTCACGTTCTGCATCATCCAAGTTTTCGTCAGATTTGGTGTCTTGAAACATAGCGCGCAGCGTCAAACCTGCTGCTGCTTCTTGGTTCGCAGTTGGCTCAATGGCAGGTTCTGGAGTTGCATCAAATGCCGAGTTGAAGACTTGGCCAAAAGTTGCGTTGTTCTGCGTGGCCGCCGCTTTGGCCGCCGCCAAAGGTTGCACCACCCCCACGGCTTTAGCAGCCCGCTTAGGCCACCAGCACCGCCGGTTGCCCCAGTTGAGCCACCTAAAAAAGACCGCCCAACCCAGCACCAGCATAGGCTTGTGCGGATCTATCGCGCTTTTGCATCATCGTGCTGGTACCCTTAGCAACAGCCATGCCAATAGCCACTTTGGCCAGTGTTTTCATCAAACTCATCTTTGTCACCCATTGATTAAGAACAGAACCAATCAATCTCAGTTTGACAGATTTGCCGAACTTTGACGCGTCTCATTGACAATTACAAGTCTGGGCGGCCTTGTGCTGATATGGAACGCAAGACACAAATCGATAGGTTTGGTGCAACAGCACTAACGCTATTTGCACTGCACTTGGCCTTTAATCAGGTGGTGGTAAAAGTGACATCGGGCGGGTTTGAACCTGTCTTTGGGGCAGGGGTGCGTTCGCTAGGTGCCATGTTGGTTTTGATGGCTTGGATGTCTTGGCGTGGTGTTGGTATTGCATTACCGCGCCCTGCATTGGCTGCTGGTATTATTTCTGGTTTGCTTTTTACGTTTGAATTTATGTGCCTGTTTACAGCGCTTGACCTAAGCACTGTGTCGCGCACATCAATCATTTTTTATTCAATGCCAGTTTGGCTTGCATTGGCAGCTCACGTTCTTTTGCCAGGAGAACGCTTGTCTGGTCTGCGCGTTGTTGGCTTGGCGTTGGCGATGGCGGGCGTGGTCTTGGCCGTTTTAGACCGCAGTTCGGGTCAGGTTAGTCTGCTGGGTGATATTCTTGCGCTGTGTGCGGCGATCAGTTGGGCGGGGATTGCGCTGTGCGTGCGGGTGACACCATTGTCTGAGGTCCCTGCAGAACAACAATTGATATGGCAGCTTATAGTTTCGGCCCCACTATTGTTTCTTGCCGCGCCCTTAGTGGGTGGTTTCATGCGTGATGTGCAAGCCATCCATATTGCAGGAATGATGTTTCAAATCTTCGCCGTCGGCAGCTTTGGTTTCTTGATTTGGTTTTGGTTGATGAAGATGTATCCTGCTTCTTCAGTGGCCTCGTTCAGTTTTTTGTCACCTGTTTTCTCGGTCATCTTGGGGTGGCTTATCTTAGGTGAGACTATTGGCGCGCAGATTTGGCTGGCCCTTGGATTGGTGGCAGTAGGTATTTTTCTAATCAACCGGCGTTAAGTGCCGCAGAACGTGGCGGGTACGATTTCGGCGGCAAGTGGCGCGCGTTCCAAATCGGCATCGGTGCGTTGGTACGGAGTGGCAAGCGCTGTGTTCAACCTTTTAAACGGTCGGAAATCGCCCGCAACCGCTGCTTGGATCATTTCCTCAATCCGATGATTGCGCGGGATGATGGTGGGGTTTGCCAGTGCCATCGTTGCACTTGGATCAGTTTCACGGGCCAAACGGGCTTGCCATGACATGGCCCATGCCTCAAACGCGGCGCTGTTTGTAAATTGGTCTTGTGCTATGTCGGTTCCCAGATGGGCAAAGGTATTGGTGAAATCAGCACCATCAGCCTGCATCATTGCCAACAGATCCTCAATCATCGGTTGGTCCGCTGGGGTTGCATCACTTAAACCGATCTTTGCGCCAAAGCGCTTTAACCATTCTGCCTCAATTTGGGCTGGCATCGCGTGGATTATTGCAGTGGCTTCTTCCACCGCAGCTTCTTTGTTATCCATCTGTTGAAGCAATGCCGTGGCAAATTGCGCCATATTCCAGACGGCAATGTTGGGCTGATTTGCATAAGCATACCGTGCTTGCTGGTCTATTGAGCTGAACACGCGGTTTTCGGAATAGGCGTCCATAAAGGCGCAGGGACCATAGTCGATTGTTTCGCCGCCAATGGCGCAATTGTCAGTGTTCATCACACCGTGGATGAAGCCAACGGACATCCATGCAGGAATCAGCGCGGATTGGGCGGCGCAAACCGCACGCAACAGGTCCATCGGCCCTTTGGCGTCTGGATAATGGCGTTGAATTGCATATGCGGTAAGGGTTTTTAAGTCTTCAACTTGACCGCGATGGGCAAAGACCTGAAACGAACCAACGCGCAGATGACTTTTTGCCACGCGTGTTAAAACAGCGCCTGGAAACCCTGCTTCACGGTAGACAATTTCACCTGTTTGGGCCGCAGCCATCGCGCGCGTGGTCGGGATGCCTAGCGCATGCATCGCTTCGGACACCACATATTCGCGCAGCACTGGGCCAAGCCATGCACGGCCGTCGCCACTGCGGCTGTAAGGTGTCGGGCCGGATCCTTTAAGCTGAATATCACGCCGTATCCCGTCCGTCCCAATGACTTCGCCAAGCAATATAGCGCGACCATCACCAAGCTGTGGGTTGTAATTGCCAAATTGATGGCCTGAATAAAGTTGGGCAAGGGGGGCCGCACCATCAGGCAGGGTATTGCCTGAAAATATCTGTGCCATCTCGTCGCGTTCGCCAGCGTCAATCCCTAGAAATTGGGCAAGGTCATAGTTGAAGGCAATCAGGGACGGCGCTTTGACTGGCGTCGGATTTTGCGCCGTAAAGAACCCCTCGGGAAGTTTGGCATAGGTGTTATCAAACGGAATAGTGAATGGCATTGGCGCACCTTGTCGAAAAATTCATAATTTACGGGTCATCAGTTGATAATTTTCGCGCTTGGCAAATCCCGCACGGGTATAGAGACGCCGTGCGCTATCATTCGCGGTGTCGACTTCAAGATGCAAAGCCTTAAGACCCGCGTCCCCCAAAGCCCTTGGCAGGCTTTGCAAGGTTTCAGATGCCACACCACGCCCGCGTACACCTGGGCGAATATATAGTTCGTCGATAAAGCCATCCATGCCGCCGAATTCCAAAGACCATCCAAACGTGATGATGATATAGCCAATTGGCGAGCGTGGTGGCCCAATCAAATAGGCGACGCCGTGGGGGATGCCATCCAGCAAAGGGGCAACACCTGCGCGTCGCGCATCGGGTGACAATGCAATGCCAGCTTCGTCGTGAAACGCGGCGACCATCGCCAGTAGCGTTTCTAGGTGTTCGGGCGTTCCTAGGGTAAGTGCCGCGCTCATAATAGGCCAATCCGTTCAACCAACAGCGCGAAGAAGCCGTCAGCGTCCAAATCGCCAATGAAGGTGGCATTGGCTGGGCGGTCCGTAACGCCCCACCAGTCTGCGACGGTCATGCCCATTGTCAGTTCGGATTTCACTTCGATTTCGACATTGATGTGCCGCCCTTTGAACAAATCAGGCGCGATCAGGTAGGCGGTGACACATGGATCGTGCAACGGCGCACCAGTTGAACCGTATTTTTCTTTATCAAAGCGTTCGAAGAAGTCAGTCATTTGGGCCACAGCGATACCTGCCGGAGTTCCCAATGCGCGGAACGCGTCGTTGCGGGCTTGGGTGACCAAAGCCTTATGAGTGACATCTAGGGGCATCACCACAATATCAATGCCGCTTTTAAACACAATATCAGCGGCTTGTGGGTCAACGTAGATGTTAAATTCAGCGGTTGGGGTAATGTTGCCCACTTCAAAGTAGGCACCACCCATCAAGACGACCTGCTGCACACGGGCAACTATATCAGGCGCTTTTTGAAACGCAGTTGCGATGTTGGTAAGCGGTCCTAGAACGCAAAGGGTCACAGTGTTCGCAGGTTCATTCCGCAGTGTATCAATTATAAAGTCGACACCGTGTTGTGGCTGCAAGGGCATCGTCGGATCAGGAAGATTGGGTCCGTCAAGACCAGATTTACCGTGGACGTGTTCCGCTGTCACAAGGGGGCGCCCCAAAGGACGGTCACATCCAGCAAATACCCTAACATCGGTTTTGCCTGCCAGCTCGCAAACTATCCGCGCGTTCTTTTCTGTCAGATCAAGCGGAACATTCCCCGCAACGGCCACAATCCCCAACACATCTAAATCCTTGGGGCTGGCAAGCGCCAAAAGGATGGCAACAGCATCGTCCTGACCAGGATCTGTATCGATTATGATTTTGCGTGGGGACATGTTTGGTATCCGTATATTATAAATTTGGTGCGCTTTGTGCTGTGGGTAACCCGATTGGCGGCACAAGTTAAGGAAAGAAATTGTATATCAGGATGTCTTGTCCTTATTCCGCTCATCAATTTTGACCGCGTTCCAAAGCGCATCCATTTCAGCCAGATCACTTTGATCGGGTGATTTGCCCATTTCCTTCAACTTTGCCTCAACACCTTCGAAGCGTCGGGTGAATTTGGCGTTTGCCGCGCGCAACGCGGCCTCGGGTTCGATGTTCAGGTGACGGGCTAGGTTGGCCATGACAAACATCAGATCACCAAATTCTTCGGTCATTTCAGCGTGTGTAAGTTCATCACGCGCCTCTACCAGCTCTGCCGCTTCTTCCTGAATTTTATCGATTACTTGATCTGTGCTGGGCCAATCAAAGCCTACGCGCGCCGCGCGATTTTGCAATTTATAAGCGCGTAATAAGGCTGGCAAGCCAACGGCAACACCATCCAACGCACCGCCTTGTTTTTTACGAGCACGTTCGGTGGCTTTGATGGCTTCCCAATCGCGCGTCTGTTGTTCCGCCGATTTGTCGCGAGATTCTTCTCCGAACACATGTGGATGACGGGCCACCATTTTGTCTGAAATTGCGCGAACGACGGATTGAAAGCTGAATGTTCCATCCTCTTCGCCCATTGCCGTGTGATAGACGGTTTGCAGCAACAGATCGCCCAACTCACCCTCAAGTTCAGGCCAATCCTTACGTTCAATCGCATCGGCCACTTCATAGGCTTCCTCAATCGTGTAAGGCGCAATTGTATCAAATGTCTGTTCAATGTCCCACGGACAGCCTGTATCTGGATCACGCAAACGGCGCATGATTTCTAATAGTCTTTCAATTCCAGCATCTTGATCGTGTATTAACGCATCACCCATTGCAGCCTCCGTCGCTTCGGTGTTGGATGCATCTGAGCGAGATCAGGCAAAGGAGTCCACCCATGGCAATCGTAAATCGTATTGCAGGATATGCATCTGAGATGACGCAGTGGCGTCAACATCTGCACACGATCCCAGAATTGGGACGTGAATGTCATAAGACAGCCGCTTTTGTTGAGCAGAAGTTGCGCGAATTTGGCGTCGATAAATTGCAAACTGGATTTGCGACTACAGGCATCGTGGCGATCATCAACGGGCAGGGGGATGGCCCGACAATTGGACTGCGGGCTGATATGGATGGTTTGCCGATTATCGAGGCAACGGAATTAGAATATAAATCTACCCATGAAGGCCGAATGCATGCCTGTGGCCATGATGGTCACACAACTATGTTATTGGGTGCTGCGAAATATCTTTGTGAGACACGTAACTTTGCTGGCCGTGTCGCGTTGATTTTTCAACCCGATGAAGAGGCTACAGGTGGTGCTGAAGCAATGGTGAATGAGGGCATCATGGACACCTTTGACATCGCGCAGGTCTACGGGATCCACAATGTACCCGAACTGCCGTTTGGTGAATTTTTTACCAAGCCTGGCCCGATTATGGCCGCAGCCGACACGTTCGACATCAATATCACAGGTCGTGGCGGCCACGGTGCGAACCCACACGACACAATTGATCCCGTTCTGGCGGCATGTTCGATTGCACAAGCGATCCAAACGATTGTCAGTCGAAATGTTGACGCTTCCAAGCAATTGGTCATTTCGGTCACTCAAATTCACACGGGATCTACAGATAATGTAATACCTGAGACTGCATACATGAACGGAACCGTGCGTACCTTTGATGCAGAGGTGCGCGACCTTGCAGAACGACGATTGCAAGAAATTGTAGCAGGACAGGCAGCCAGCTACGGGTGTGAGGCTGATATAACTTACAATCGCGGATACCCTGCAACTGTGAACACAGAACAAGGCGTCGAAATTGCTGTGAAAGCGGCCCGTGATGTTTCAGGCGATGATGCTGTGACGGACACAGCCGAACCTGTCATGGGGGCCGAAGACTTCGCCTATATGTTGGAAAGCCGCCCTGGCGCATATTTATTCATGGGGCAGGGACCAGGCGCTGGCCTGCATCACCCAAAATATAATTTTAATGATGAAGCCGCACCTGTAGGCGCATCCTTCTTTGCGCGTTTGGTTGAAACCGCACAACCGGTTAAAGGCTGAACGATGAGCTTAGAGGACGCAAAGGAACAGGTCGATCATGCTTTTACCCGTAAAGACATGCGTGGACCAAGCAACGAGAACACATTTGGTGGGGCCCTGTCGTTTTTACGGCGCCGATATACAAAAGATCTGACAGGCGTTGATATTGCCGTAACTGGTATCCCGTTTGATCAAGCGGTGACAAACCGGCCCGGAACACGCCTTGGCCCACGTGCCATTCGCGAGGCATCTGCATTGCAGGCACCAGATGCGGTTTATGGTTGGCCCTTTGATCCGCTTAGTGAGATGTCGATTGTGGATTACGGCGATTTAGCATTTGATTATGCAAATATCCCTGCGTTTCCAGCGGCACTGACTGAACACATCCGTGGTATTTTGAAATCTGGGGCTGCCTCGGTCGCGTTGGGTGGCGATCACTACATTAGTTTTCCAATCCTTAAGGCTTATGCTGAAAAATATGGACCGATGTCACTGATCCAAGTGGATGCGCATACGGACACATGGGCGGATGACAATATGGACCGTGTCGATCACGGCACCATGTTTTATAAGGCGGTTAAGATGGGTTTGGTCGACCCCGCGCGTTCCGTTCAAATAGGCATTAGAACCCACAACGAGGACACGCTTGGCGTCAACATCATCGATGCGCGTGAAGTTCACGAGATTGGTGCGGCAGAAGTTGCGCGGCGCGCCAAAGCGATTGTTGGCGATCACCCCGTCTACCTGACATTTGATATTGATGGCTTGGACCCTGCATATGCACCGGGGACAGGGACACCTGTTTGGGGTGGTCTAACATCGAACCAAGCGGCTGTACTGCTGCGTGATCTCGCTGGGATCAACATAAAAGGTGGCGATGTGGTTGAGGTATCTCCACCATTCGACACCACAGGCGCTACCGCAATTGCAGGCGCACATGTGGCGACGGAGTTATGCTGTCTGTTGGGATGGAGAATGCGAAATGAGTGAGAAGAACCAACCTATCAGTGGCAATGATCTTGCCCGATTTTCTGGACCTAATACGTTCATGCGTTTGCCATCTGTCAATGATCTTGAAGGGTTGGATGTTGCGATCTTGGGTGTACCGATGGATATTGGAACATCGTGGCGTTCGGGCACGCGGTTTGGGCCGAAAGAAGTGCGTTCTGAATCCGCTATGTTACGTCCATACAACTTGCAGACAGGTGCCGCTCCGTTTGACAGCTTGCAGGTCGCCGATATTGGCGACTTGGCGATCAACACGTTTTCGTTGAAAGATAGTTTGCGTATTATTGCAGAGAGTTACGATGCAATTTTAAAGCACGATGTGATACCCATGGCAATTGGTGGTGATCATTCGATCACATTGCCAATCTTGCGTGCAATCGCGAAACGTCACGGTCCTGTGGCTTTGGTGCATATCGATGCCCACGCTGATGTGAATGACGAGATGTTTGGTGAACGCGAAACGCACGGTACTGTTTTTCGACGCGCTTACGAAGAAAAGCTGATTGACCCATCCAAAACATATCAAATTGGCTTGCGTGGTACAGGGTACTCTTCCGAAGATTTCACGGAGGCCGCAGATTGGGGGTTTCAACAATTTCCAGCGCATGAATTATGGCACAAATCACTGGCCTATTTGGGTGCCAAAATACGGCGCGATATTGGCGACATGCCAGCATATATCACATATGATATCGACAGCCTTGATCCTGCCTACGCACCTGGAACTGGTACGCCGGAAATTGGCGGTTTGACCACGCCGCAAGCAATGGAATTGATCCGCGGTTTGAAGGGGCTAAACATCGTTGGCTGCGATCTTGTCGAGGTGTCGCCACCTTACGATATAACAGGAAATACAGCGCTGACTGGCGCCAATTTATTGTACGAACTGCTTTGTATATTACCGGGTGTGACCTACCGTTAATATTGCCAGCCAAGGCTACGCCACCTAAAACGACCCTCAAAAGCTTATTTGGAGTTCTTGTGCGAATGTTGCTGTATATCTTGATCTTTATTGTCCTCGCATTTGCGGCGTATGTGCGATTGGTGCCTTTGTCAGCTGAACGGTTCCATACGTCGATTTCTGCGACTAATAACAAGGATATAAAGGGGGCATCAATTCAGATTGTCCAAAACACGGCTGGCGCGATGGAAAAACTTGATGCTTCGCTAAAGGCACTGCCCCGCACAACATTATTGGCGGGATCAATAGCTGAAGGTCACTTGACGTATGTCACCCGTTCTAAATGGATGGGCTTCCCTGACTACACAACGCTTGAGCAATCCGGTGACATGATCAAAATGTTTGCGCGCCTACGATTTGGCCGTCAAGACATGGGCGTCAACGCTGCGCGATTGCGGAAGTTGATCACCGCGCTGGATTGAACTGCTAAGACAACCTTGCTGCATTTCGCGCCACATCGGAACGTTTAAGGACATTTGGCATTGGGCCATAAACATACGTCCATCAACCTGTAAGCAAATGGTTTGGCCCAATTCGATACGACTGCCTGATTTATCGGTGCAAAAGCAATCAATTGTGCGCCCTTGGGGCGTTATGACATCTGCTGCATGGGTTGGCCCAACAGTAGAAATATGCAGGTTAAACGCTTCATATTATGACAATAGCACACTTCGCGCCCTTGACCAAATCACATCTATCGCGCAGGAACAGACCTATGATCCCAACTGACCGCCTTGAACAGATAAACCAACGCTTTCAATTTCTTGAAGCCTCAATGGCTGGTGGAACTGCTGGGGCAGATATTGCGGTTTTGGCGAAAGAATATTCAGACCTAAAGCCTGTTGTCGAACAAATCATGGCCTATCGCCAAATTCTAAGTGATATGGATGAGGCTGTGGAAATGTTGGTTGATCCCGACATGGCCGAATTAGCGCGCGAAGAACTGCCGCGTCTAAAATCTGCGTTGCCAGAGGTCGAGGCAGCGTTACAGCTATCCTTGCTGCCCAAAGACGCTGCAGATGCCAAACCTGCAATGCTGGAAATTCGTCCCGGTACGGGAGGGGACGAGGCTGCATTGTTTGCCGCAGACCTATTCAGAATGTACCAGCGCTACGCCGAGGCGCAGGGTTGGAAAGTAGACGTTATCGAGGAACAGACAACGGAATTGGGTGGCCTCAAAGAAGTTGTGGCCCACATCAAAGGCGAGAATGTCTTTGCCCGTTTGAAATACGAGAGCGGTGTGCACCGTGTTCAGCGCGTCCCGACAACGGAAAGCGGTGGGCGTATTCACACATCTGCGGCGACTGTAGCAGTGCTGCCCGAAGCCGAAGATGTCGACATTAAGATTGAAGCGAATGACATTCGCATCGATACGTATCGTTCATCTGGTGCGGGTGGTCAGCACGTAAACACCACCGACAGTGCCGTGCGCATCACCCACTTGCCCACAGGTTTGGTTGTGACCAGCTCAGAAAAATCGCAACACCGCAACCGCGAGATTGCAATGCAAGTCTTGCGCGCCCGTCTGTATGATCAGGAACGCAACCGCATTGATGACGAACGCAGTGCGGACCGTGCGGGGCAGGTGGGTAGTGGTGATAGGTCTGAGCGGATCAGAACCTATAATTTCCCGCAAGGCCGTATGACTGATCACCGTATCAACCTGACGCTTTACAAGCTGGACGCAATTATGGGCGGTGATCTGGACGAAATAGCAGATGCACTAACCGCAGATGGTCAGGCACGCATGCTTGCTGAAATGGGGCAATGAGCACCGCAGCGCAGGCAATGGTGGCAGCGATCGCAAAGTTGCGTTTGGCTGGTGTGGATGACCCTGCACGTGATGCCCGAATTTTGCTTGCCCATGCGGCCCAAGTGGATGCCTCGCGAGTGACACTGATCGCACCCGACGATATAGCATCTGAAATCGCCGCACGTTATGAGCAGTTGATTGCTTTGCGGACAGACCGGGTGCCCGTGTCTCACCTGATTGGGGAGCGCGAATTTTACGGACGCCGCTTTAAAGTCAGTCGCGATGTGTTGGACCCACGACCAGAGACAGAAACCCTTATCGAGGCGGCATTGGCGGAACCCTTCGCCTCTATTTTGGATATAGGGACAGGGTCAGGCTGTATTTTGGTGACATTGTTGGCAGAACGCGAAAACGCCGTTGGGGTTGGAACGGATTTAAGTGAAGCGGCGTGTTTGCAAGCCGCGGCCAATGCCGTTCTTAACAACGTCGACACACGCGCAGACATTTATCAATCGGATTGGTTCGGTGCAGTGCGTGGTCGATATGATCTGATCGTGTCAAACCCACCATATTTGGCAGCGGCAGAAATGGCGGATGTCAGTCCAGAATTGCGTGATCACGAGCCACGTATGGCCTTAACTGACGAAGCGGATGGCCTGACCGGATACCGGATGTTGGCCAACCTCGGGCAGCGGTTTTTAGAGCCGCAGGGGCGTCTTTTTGCGGAAATTGGCTGGCAACAGGGGCCTGAAGTTGTTGTGTTGTTCCAACAGGCAGGATGGCTAAATCCGCGCCTGTTGGTGGACCTTGATGGGCGGGATCGTGTCATCTGTGCTGATAAACCGATCTGATTAAGCATTAATCTACCAATTTGGGGGTATTTTTCTTATCAAACAGGTTTTTTGCTTGATCCAAAAGGGTCAGCATGTTTATTCAGTCTTGTCGCAACGATGGATTCCTTTGCGGGATGTCCCGTGTGGCTCTAAGCCCATCACTTGCTGGTTCGGTAAAGTATGACGCAGAAAGCGCAATCGAATTTCAGATATTACGTCAATCACGAAAGCTGAATTGAATACATGAAACCCCAAAGATCCCGTTCGCGTTCTAAGAACAATCGCAACCGCCCAAATAACAATAACAATAGTGGCACTAACGTAGTTAATCGCGTTTTTGACAGCTCTGGTCCAGAGGGCAAGGTGCGCGGTACGCCGCAACAGATCATCGATAAATACAACCAATTGGCCCGTGACGCACAGCTGTCTAATGACCGTGTTGCGACTGAAACGTTTCAGCAGCACGCAGAACATTACATGCGGATTCTAAGCGAAGCGACGCGTGAAATGGAAGTGCGCCGTGAAGAACAAGAACGTCAGAACCGTGAACGCCAGGTAGAACAAGATCGCGTAAATCGTGAACGCCAAGCCGAGCGGGATCGCGAACGTGAGGAACGCATTGAACGTCAAGAACAACATGCGAGCGAACAGCCAGCTGAACAACCGGTCGCTGAACCTCAGCCAGTTGTGTCTTTGGACCCATTCGAGGCACCGCAGCCTGATCTACCTGACTTTATTACTGCAGGTAGCAGTGACAGTGGTTTGGTTGAAACGCCTGAAGCACAACCAAAACCCAAGCCACGTCAGCGCCGCAAACCACAACCAAAACCTGCGGACCAAGCAGCGGACACGGCTGAAGCGCCTCAAACACCCGAGGCACCAGAGGCAGCTGAATAATCAGTAGGTCTTATGGGATGAAATAATAAAGACGCGGTTCCTAACGGGGCCGCGTTTATTTTTGTGCAACGGCCCGTGCAAGGGCACAAAACCCTTCAAGTGGAATTTGCTCGGCCCGATCCGTTGGTTTGATACCAGCAGCAATCAAACGATCTTCAATATCAGGCGTGACGCCTTTTAAAGATGCACGTAACATTTTGCGCCGCTGTCCAAAGGCCGCGGCCACAACACGTGACAGCACTTTGGCGTCAGCTGGAAAGCGCGGTTCGGGCAGGGCTGTTAGATGAACCACCGCACTTGATACCTTTGGCGGCGGAGTGAATGCGCTTGGCGGCAGTTGTATGACGATATCGGTATCGGCCCGCCATTGTGCCAAAATTGCAAGGCGACCATAGGCTTTGGACCCGGGTTTGGCGGTGATCCTAAGTGCAACTTCATGCTGGAACATAAGTGTCAGGCTTTGCCAATAGGGAGGCCATTCTTTGGGCGTGAGCCACCGCACCAACAATTCGGTCCCGACATTATAAGGCAAGTTGGCGGCCACCCGAATAGGGGGTGTTAGATATTCTAGCGGATCAATCTCAAGCGCATCCCCTTCGATGACTTGTAAGCGATCAGGATAAGCCGCCGCGATCTCGGCCAAAGCTGGCAGGCACCGCGCGTCTTTTTCAATTGCCAGCACGCGCCGCGCGCCTTCGCTTAACAACCCACGTGTCAAACCACCGGGGCCGGGGCCAATTTCCAGAACATCACATTGCGTTACATCACCCGCTTGGCGGGCGATCTTAGCTGTCAGGTTCAGATCTAGCAGAAAATTCTGTCCCAATGATTTACGGGCACTTAACCCATGCGCGTCAATCACATCACGCAGGGGGGGAAGGTTGTCTATCGTGCTCATGATGCTGCCTGTTTTTGGGCCAATTGATAGGCCAATTTAAGAGCTTCAATCATACTGGTGGGATTTGCAATACCCTGCCCTGCGATGTCAAAAGCGGTTCCATGATCGGGGGAGGTTCGAATAAATGGTAGTCCAAGTGTAACGTTTACACCCCGATCAAAATCCAAGGTTTTGATCGGGATAAGCGCCTGATCGTGATACATGCAAACAGCCACATCGTAACGGGCACGTGCGGCGGCGTGAAACATCGTGTCAGCAGGCAAGGGGCCTAGGATATCAAAACCCTCGGTGCGCATCTTGTCCATTTCGCCTTTCATCCAGTCGACTTCTTGTGATCCCATTGTCCCACCTTCGCCCGCGTGCGGGTTTAAGCCTGCAACAGCGATCCGTGGATTACTGATCCCAAACCGGGATTTTAATTCTGCGTGGGTGATTGTAATTGTGTCACGTAAAAGGGCAGGTGTAAGAGCTTTAGGAACGTCTTCAATAGCGATATGGATGGTTGTCGGCACAACACGCAATGCATCACTTGCCAACATCATCACTGCTTGGCCCGACTTGGCCAGTGCCTGCAGATACTCGGTATGGCCCGGATAACCAAAATCGGCCCCGTGCTTTAGCGCCTCTTTATGAATAGGTGCTGTGCACAATCCCGATGCGGCACCAGACATCACCAGATCCACACATTTTGCAATGACATCAATCACGCCTTGCGCGTTCTTTGGATCAGGTTGCCCTGAGACGATTGCTCCAAAAAAATCATGTCGCAATAGGGGCAAGCCGTGTGCCATTGCGTCATCAACTTCGTTTAGATCAGCGATTTCCACAATGGGTGTTCCGTTTGGCAAATGGCGTGGATCGCCGACATAGGCCATCGGGATTAAGCCAGCCAATGCAACAAATGCTTTCGCCACAACTTCTGGACCAACACCTGCTGGTTCGCCACAACTCACAACGATTGGTTTGATCATTTTCGGACGATACGCGCGTTTGAGCGTAGTTCATCCAGCAAATTGTTGGCATATCCAGTAAGGCGTTGTTGGCGCAAATTTGACTCAACTGCACCACGGCCCGCATCTTCGTTTAGGGCTGCGGTGCGACCACACATCATCAAGAACACCAAGGATTGGCCGTTCGATCGGGTTAAGTTGGTCGAAACTTCACCAGGATCAAGTTTTGCCAATTCTAAGGCAATATCTTGCGGGATGTCTTCGGGCGCAAGCGCATCACGGTCAAGCACTGCGATGGGTTTACCCTTTGCTACTGCATAAAGATCATCGCATTCATCCACTTGGCTTTTTAGCTTTTCTGCTGCGGCAAGTGTTTCAGGACTACGTCCTCCAGCCATATAGTAGGCGGCGTATTCAATGGCCGAGAACTCTTGTGACGGGGCACTTGTTTCTTGGATGTCGCGCAATTGAAACAAGGCGATCGCACCCGGGATCGGTAGGGGGGCGGTCACTTCCCCAGGGGCTAGCCCCAAGATAACGCCACGCAATTGAGCTGGCAAATTGTTCAAAGGGACCCAGTCGAGCCGTCCACCACGTGAACGTGTGGCCGTGGCCGAAAATCGGCCAGCATAAGATGCAAACTCAGCGATGGACTTTGATTGGGCTGCTTGTTCGGCACGCGCTTGGGCTCTGGCCGCTTCTGGGGGTGGGGCAGGGATGATGATCTCGGACAGCAGGACCCTGATGCTTGTTGCGCCACCGGATGTGCCCAAAGCACTGTCAATGTCGGATTTTGAAATTTGCACGCGACTGTTATAGCGTGCGCGGATCAGGTCTCTCCAGACGATATTCACGCTTACGAAATCACGGAAGGTTTCTTCAGAAACTCCTGCACGACCAAGGTCAGTCACAAATTCGACTTTAGAAAAATTAGCACGGGCGGCGAAATCTGACATCTCACCATCAAGGCCCTCGGTGTCCAGTGTAAGGCCAGCAGAACGTGCCGCCTGCGTTTTCAGGCGATCTTCAATCAATGCAGTGATTGCGCCGTCACGTGTTGCACCCGGCGCATTCAACACTTGCAGAAATCTGCTGCGCTGCCCAATTTCGTATTCAGTGATAATTCCATCATCGACAGTAACTGCAATGGCAAACAGGTTTTGCGCGGTTGCAGGTAGGCTAAGTGCAGCCCAAGTTGCTGCTGTCATCGCCAATCGTTTCAGCGCTATTTTACTTAGCATTGACTTCCCACTCATTTTGCCTGCTTTCCGCATGATCGCTGATATCGTTTTGTTCCATTCGAGGCAGAGAAACCTCGTAATGATACTGTAAACCCTAGATTGGTCGAGGGCTCAACACTTGTTGATGATGTATTCATTCGGTCAACTGACAGTTTTATCGATACACATTCGTTGACATAGGTGAAACCAATTCCAGCACTTGCAGCGTGATCATCAATCAAATCGTAACGCCAATTTGCACCGGCTGTCCAATTATCATTAATTTGATATGCTCCATCAAACGTGACCTCTGAAACTTCAGAAGCTCGATCTTCAGAAGCTCGATCTTTGGCTGCATCGTCCGATAGCCATATATAACTTGTGCCGATACTCGTTCTTCGGGTTTTTAATGTCCCGCGCAGTTCGGCCTTAGACACATCCAATTTTTCGTTGAAAAGCCCACGTCCAATTATTTGTAAGTCATTGCTTGTCTGAAACTGCCCGGCCAGCAAAAAGTCCGAAGTTGTGCCTGAAAGGCCAGAAGTTTTGGAAAAATCTGCATCATCGTGACTGCGCAGAACTTGGCCAAAGGTCAGGGTCGTGCTCCAACCTGTTGGATCAAACCGCGCCCAGTTAAAGCCCAATGCAACCGCACGGCCACGTTCACGCCGATCTGGGCGTGGAAAACGCGACAAGGAAAGAAGGTTGGCCTCGTCAAATTCAACTCGTGTGCTTTCATCAACTGGCACAGCAAGGTCGTCCCCTCTTGTAAAGCCAATCTGTAGCAACGGATCCAATATTTGTGTCGCATTGGTCGCTTTGCGGATCATCGGGTAGCGGAAGGTTAGAACACCATACGGGCTGATGGCCAAACTTGAATCGGGGAATGTGCTGTCTTGGTTCACTTGAAAGGTATCAAGTGCAACTCCCAACTGTGCTTTCGCCTGGATGCCGCTGCCCAAGGTCCACTGACGCTGCCAATCGACATCAAGGTTAAGCCGTAAAACGTCTCGACCATCAACGATACTGTCCGCATCGGCACTGTCTTTATCCACGCTTGAACGGCGAAAGTGGGCGTGTGCGTTGGCTGTCACTGCAAGTTCGCCCCCGATCGATGTCGGGAACAAGCGTCGTTCATAATTGATGTCAAAAACATTTGTCGGAAGGGTTTCGTTGTTTTCACCATCACGCAACGTCTTAGAATTTACAAAACCAAACCGCACATATTTGTCCCGATTTGCGCGGCTGATCGCTATTTCACGGTCGAGCCGATCTTTGCTCGAATAACCGTATTCCTTTAAGTAGGCGTCGTCTGATGTTGTTTCTAGATCGAAATCCAACACGTAGCCACGCGCCAAATCAAACTTACCTATTCCAAATAGGTACCCGCGGTCTTCGCCCAGACGCAGGTCATCACGGGTGATGGCCCCCTCAAATTTGATACGGCCTGATGTAAATGCTTGGCGGTATCTGAATTCCAGCGTGCGTGTCTTTGATGACAAATATGGGGTCAGCGTTATGTCGCGGTTATCACCCCATTTGATAAAATATGGCACCTTTATGCCAGTCCCTAGTTGTGATGTGGTTTTTAGTGAGGGGATCAAAAAACCGGATGCCCGTTCCAATGTTGGATCAGGTAAGCGCAGGCGGGGCAGGTAGAAGACGGGTATATTGCGAATGCGAAATTGGGCTTGGTCGAAATATAACTGGTGTTCTGTTTGATCGTGAATTACCCGCTTCGCTCTGATTTGCCACAAAGGCGGGCGACCATCAGTGCACACATTGCACGACGTTACTGCCGTCTTATAAAGCTGGGTATAGCGACCACCGACACGGTTCATCTCGACGGACGCCAATTGAAGCTGCTGATTTAAAACCATGCGGGCACCAAGCAAAAGCCCATCTTGTAAATCCCGACTTAATTCGGCTTGATCAGCAAGAATTATGACATCTTCGCCGTCTTGAAGGATAATCGGGCCAGAAATAATCAACGACCCAGAACGCTGATCATATTGAATTGCAGCTGCTTTGATCCGAACGGAACCTTGGAAGGCTTCAACGTTCCCTTGTGCAATCAACACACGGTTTTGATCGACGCGAACGTCATCTGCTACAAGCACAGCAGCGTTTGACTGCGCGTTCGCTGCAATGGGCGTGAAGTGAAGAGCAAGTACAAGGGCAATAAGATGACGCATCAACCGTCCTCCGCATGAAGCAAAAGCCCTAAGGCAAGGAATATCGCTGTCGCTGGAGGTGCCCAAGCAGCCAGCAAAATCGGGATCTGCCCGTTCTCGCCTAATATCTGTGCAAAGCTGCGAATGAAATACAAACCAAACCCCAAAAGAACTGCTGATAGCACCGCAGTACCAGTGCCTCCAAAACGGGTATGACGCATGGTAAATGCGGCGGCAACAAGAACCATTGCCATTAAGAAAAAGGGACGGGCAATTTCTGCTTGAAACCATACCTTATGACGCCGTGCCGAAAAGCCTGCTTGTTCTAACTGCGCAATGAAATAGCGCATATCCCAGATTGAGACGCTAGACGGTTTTCCCAAACTTTCGCGAATACTGTCGAGTGTTAGAGTCGAGGGCAGCAACAGTAAATCATGGGTTACCGCGTTTGCCTCGGGGTTCAGTCCAGAAACAAGTGGCCAGACTTTTGCATTACGCAACGACCATTCACCATCTCCAAGTACGGCGCTACCTGCCTCAATACGCCGGATTGGCCCGCTGTTGGGAGCGTATGCAACAAACGTGACATCGTAAAGGGCAGAGGCGTCAGCATTGGAACGAGCTGCTCGGATAACGGTCTGACCATTTTCATCACCTTGGCGCAGCCAAAGCCCTTCGCCGCTGATCGATAAGGCGGATACGCCGCCATTGTGGTAGCTTTCAGCCAGCGACACATACCGCTTTGATGTTGCCGCAACAATTGGGTTTAACACAGTCACGGCAAATCCACCGATGATCAACGAGACTATGACGGGTGAAATAAGGGATCCGATAGCTGACCTACCCGCGGCGCGGGTGACGACCAATTCTGAGGTTCGCGCCAATCCCAGGAACAATGTGACGGTCGCCAAAATCATAATCAGTGGTAAAATTTGATTGATTGTTTCTGGGGCGTTCAAGAACGTCAGCCCTAACCGGTCGGATAGGCTTACATTAAAGCTAGAAAATTTCCGCGTTTGTTCAATCAGATCGACAAGCACGATCAAGGCATAAAAGACGCCAGTTAAAAATAAAAATGCCGTGGCAAAGCGACGCGCAAAATAGAGATGTAAAATCATGCCGTCATCTTTCTGCGCCACCAATGTGGGTTTGCGGCATGGGCTAACATTGCTAAACTAAGCAGAGCACCAATTACCGCGGGGATGTACATCAGCGGCCACATGGAAGGGTTGTTCAAAACTGGTTCTACAAATGTACTTCGCAAACCATCGATGACAATCAAAAGAAAGAAGGCAATAACAACCTCGCGCCAAACCCCAAACCTTGAAAACCCACCGAGTAGCAGCGTGGAGAACCCAATCATTGCTGCAACAATACAAAACAGGGATTGCGCAAAACGCGAGTGAAGTTCTTCTGCAATGTCACCTGTGCCTGCACCAGTGTCTTTGCGGATCTGAGGCCAATCAAACAGCAATGCGTAGGATTGCATGTTTCTGATTGATTTTGTTCTATTTGTATCCTTGCTGATCAAGGACGTAATATTGAATGAAAAATCTTGAAATTTTGCTGTTGAAAGCCGCTGTCCTTCGGTTGCCAAGCGTTGGGCAAGACCATCGACCATGATAAGTGTTGTCGCATCATTGTTACGCACCAAATAAGCTTCGGCGGCAGTGTACATGACCTGTTCAGCGGGGTCGCGGCGATCAGACAGGAATACATCTCGTAAAACACCATCCTCTGCGATTTCACGGGTATAGAACGTGACGCCCGAGGTCGGATTTAAGAAGGCACCTTCGGTGAGCAGCCTTGCGGTGACATTGCGTGAAATTTCAGTTTCGCGTTCTCCAAGCTGGGCTTGAGCCGAAGGAACCAGAACATGCGCCAAGACTGACATCATCAGCGCGGAAAGTAATCCATAGACAAAAACGGGTCGGGCCAATCGCCAAGGTCCAGACCCCGTGGCCTGCATGACTGTCAATTCGCTCTCGTTGGTTAGCCTGTTGGTCACATAAACAGCGGCCGCAAATGTCGCGATGGGCAAAACTGTGGTGATGAGCTTGGGCATGCCCAGTGCGGAAAACTCTAAAAACACAAGCGCAGTTTGTCCGTCACCGATTAGTCGGTCGAACAACACAACCGCACGGTTGATCCAGAAAACAGCCACGAGCACGAGGGAAAAAAACCCAAAGAGCACCAGAAGCTGCGACAGCATGTATCTGTCGAATTTCGCCACTCATTTCCCCCAAGTCATGTGTGTGCAATGTCACCTAAATACTAAACCAAGTATAGCGCGGGGAAAACTGTTATCTGGTTTTTTCGTGATAACCGCGCTACGTCTTAGAAGATTGAGGCGGATATTCGCGTCTCGCTGGAAAAAACAAACGAAAAACAGGACTAAAACATGCGTAAACCTACACAATTCACTTACCAACCTGTCGAAATTGATTTGATTGCTGATCACAAAGGGCGGGTGGCAATCTGTGTGGATGATGAAGGGCGTATGGATGTGTCTGGTCGCCGCGTAAATCGGCTGACCAAAGGGGCGGTTGCGAGACTGATCGAAAGCCCAAAATTTGAAGCAATGAAGCAAGGGCAGGTTTTTTCGCTGAACTTGCCCGCAGGAATGGCTGCGGACGCAGTTGATGTCGTCCGTCTGTCGCGCCGCGCCAAGATTGACGACGCCCGCGCCGCCGGGGCTTCACTTGCAAAACTGCGCGGCAACGCGGATTTGATGTTGGTGGCAGGGAACGCAAAATACGCGGCCCAGATCGCATTTGGTTTGGCGATGCGCGACTACAGTTTTGTTGATCACAAGACGGCAAGTGAAACGGCCAAGGGTGCTGTGACAGTTGTGTGCGGTAAACCGGATGAAGTTGCTGCAAGCGCGGCACCTTTGATGGCCGTTGCCGAAGGTGCGTTTATGACCCGTGATTTGATTAATGAACCCGCAAATATTTTGACCACAACGGAGTTTGCAAATCGTTTGGTTGAGATGGAAAATATTGGGTTGAAGGTGCAAGTTTTAGATGAAGAAGAACTTGCAACTCTAGGTATGGGAGCGCTTTTGTGTGTCGGTCAAGGATCTGATGCCCCGTCCAAAGTGGTTGTGATGGAATGGAATGGCGGCAACAGCGGTGATGCACCTCTGGCTTTGGTTGGCAAAGGTGTTGTGTTCGACACAGGCGGCATCAGCATCAAACCAGCGGCTGGCATGGAAGACATGACAATGGATATGGGGGGCGCTGGCGTTGTTGCGGGGACTATGCGGACGTTAGCGTTGCGCGGTGCTAAAGCCAATGTTGTTGGCTTGGTCGGGTTGGTCGAAAATATGCCCTCGGGCAATGCAGTTCGTCCCGGTGATGTTGTAACGTCAATGAAAGGCGACACCGTTGAAGTCATAAACACTGACGCGGAAGGGCGTTTGGTCCTATGTGACGTGATGTGGTATGCGCAAGAGCGGTTCAAACCTGTTGGGATGATAGATTTGGCGACATTGACGGGGGCAATTGTTGTTGGTTTGGGACATGAGAACGCAGGTGTGTTTTCAAACAATGATCCGCTTTGTAATGCGTTCTTGCGCGCAGCTTCGGCTGAGGGAGAGGGCGCTTGGCGTATGCCATTGGGCCAAGCCTATGATGACCTTTTGAAGTCGCGAATTGCTGATATGAAGAATATTGGTGGACGGGCTGGAGGTTCGATTACAGCCGCTCAGTTCTTAAAACGCTTTGTCAAAGACGATTGCCCTTGGATACATTTGGATATTGCAGGTGTGGCTTCGGTCAAATCAGAGACGACATTGGCACCAACTGGCGCAACGGGGTGGGGCGTGATGGCGTTGAACCGTCTGGTGTCGGACATGTTAGAAGCTTGACTGATGGGTTCTGCATATTTCTATCACCTGACCCGCCATCCCGTTGACGTGACGTTGGCCATGCTTTTGGGCAGGGCTGGCGAAGCAGGATGGCGGGTCGCAGTCCGTGGTACTGACCCTGATCGTTTGCGTTGGCTGGATGAAAAGCTGTGGGCGGGGCAGGCGGCTGATTTCCTGCCACACGGCCTGGCGGGTGGAACGCATGACATGAATCAGCCGATACTATTGACCACCTCGGTCGAGGCCGCCAACACCCCACAATGTGTGATGTGTGTGGATGGTGCCTATATTACAGCTGCTGAAATTACAGCGCTGGATCGGGTTTGCGTGCTGTTCGACGGAAATGATGATGAGGCGTTAAATGCTGCAAGGGCGCAGTGGAAGACATTGAAGGATGCAGGGGCGTCTGCACAGTATTGGTCACAAGCGGATGGGCGTTGGGAGAAAAAGGCCGAAATGTAGGGGTTATCGCGTTAGGCTTAGAACCTCGTTCGCAATCTCGATGCGACCCCAGCGCTGTAAGTACCCCATACCAAGGAGTGATCCAAACAATTCACCACCGCTGACAACTGCCTGCACATCATGATCCACCACATCGCCAATTTGGATGGTGTCGAGGGTGATGCTTGATGTTTCGACAATGCCATTTGCTGTCGCCGCGCGGCCATAGAATGACAATGTAGACACATCGACACCGATCCGTTTTGCATCTTGTTTGTTTAAAACAATATCTGTTGCACCTGTGTCTATTACAAAGTCTACAGCGACATCGTTTACCTCAAGGCGCAGGTGATAATGTCCATCACGACTGATGGGAACAGTGATCCGATTGCCTTGTGTTGATTGTGATCCCAGATGACGCTCGATATCGCCCCAGACCCCAAATGCGCCAATTGCCGCTATAAAAATCAGAACCCAAATGGCACCGTGTTGGGCAGTTTGGCTTAAGTTTTTACGGCTGCGTGTCCACATTCCGGCGGATAAAAGCAAGCCAAGTAGAACAAGATAAGTTGCCTGCGCAAAGATGTCGTTACCCATGGATTAGCCACCTGAAGTTACAGCAAAGCTGCTGAAGTCACGCAGCCCATCAAGGACAAATTGAACTGAGAGGGCTGCAAGCAACATACCCAAAAGACGTGTGACGACAGTTATGCCCGTTTTCCCCAAGGCCTTTTCGATCAAACCACTTGCCAGAAACAATACCATGACCAAAATAACGACAGCAGCTGTGACACCCAAAACCATGGCCAACCCTTCGGCACCAGGCCGCTGACCTGTTAGCAAAATCACGGATGCAATCGCGCCAGGTCCTGCAATCAAAGGGATAGCAAGCGGGAACACAGATGGATCGTCACTGTGATCTTCGTCATCAGCCGTGTCTTCGCGGCGTTTCGTACGCCGCTCAAACAACATATCGAGGGCTGTTATGAACAAGAGGATACCACCAGCAATGCGGAACGCGGCCATCGAAATACCAATGAATTCAAGCACCGCTTCGCCCAACAGCGCGAACACAACCAGTAGCACAATTGCGATGGCGCAGGATCTGAACGCAATCTTACGCTTGGCAGAGGCAGACATGCCTTGGGTCAAGGCGACAAAAAGGGGGGCCAAACCAATGGGGTCGATAACGACAAACATGGTCACAAATGCCATTATTAAAAATGTTGTATCGATCATATATTATCCGTTGGGGCTTAGCCCCAGACCCCAGAGTTTATTTCATCAAAAGAAATATTATATCAGGCCGTTCCAGCCTTTTCCAATTTTTCAAGGTCTTGCATCCACAAGGCTTCAGCCCGATCGAGTGCGCCCATAACCTCAGCGTATTTTTTCTGCCATACTTCCATCTCGCCCAGCTTAGCATCCTCGTACAATGAAGGATCCGCAAGCTTTTTTGCCAACTTATCGCGCATTTCGTTTAGTTTTGTAACACGCGCTTCAGATTTCCGGACTTCGCCACGCAGGGCAAGGACAGCATCACGGCTAAGCTTTTTTTCTTTTGGTGGGGCGACGTTGACTTTCGATTTACCTTTAGAAGGCTTATCGCTTGAAAGCAGCAGTTTACGGTAGCTTTCAAGGTCGTCGTCATAAGGCGTAACCGTGCCATCTGAAACCAACCACAAGCGGTCCGCAACCATCGACAACAAGTGCATATCGTGGCTGACAAGGATTACTGCACCACTGTATGCAGTTAACGCCTCGACAAGAGCCTCGCGACTTTCGATATCAAGGTGGTTGGTTGGCTCATCCAAGATCAGCATGTGCGGGGCGTCAATCGTCGCTAGCAGCAATGAAAGGCGCGCTTTTTGACCACCAGACAGGCGCCCAACAGCTGTTTCTGCTTGATCCGGACCAAGGCCAAAACCTGCAAGGGTTGCCCGCAGTTTTGACTGCATCACACCGGGACGCACTGTTTGAAGGTGCTGCAAAGGTGTTTCGTTAACAATTAATTCGTCCACCTGATGCTGCGCAAAATATCCGATGCGCAACTTGTTGGAACGGATCATTTTACCAGCCATAAGGGGCAGGCGGTCCGACAGCAGTTTAGACAGCGTTGATTTGCCCTGACCGTTTTTGCCCAAGAGGGCGATACGATCGTCTTGGTCGATGCGAAGGTTCAGTTTTGAAAGGACTACAGTTTCGTCGTAACCCGTTGTCCCACCTTCGATAGCAATAATAGGTGGTGCCATTTCCTCAGGTTCGGGGAACGTAAACACGCGTTTGGCCGCTTCTTCAGGCGCTGCAATCATGTCCATTTTTTCAATCATCTTAAGGCGTGATTGAGCTTGTTTGGCTTTTGAAGCGGTCGCCTTAAAGCGGTCCACAAACGACTGCATATGATCTTTGCGGGCTTGCTGTTTCTTCGCCATAGCGGCCTGAACTGCGCGGCGTTCAGCACGTTGGCGCGCAAACTGATCGTATGGGCCAGAATAGAAAGTCAGACATTTTTCTTCGAGATGTAAAATTCCCTCGACTGCGCGGTTCAGCAGGCCACGGTCGTGGCTAATGATGATAACTGTGTTTGGATATTTGGCAAGGTAAGCTTCCAGCCAAAGTGCGCCCTCAAGGTCAAGATAGTTTGTTGGCTCATCGAGCAGCAACAAGTCAGGTTGGGCAAACAAAACGGCAGCCAAAGCCACACGCATGCGCCAGCCACCAGAGAATGCGGAACAGGGTTGGCGTTGTTCCGCATCCTCAAAGCCAAGACCTTTAAGGATTGTTGAGGCACGCGCCTCTGCGGACCATGCGTTGATGTCAACAAGTCGGGTCTGAATTTCTGCGATCCGCGACGGGTCTTCGGTTTCCTCGGCCATTAAAGATGCGCGTTCGGTGTCTGCGGCCAAAACCGTGTCCAAAAGTGAGACTTCGTTTGCGGGCACTTCTTGGGCCACACCGCCAATTTTGGCTTTGGTGGGAAGTGAAATTTCGCCACCATCCAGCCCCAACTCACCACGGATCAGCTTGAACAATGTGGTTTTACCCGCACCATTTGCACCGATCAGGCCAACTTTATGGCCATCTGGAATTACAGCATTGGCACCCACAAGCAGCGGGCGGCCTTCGACGGAATATGATATATCTGATATACGTAACATTCGCGCGGTTTGACTGATCCTACACACCGCGTCAACGCGTGTTCCGGTGCTATTCACACCCATTTCGCACACAAGAGCCTTTTATTGCACGCGCTGCCATGTTACGCGGCCCGCAATATCGTAAGGGTTGGCATAGGCCTGCCCAGATTTAGGAGCAAACCCATGGCGCTAGAGCGTACTTTTTCAATCATCAAACCAGATGCAACAAAACGTAACCTTACAGGCAAAATCGTGGCCAAATTTGAAGAAGCTGGTCTGCGCGTTGTCGCATCCAAGCGTATTCAAATGACATTGGCACAAGCCCAAGCATTCTATGGCGTCCACGCTGAGCGTCCATTCTTTGGCGAACTTTGTGAATTCATGATTTCTGAACCAGTTGTTGTTCAGGTTCTTGAAGGTGAAGGCGCAATTGCGAAAAACCGCGAAGTTATGGGCGCAACAAACCCAAGCGACGCAGCAGCAGGCACAATCCGCGCTGAATTTGCACAAAGCGTTGGCGAAAACTCCGTACACGGTTCAGACGCACCTGAAACCGCTGCGGAAGAAATCGCTTACTTCTTCTCTGGTCTAGAGCTGGTTGGCTAAGCCACCACTTTACAGAGTGCGAAAATTTTTGGGCGGGTGATTTGATCACCCGCCCAATCTATTTGAAAAATGTAGATCCGTTAGATCTTGCTGTCTTTGCCAAACAAGTTGAACGCATGCACGACACTGGGGATATATCCCAAAAGACATAAAGCCACATTGATAAAAAAATGGTTTACCAAACCTTTTTTGCAGTAAAACCGCAACGTGTGGCAACAAAAGTGCAAGGGTGATTGGTGAAGCCGTCCTAATAAACCCCTTTTAATTGGGGGATAATACGCCATTACCCATAGTTAAGAAGCAAGCCGGATACATTAGGGAGAGGGTGCGCGCACACCGATCTGGTCCATCATTTGCTCAAATGCACCGTGACCTTCATCGATGGCTTCAGCCTTGATTGAATCAAAAACAAGCCGTAGTTTTTTCTTTTCGTCGCCTTTACAATCATTCCATGGACGACCCTGCAGGGCCATAACCAACACGTAATAGCCAATGAAATGAGGTTTTGTACCTGCCTGCAAAAGACGTCGATATGTCTCATCCGTGCCAACCTCACGCAGTTTTTCTGCTGAGTTAATACCAATTTTGGCACAGCTTTCTTCGTATGCTGGACCTAGATTTCGGATGGAAGAGAAGGGTGATGTCATGCCCGATATTTATCCAATTACAGGGCATCTGTCACTTCCCTTTTGCCAATCAAAGGCTGGCGTAGTCTGTAATAACCGGAGTGGGTTGTGAACTCTGTGCTGAAACGGATTGCGGTGTTGGCGCCTGATTTGAGTTGGTCTGTGACATGCTCTGCCTCATTATCCAAATACTATTTATGTGCCGCTGTGGGAGTGTGTTAAAATTAACAGCAGATAATGATGTCGTGTTAGAGGCCTAATTATGGCAACTTTGTGGCAAATTTTACGGGGCTATGTTTGATAAACCGTATAACGTGTAATCTGCCTGTAGGTTTCACCCTTATCAACCATAATGCTGGGAAAGGATGCTTGGTTCGGTGCATCAGGCCAACCCTGCGGCTCCAATGCGATTCCAGCGTTTGGCTTTATCTGGGCACCAATACACTCGGAGACTGGTAGAATTGGCAGTCCTGATCCCGTGTAAACCTGCAATCCAACTTCGGTTGTGGCAATATCCAATTGCAACCCGTCCTTGGTACGCAATCTGGCGACATGGCGCGGTTCGCTGTTTTTGACAGTATTTAGGCACCAATTATGATCAATCGTTGCGTTGGAGCCAATCGCCCTTGGTTTTATAAGGTCAAACTTCGTTGCTTCGACAGGTGCAATATTCCCGTCAGGCAATCCATTGCGTTGTTTGGGCAGGTAGGATTGTGCATCCACGGTAAGTGTTGTTTTTGACTGTTCAGGGTCAAGCGCCCAATACGGATGATGCGCGATATTTATTGGTGTTTTCTTATCGGTTTTCGCAGTGATGTTTACTGACAAGCCGGTTGGCTCCAGTGCGTAGACGACCATTATATCTCGATTGCCGGGCAAACCACTGTATCCATCGGGCAGGCGACACGTCAGGGAAACACTTGATGCCGTTTGCTCGATGATATCCCACATATATTTATGCAGCCCGTCACTTCCGGAGTGCAAAGCCGCTTCACCAATTTCATTACACTCCATTTGATAGGATTTGGCGTCAACAACAACATGACCCTTTGAAATCCGATTGGCGATTGGTCCCACAATGGCTCCTGCGTAAAAGGTGTTCAGCACAATGTCTGCACCTCTGCGCAGCCCAAGAATCAGATCGCGCTGACCCATCCTAAAACGGGTTAGTGTCGCACCATGCGGTGTTATTTCGGCGCGAAAATCACCAGAATTTAAATGTATAACGTCTGGTTTGGGTTCTGACATCGTGTGAATTTCCCTTGTCAAAGAACATTGAGGCACCGTGTGGTTTCGGGGCTTGACCCTGCGGCCTCATAGGCATCTGCTACTGTTAAATTAGGCACCGCCTTATTAAGCAATATCAAACACTCGAAGGCCAGCCAATGACAACATTAGATCATGTTTCTACCCACGACGCGCCAGAAGATGTGCGCAACGAAAATATCAAAATTTACGTAGACGGAAATCTTGTCCCACGTGAACAGGCCGTTGTTTCGGTTTATGACAGTGGGTTCATGTTGGGTGACGGTATTTGGGAGGGCATGCGCATTTATGACGGGCATATCGCGTTTATGGACGATCACTTGGATCGTTTGTTCGAGGCTGCCCTGTACATCGATCTTGAGATTGGAAAGACGCGGGCCGAATTGGTACAAGCCATCCATGATACGCTTGACGCAAATGAAATGACCACAGACGCACATATTCGAATGATGGTGACCCGGGGAAAAAAGCGGAAACCATTCCAACATCCGCACCTTAGCATTTTTGGTTCAACAATCGTGATTATCGCTGAACACTCAAAACCTGATGATAGTGTGATTGACCGGGGTATTTCCTTGTACACCGTACCACATCATCGCGGCTTACCATTGACCCAGGATTCCAAACTGAATTCACATTCAAAGTTGAATTGCATCATCGCGCTGAACCATGCGTTGCGGGCGGGCGCGGACGAGGCACTGATGCTGGACCCGTTTGGATTTGTGAACACAACCAACGCCTGCAACTTCTTTATCGTAAAAAAGGGTGCTGTTTGGACTTCAACAGGGGACTACTGCATGAACGGGATCACCCGCCAAAAGGTGATCGATTTGTGCCGTGCCAACGACATTCCTGTGTTTGAACGAAACTATTCATTGGTTGATACTTACAGCGCGGACGAGGTGTTTTTGACAGGGACATTCGGGGCGCAAACGCCTGTCTTTACAATCGATGGTCGTATCATTGGCGGGGCAAAGGCGGGGCCGGTGTTCCACCGCATCCGCGGGCTTTACAAAGATCTTATTCTTCAACACGGCAAATAGGGGATCATAATGGATCGTGCTGAAATCGTTCACGACAATTTCCTTCGTCGTGTGGCCGCGGATGATTTACCAAAGGGTGCGGCCCCCACAGACCGCCTTGACCCGCATATGGCGGTCGAGGTGTTTCGCGCCCAAGTCACCAGCCGTGCGTTAGATCGCACAAGCCGACGGATGCAAAAAGAAGGGCAGGGGTTTTACACTATCGGGTCGTCTGGCCATGAAGGCATGGCGGCTGTGGCACGAGCCTTGCGCCCGGATGATATTGCGTTCCTGCATTACCGCGATGCGGCGTTCCAATTGGCGCGTGCGGATCAGGTTGATGGGCAGACAATGACATGGGATATGTTGTTAAGCTTTGCCTGCGCGGTTGATGACCCAATCAGTGGCGGGCGCCATAAGGTGCTTGGATCAAAGGCGCTGTTTATTCCACCGCAAACCTCAACAATAGCAAGTCATTTGCCCAAAGCGGTTGGTGCTGCATACTCACTTGGATTGGCACAGCGTCACGCCCCAGAACACCGCCAATTGCCAAACGATGGAATTGCGATCTGTTCCTTTGGCGATGCGTCTGCGAACCACGCAACAGCGCAGGGCGCGATTAATGCTGCGGGCTGGTCATCGGTTCAATCCGCGCCATTGCCGCTGTTGTTTGTGTGCGAAGACAACGGAATTGGAATATCCACCAAGACCCCGCAAGGCTGGATTGCGGCATCGATGAAACATCGCCCTGGTGTGAAGTATTTCGAAGCCGATGGTTTGGATATTTATGACACCTTTGCCGTGACACAACAGGCGGCCGCTTATGTCCGGACCCGCAAGAAACCCGCGTTTTTGCATCTGCGTATGGTGCGCCTATATGGGCACGCTGGACCCGACGTTGCCACGACATATTTGCCTAAATCCGAAGTGGAGCAAGACGAGGCTAATGATCCGCTTCTGCATTCCGTTCGTCTTTTGCGCGATGCAGGTGCATTGCCCTTGGACTGTGCGCTTGAGATTTACAAACAAACTCAAACCCGTGTTGACGCCGTCTCATATGAAGCGGTTAAGCGCCCACGCCTTAAAACCGCAGATCAGATTATGGCAAGTATTGTACCGCCCTCTCGTGCTTGCAAGCCCACAAATGGCGTGACCATGGACGCCAGAGCCCTAGCATTTGATGGTGAAATAAAGGCGCAATCTACCCCCCAAACGATGAGCAAGCTGATCAATTGGGCGCTTACTGATCTGATGCTTGCACATTCCGAAGTTGTTTTGATGGGTGAAGACGTTGGGCTGAAGGGTGGCGTTTATGGGGTCACTCAGAAACTGCAAAAACGATTTGGGAAATCCCGTGTCATCGACAGCCTGTTGGACGAACAATCAATCTTAGGCTTGGCAATCGGATTGGGGCACAATGGCTTTGTGCCAATCCCTGAAATTCAGTTTCTGGCGTATTTGCACAATGCCGAAGATCAATTGCGTGGGGAGGCGGCAACGCTGCCATTCTTTTCAAATGGGCAATTCACCAATCCTATGGTTCTTAGAATTGCAGGTTTGGGATATCAAAAGGGGTTTGGTGGGCATTTTCACAACGACAATTCGCTTGCTGTTTTACGCGATATTCCGGGCCTTATCATCGCCTGCCCATCTTGTGGGGCAGACGCCGCCGCGATGATGCGCGAAGCGGTAAGGTTGGCGCGTGAAGAACAACGTGTTGTGGTCTTCGTTGAACCCATTGCGCTGTATCATACCCGTGATCTTGAAGACGGGGATGGTGCATGGATGGGTCTTTATCCAACGCCAGAAAAACGGATTGGACTGGATGAGGTAGGCATTCACGGTAACGGACGTGACCTTGCTATCGTGACTTATGGGAACGGCCATTACCTTTCCCGCCAAGCGGCCAAAGTACTCGAGGCGACTGGCACTAAGACCCGTGTGATTGACCTTCGTTGGCTGGCACCATTACCGAAATCATCGTTGCTTGACGCAATTTCGGGCTGTGAAAATGTCCTGATCGTAGATGAATGTCGTGCCACAGGTGGGCAAGCAGAAGGTTTGATGGCGATGTTTGCCGAAGAACAGATCGGGAATTTTGCGCGGCTGGTTGCGCAAGACAGTTTTATCGCAACTGGGCCCGCATATGCGGCCACAATGCCTTCGAAAGACAGCATTATTGAAGCTGCAAATGACTTGATGAAACGAGGTGAAAAATGACCCGCCGCGCAGTCCTGATTTGCCCTGGTCGGGGAACCTACAACGCGCCCGAACTTGGCTATTTGAAACAGCATAGGCCTCAATTTGATATGGTTTTAAACGGTTTCGATGCGCAGCGCGTGGCTTTGGGACAAGTGACACTCACTGATTTGGATGCCTCGAAACGCTTTGCCCCCGACATTTTCACCCGCGGCGACAATGCGTCAGGCCTGATCTATGCAAGCGCATATTGCGATGGTAGCAGTTTGAACGATGACATCGAAGTTGTTGCGGTGGCGGGCAATTCGATGGGCTGGTACATCGCGTTGGCATTGGCTGGCGCGGTTTCAGCACAGGATGGATTTCGGCTGGTTAATACGATGGGCGACCTGATGCAGCGCCATTTGATCGGCGGGCAATTGGTTTATCCCGTAACCGATGAAAACTGGGTAACAGACAAAGGGCGCAAACAACAGCTGTTGGAAACGGTGCGCAGCATTGATGCAAAATCGGGACACGATCTGTGTCTCTCGATCGATTTGGGCGGCCTGATGGTTCTTGCTGGCAACGAGGCAGGGTTAAGCGCCCTTGAAGCCTCTGTTCCAAAAAATATGGGCCGTTTTCCAATGCGCCTGCAGAACCATGCGGCGTTTCACAGTCATTTACAGACAGATGTCGCGGCACAAGGTCGGTCGCAATTGTCTGATATCATAGTGAAATCACCTGATGTACCTTTGATCGATGGTTTCGGTAATATTTGGTGGGATGATAGCTGTGACCTAGCCAAGATGTGGAACTACACCTTGGGTGCGCAAGTGACTGAAACCTACAATTTCTCTAAAGCGATAGAAACGGCGGCAAAAGAATTCGCCCCTGATGTCTTTATCGTAGCTGGGCCTGGAACCACGTTGGGCGGTGCCGTCGCCCAATCGCTTATTGGGTGTGGCTGGAGGGGGATGCAGAACAAAGCTGATTTTGAGACACTGCAAACAGAGTCAAATCTTTTGGTTTCAATGGGGCGCAATGAACAGCGCGGCGCAGTTTCCTAAAATCGTCAGTTCCAAGCGGCGTCAAATAAAAAGGCCTCCAAGCATGTAACTTGGAGGCCTATGACTTGTACTAAAATCAAATTTAGTCGCGACGACGACGTCCGCCGCTACGGCCTGCACGCCCGCGATTTTCATCGCCAGCTTTTGGAGCGACTTTATTGGTGCGGATCCACTCACCGCCGTGCGGGTCATTGTTGGTCAGGAAGTTGGCAGCACGAATGGCCTCCATCTCTTTTCCAGCGCGTGGGAGGGTGGAACCAAGGCCAAACATCTGCACAAATGCCTCGTCGGTCATCCCCTCGGGAAGGACGATCCCAGCAGCTTCTACTTCAGCCCGCTTCTCAGCGATTTTAATCGGTCCAATTGGCAGAGCAACAGGGTTCATAATCGCCGATGTCATACCAGCAGCCATCGCCATCGGCAAAAACGCGTTGTTGATACCGTGGCGGTTTGGCAGACCAAACGAGATGTTAGACGCGCCGCAGGTGGTGTTCACGCCTAATTCTTCACGCAAACGACGGACCAATGCGAACACCTGCAAGCCTGCTGTTCCCATAGCGCCAATCGGCATAACAAGCGGATCAACAACAATATCGTGTGCAGGAATGCCGAAATCTGCAGCCCTTTCCACAATCCGCTTTGCTACTGCAAAACGCACATCGGGGTCTTCCGAAATGCCTGTGTCATCATTGGAAATCGCAACCACTGGCACATTGTACTTTTTGACCAGCGGCAGAACCAATTCCATGCGGTCCTCTTCGCCTGTAACCGAATTCAACAACGGGCGGCCCTCAGCAGCGGCCAGACCGTTTTCCAAAGCGCCGGGAACAGAACTGTCGATGCACAAAGGCACGTCCACGATTGCCTGAACACGTTCGATCAACTCTTTCATCAACATCGGCTCAACAAAGTTGTTGTCGGCGTAACGTGGATCTTCAGCCATCTTATTTGAAAAGACAGCGCCAGAATTCACGTCCAAGATATTGGCACCCGCCATGACTTGGGCAACTGCATCCGCTTCAACGCGTGAAAAATCACCGCGTTCCAGTTCTTCGGACAGGATTTTTCGCCCCGTTGGATTGATCCGTTCGCCAATGACGCAAAAGGGTTGGTCAAAGCCGATTATGGCTGTTTTGGTTTTGGATTCTACAATCGTACGGGTCATTTATAAGGTGTCCTTAAGGAACAAGATTAAGATGCGTTGACGGGAACAGCCGCGCTGCCACCGTTGGAAATAGCCCAGTTTGCATTGGTCTTGATCCCGCCAAGGGGAAAGAAGTGCACTTTGACAATGTTTGTATCGGGGTTCGCGGCAGCATGTGTGGCCAGGTCGCTAATAACGTCCGTAGGTTCGAACGGCAGCAGCATTTTCGTCACATCTTTGGCGCGGCGTTGTAGGACGCGCAATGAGGGACCAACGCCACATGCAATGGCGAATTTGATCATGGTTTGTAATTTTGCGGGACCAGCAATGCCGATGTGAATTGGGATATCGATGCCTGCGTCTTCCAGCGATTTGGCCCATTCAATGATTGGACCGGATTCAAACGCAAATTGCGTGGCCAGTGCCATTTCTGCGTCCGTGCGGTTTGAAAAATCCTGCTTCCAACGCAGTGCATCGTCAACATTGGACATGCCGCCATTCGGGTCGATGTCTTTGTTGCCCTCTGGATGGCCAGCCACGTGTAGTCGTTTGAAACCAGCTTTGTCGAATTCGCCGCTTTCCATCAACTGCATGGAGGAATGGTAATCACCATGTGGTTTGGTCACACCACCGGCCAACAACAGCGCTTGATTTACATTTGCCTCGCCTTGGTAACGTGCAATCCAGTCAGCAAGCATTGCTTGGTCGTGAATGATGCGGGCAGGAAAGTGGGGCATCACGTCAAAGCCTTCGGCGTTGATACGCGCGGCCGTGGATACCATTTCTTCTATCGGAGTGCCCTCGATGTGGGCGATATAAACGCGAGTGCCTTTGGGCAGAATAGCGCGGAAATCTTCAACCTTGGACGCCGTACGCGGCATCACCTCAATTGAATAACCTTGAAGAAAGGTTTCGACCTCGGGGCTGATAGCACCAGCGACGGGGTCTGCGGATCGTTTGAAGTTAAGCAAAGCCATCAGCTTCCCTTTCATGTGCCTAAATTTAGGCGTGGCCATCATTAGCAATCAGCGCTTTGATGCGCTCTTGGTCATATTCGGTTTCAAGGCGCAGGGCCTCTGCCTCCACGATCTCAGCGGGGTCGCCTTCAACTGTGTAGGGGGCCGCTTTGCGCCATTCCGCCAAATAAGCATCTGCGTCTTTGGCGTTCACTTTCATGGCAGCGCGATCAATAGCCTGTTCAAAGCGCTCGGGAAGCTGGCGTTTGGAACCACGACGGCCTTTGCCCACAATCACTTGGGCTGGAATGTCGCGCCAATACACGATGGTCACATCTGGCATGAAAATGGGTCTCCCTGTTGCATTTTTTCGCATCTGAATTCCTGTCTAGGGCAGGGCATTATGATTCCGGCGCCGTTTTTCGACAGAAACAGATCATTCCGCGACTTCTGGCTAATCTGTGTTGGGATGTTTGACCAGCCAAACGCCCACCCGAATTTCTCATAGTTTTTATGAATGATAAAAAACACAAAGCAGGCCCAAAGGGCAAATGGGCCACTTGCGTGAGCGCGACGCAAAGCCTATCGTCGGTGTAACTCGATATGAAAGGCGCAAACCATGGCGCCAAAGCGTCCCCAAGGTATTGGCGCGCTCGAAAATAAAGCCCTAGTTGCAAACTTGGGCCCCAGTCTGAGCCCTGTACCTGTAAGGTCTGGGTCAAAACCGCTGTATGCAGCGCTTGATCTTGGCACGAATAGTTGCCGCATGTTAATTGCCCAGCCAAAGGGCACAGGTTTTCATGTGGTCGACAGCTTCTCGAAGTCCGTCCAATTGGGCGCGGGGCTTGAGAAAACCGGGCGATTGTCGCGCGGATCAATGATGCGTACCATTCAAGCATTGCGCATTTGTCAGCAGAAGCTGCGTAAACATCGCGTGAAACACATGCGTTTGGTTGCAACCGAAGCCTGTCGTCGTGCAACAAACGCTGATGAGTTCATCAAACGTGTGCAGCGTGAAACAGGTCTGCGGTTGGACATTATCGCGCCCGAAGAAGAAGCACGCCTTGCCGCTATTTCCTGTGCGCCGTTGGTCAACAAAAAGACGGAAAACCTGTTGGTGGTCGACATTGGTGGGGGATCAACCGAGTTGGTCTGGATCGACATGTCCCAAGTTCCCAAAAGGGATAGACCACATTCCATTATGCAACTCGAAACGGGGTTCGCGCGCAGCAACAAAAGCATCCCATCCGCCCGTGTCGTAGACTGGATCAGCGTACCTTTAGGCGTGGCCACTTTGCGCGACCAATTCAACGATGTTGAAGATGATGGCGCACGGTTTGCATTGATGAGCTGGTTTTTTGAAGAAAATCTATCCGGTTTTGCGCCATATCATGATGAAAAAGCGCGTGAACGGTTTCAGATTGTAGGAACCTCGGGCACGGTTACGACAGTTGCGGCCAGCCATCTTGGGTTGAAGCGCTATGACCGTACCAAAGTAGACGGTTTGAGGATGTCTTCGGTTCAAATTGATAAAGTTATCCAGTCCTATCTGGAAATGGGCCCGACAGGTCGTCGTGCCGATCCGCGCATTGGTCAGGATCGTCAGGCTTTAATTATGTCTGGCGCTGCGATCTTACAGGCGTTAATGCGCTGTTGGCCAACAGATAGGTTGTCAGTTGCGGATCGCGGTCTGCGCGAAGGCCTGTTATACGCACAAATGAGCGCCGATGGCGTGTTAGAACGCGGAGCACTATAGTTATGGCGAAAGCACCAGGAGCCAGCGGTGGTGGTAAAACACCGTCGGGCAAAAATACATCAGGGCGTGGCCAACGTGACCTGAAGGTCAAGGTTAAGTCTGCCCGTGGTCGTTCCAATAGTTCGACACGTTGGTTGCAACGCCAATTGAACGATCCCTACGTCAAACGCGCCAAAGCTGAAGGCTATCGTGGCCGCGCGGCGTACAAGATTATGGAACTTGATGACAAGTTTCGTTTTCTGGTACCCGGTGCGCGGATTGTCGATCTTGGGGCGGCACCCGGTGGTTGGTGTCAGGTTGCGGTTAAACGATCAAACATTTTAGGTGAAAAAGCTGGCAAAGCAGTTGGCACCATCCTTGGAATCGATTTGCAGGTGATGGACACGATCGCAGGATGCGATTTGTATGTTCTTGATTTCATGGACGAGGGCGCGGATGTCCAAGTCAAAGAATGGCTTGGCGGTAAAGCGGATGTTGTGATGTCCGATATGGCGGCATCAAGCACGGGACACAAACAAACCGACCACCTTAAGATCATTTCACTGTGCGAAGCAGCGGCTTATTTCTCGTTTGATGTTTTGGAAGAGGGCGGCACCTTTGTCGCCAAGGTTTTGGCTGGTGGGGCAGAGGGTGATTTGCAAAAGGTACTTAAGCAACGCTTTACAAAGGTGCATAACTTTAAACCGCCAGCGTCACGCTCAGATAGTTCAGAGAAATTTGTGGTAGCCCTTGGGTATAAAGGTGAACCCGAAGGCGAGCACTATAACCCCTTTGATCAGGATTAATTTACGCGCGCTATTGAACGGGCTGCGACGCGTTTGATTTCGTCCAACTCTTCCTTGTTCACGCGCCGGACTTTGAAACCTTGAACATTGCCTGCAAATGTATCGGCCGCATGCTTTTGACGCAGCAATTCGAACAACCGCGTGTGACGCGGATCTTTTGGGTCGTGGATGTTTGACATAGCTGTGGTCTCCTGGTCGCAAGGTATCGTCTTA
>CAJJBH010000017.1 GCA_905182355.1 uncultured Paracoccaceae bacterium | reverse complement strand
CTTGGCTCATTATTCTAGCTCCAATGTTTAGCGGTGGTCCCTTTGCATTCGTTGGGTTTTTTTAGTGGTGCCTTTCCTTCCCTTATGGCTTGTTGGTCTCCTGTTGGGCAGGAGTTGGCTTTTGCACTCTCAAAAGAGGAATTTATGACCCTCCTATACCTCTGCATCCTTTGGGTCTTTGCCTCTGCCATCTGTGCTATGCTGCCCATCCGCCTTCAATACGTACCCGCTGTGATCCTGCTGATCGTAGCCCCGATCCTGATCATCATGATTGGTATCCAAATCAACCCTTTGGTCGCCATAGCAGCTGTGGTTGCGTTTCTATCAATGTTCCGTAATCCGCTTCGTTTCATTTGGGCGAAACTGCGTGGTCAAAACCCTCAACTCCCACCGGAGATGTATAAATGAGCCTTTCCCTGATCCTCGCTTGTGTTTGGGCGCTGATTGCCAATGTTTTGGCGATGACACCCAGTAAAGATTACCATTGGCGCAATGCCTATATCCTGGTCGGTATCGGAATTCCGTTGTTGGGCTTTGTTACATGGCAAAACGGGCCTTGGATCGGCTTGGTGGTTTTGGTGGCAGCCATGAGCGTGCTGCGCTGGCCTGTGATATACCTTGGTCGCTGGGTGAAGAACCAAACAAAAGGATCAGCATAATGAGCAGCCTAATTTTTGTATCCCCATTGGCCGTATCCGCCATGATCAGCCTATGGCTTGGCTTTAAAATGCGCTTGGTTGTGTTTGCGGCTTGGTTGGCAATCTGCGTGACAGTTGCCATTCTTTTGATGGTTACGGCCTTTGGTGATGGCACCCTTTCCGGAACAGGTCTTATGTTGTTGGCCACCTTAATGTTGTTCCAGTGTTCTGCATTTATGCTGGGTGTTTTGGTTGCGCGGGCGCGCGCAAATCGGAATGACGAATGACAGATCTGCCAAAAGTACGTGGCCGCATCACCCCTGCGCGCGTATTGTCGGATTTGACGTGGTTAAGAGTTGGCGGCCCAGCGGACTATTTGTTTCAGCCTGCAGATGTCGAAGACTTGTCGGAATTTCTAAAGGCGCTTGATCCAAGTATCCACATTTTCCCAATGGGCGTGGGAAGTAATTTAATTGTGCGTGACGGCGGATTACGGGTCGTCGTTGTGCGGATGGGTCGCGGTTTCAACGGGATTGAAGTTGCGGGCAATCGTGTAACTGTTGGGGGAGCCGCGCTGGATTCCCATGTGGCGCGCAAGGCCGCTGACGCAGGCGTCGATTTGACATTCTTACGTACAATCCCTGGCAGTATCGGTGGTGCTGTGCGCATGAATGCGGGCTGTTATGGAAGTTACACAGCTGATGTGTTTGTCGAGGCGACAGCTGTGTTGCGCAGTGGTGAGATTGTAACGCTTTCAGTGGATGACCTAAAATTCCAATATCGCCAGACCGAATTGCCTGAGGGTGCCGTGATTGTCAGCGCAGTTCTTGAGGGACCATCGGGTGACCCCGCAACACTTCATGCGCGTATGGAAGAACAGTTGGCCAAGCGAGATGCAAGCCAGCCCACCAAAGATCGCAGTGCGGGAAGTACATTCCGCAACCCCGCTGGGTTTTCCAGTACGGGGCAGGCGGATGATGTTCATGATTTGAAAGCGTGGAAGGTGATTGACGACGCTGGCATGCGCGGCGCACGGCGTGGCGGGGCGCAGATGAGCGAAATGCACTCCAATTTTATGATTAACACTGGCGACGCAACTGCCGCCGATCTTGAGGGTTTGGGCGAAGATGTGCGAAAAAAGGTTTACGATTCCAGTGGTATCACGCTAGAATGGGAAATTATGCGGGTGGGTGAACCCTAGTTCATCTGTATGGGTGAAAATCCGCATAGATAAAAAGCCGAAAACGGCAATAAAAACAACAAGAACCTAACAAATAGGTTCGGGACTTAGAGGCAATTTGGTGGGTCAGTCGAGCAGGACGCCCCGAACAGTTGCAGTATTGATGGGTGGCCCCTCCGCTGAACGCGAGGTGTCATTGTCCAGTGGACACGCCTGTGCTGCCGCGTTGCGGGAAGAAGGATTTGAAGTGATTGAGGTCGATGCAGGCCCCGATCTTTCTGTCATTTTATCAGACATGAAGCCCGATGTGGTTCTTAATTGCCTGCATGGGCGTTGGGGTGAAGACGGTTGCGTTCAAGGTATGCTTGAATGGCTTGGGATCCCATATTCCCATTCAGGCGTTTTGGCGTCTGCTCTTGCGATGGACAAGCAGCGGAGCAAAGAAGTGTTTGCCCAAGCTGGTCTGCCGATTGTAAAAAGCGTGATTGCGGCTGCTGATGATGTGCGTGCCCGTCACGTTATGGAACCACCTTATGTGGTGAAGCCCAACAATGAAGGGTCTAGTGTTGGCGTTTATCTTGTGGACGCTGAAAACAATGGTCCTCCGCAATTGGACGCGAATATGCCTGCCGAAGTGATGGTGGAAGCGTTTGCACCCGGTCGTGAATTGACCACTACGGTGGTGGGCGATCGTGCCCTGACGGTAACCGATATCTTGACCACTGGTTGGTACGACTACGACGCGAAATACAAAGAAGGCGGGTCTTCCCATATCGTCCCAGCAGATATCCCATCCAACATTTTTGACCTGTGTATGGACTACGCTTTACGTGCCCATGTTGCGTTGGGCTGTCGCGGTGTGAGCCGTACAGATTTTCGCTGGGATGAAACCAAAGGCGCCGATGGGTTGATCCTACTTGAAACCAACACTCAACCTGGAATGACATCCACGTCGCTTAGCCCAGAACAAGGACAGGCCGTTGGAATCAGCTTTCCAAAGCTGTGCCGTTGGATGGTAGAGGATGCAACATGCAACCGCTGAACCGCCGCCCACAGCCCGCAAAGCTTGACCCAGCACCATCGCGTTGGTCTTGGCGTATGCAACGTTTGATGCTGACACCATTGTTTCGATTTGGTCTGCGCGTAGGGATACCATTTGTTTTGACCTTTGGCATTGGCATTGCGTATTTGTCCAACCCTGAACGTCAGGCCGCGATAACGGATACGATGGCGGATGCCAGAGCCAACATTGAGGGCCGCCCAGAATTCAGGGTTAATCTGATGGCTATTGATGGCGTAGGAACCGATTTGGCAGAAGACATTCGGATTAACCTTCCAATCGACTTCCCAATTAGCTCGTTTGATCTTGATCTTGAAAGGATGCGCGAAACGGTAATGGCGATTTCACCCGTGGCCGAAGCGTCTTTGCGCATTCGTCCAGGTGGAGTGTTGCAAATTGATGTTGTCCCACGTGTACCAGTTGCCGTTTGGCGCAGTCACACGTCGTTGTCATTGCTGGATGCAAACGGGGCCCATGTTTCCCACGTGGCCTTCCGCAGTGACCGTCCCGAATTGCCATTGATTGCAGGCGAGGGTGCCAACGATCATGTGGAAGAGGCGATGGAATTGATCCTTACAGCACAGCCATTAGGCACGCGCCTGCGCGGGGTTGTCCGCATGGGTGCGCGTCGCTGGGACATTGTATTAGATCGCGATCAGCGCATCCTTTTGCCAACAAAAGGTGCCGTTGCAGCGCTTGAACACGTGATTGCCCTAGAGGGAGCCCAAGATGTTCTAAGCCGCGATGTCGCCCGTGTAGACATGCGCCTGAATGGGCGACCAACAATCAAAATGAACAATGACGCCACACAAGAAATGTGGCGCATCAGGCAGCTTCCGGAAAGTGGGCAATAGTGCAATGATGGACCTCTATGACAGCCAGCGCAGTATGCGTAATATGCGCAAAATTGCGATGCAACGTGGTGTTGTCGCCGTATTGGATGTGGGCAGTTCAAAGATTGCTGCACTTGTGTTGCGCTTTGACGGTTCAACCAAAATTGGCGAAGATGGCGAAATTGGACCACTTGCGGGTCAGTCCGGATTTCGTGTGATTGGCGCGGCGACCACCCGTTCGCGCGGTGTACATTTCGGTGAAATTACGGCGATGCAAGAAACAGAACGGGCCATTCGCACAGCCTTGCAAGCCGCCCAGAAAATGGCTGGTATTCGTGTGGATCACGTTATCGCCTGCTTTGCTGGTGCCGATCCGCGCAGCTATGGTCTTGACGCTCAGGTGCAATTGGATGGCCAGGTTGTCACTGAAGACGATGTGGCCCGCGTGATGTCACACTGCGATATTCCTGACTACGGTGACGGGCGTGAAGTTTTGCATGCGCAACCTGTAAACTTTGTGCTGGATCATCGGTCGGGTCTGTCTGATCCACGTGGTCAGTTGGGCAATGAGCTGTCTGTCGATATGCACATGCTGACAGTCGATGCGGCAGCTGTAAATAATTTGGCCCATTGTATCAAGCGCTGCGATCTTGAATTGGCTGGCATTGCGTCTTCTGCATACGTGTCCGGCATCTCGTCTTTGGTCGAAGATGAACAGGAATTGGGTGCTGCCTGTATCGATATGGGGGGTGGTGCGACCAGCATTTCAATCTTTATAAAGAAGCACATGATTTTTGCGGACTCTGTCCGCATGGGGGGGGATCACGTCACCTCCGATATATCGCTTGGGTTGCAGGTTCCCACAGCGAACGCTGAGCGGATCAAAACATTCTACGGTGGCGTTCACGCCACTGGCATGGATGACCGCGAAATGATCGAAATTGGCGGCGATACCGGTGATTACGAACATGACCGTCGCACCGCCAGTCGTGCCGAATTGATTGGCATCATGCGTCCGCGTGTTGAAGAAATTCTAGAAGAAGTCCGTGCGCGTCTTGACGCTGCTGGCTTTGATCACCTGCCAAGCCAACAGATTGTTTTGACAGGTGGCGGCAGCCAAATCCCAGGCCTTGACGGGTTGGCCAGTAAGATTTTGGGACACCAAGTTCGCCTTGGCCGACCATTGCGTGTGCATGGTTTGCCACAGGCCGCAACAGGGCCAAGCTTTGCCTCGGCTGTGGGGCTTTCATTGTTCGCAGCCCATCCACAAGACGAGTGGTGGGATTTTGACATTCCAGCAGATCGTTACCCCGCACGGTCTTTGCGCCGCGCCGTTAAGTGGTTCCGCGACAACTGGTAACCCCTATATTTGGCTGATCAGACCAAATGGCGTGGAAAGTGGCAGAAAACCGCCCACATTTTGCGTCATTTTTGCTTTTTTGGATGACGTTGCTGTAAGATCACGGTAGGATAACTGTGTATAAGGCATAAAAACACCTGCAAAAGCGGGTCATAAAACAGGCGGACGCTAAATGACACTGAACCTTTCGATGCCCGGACAGGACGAATTGAAACCTCGTATCACCGTGTTTGGTGTCGGGGGCGCTGGAGGCAACGCGGTCAATAACATGATCGAAAAACAGCTAGACGGCGTTGATTTCGTCGTCGCAAACACAGACGCTCAGGCCCTTCAACAATCGGTTTCGAAGACGCGCGTGCAGTTGGGTATCAAGGTCACCGAAGGTTTAGGTGCTGGGGCCCGCGCGAGCGTTGGCGCGGCAGCTGCTGAAGAAAGTATCGAACAGATCGTGGATCACCTTGCTGGTGCCCACATGTGTTTTATCACGGCCGGTATGGGTGGTGGTACTGGGACTGGCGCTGCGCCAATCATTGCGCAAGCCGCACGTGAGTTGGGCGTTCTGACTGTTGGCGTTGTCACCAAGCCATTCCAGTTTGAAGGCGCTAAGCGCATGCGTCAGGCTGAAGAAGGTGTTGAAGCGCTTCAAAAGGTTGTTGATACGCTGATTATCATTCCAAACCAAAATCTATTCCGTTTGGCCAATGAGAAAACAACATTTACCGAAGCTTTCTCAATGGCTGATGATGTTTTGTATCAAGGTGTCAAAGGCGTTACGGATCTAATGGTACGTCCTGGCCTGATCAACCTCGACTTTGCAGACGTTCGTTCAGTAATGGATGAAATGGGCAAAGCCATGATGGGTACAGGTGAGGCCGAAGGGGAAGATCGCGCGATCCAAGCCGCTGAAAAAGCCATCGCAAACCCATTGCTGGACGAGATTTCGTTGCGCGGTGCCAAAGGCGTCTTGATCAACATCACAGGTGGTCATGACCTTACATTGTTCGAACTTGACGAAGCGGCGAACCGCATTCGTGAAGAAGTCGATCCAGAAGCAAACATCATTGTTGGGTCTACTTTGGACACCGAACTTGGTGGCATAATGCGTGTTAGTGTTGTGGCTACAGGTATCGATGCCGTTGATGTGCGTACAGAAATGCCAGTGGCGCGTCGCAGCATGTCGGCACCACTGCCTGCAAGTTTTGCGGTTGAAGAGGCAGCACCAGTTGCCGCAGCACCCGCTGCTGCAGAGCCAACATTGTTCGAAGATTTGAACGTGCAACAAGCTGCGGCATCAGACTTGGCCGAAGACATCTTTGGCGAAGAGACACGAACCTTTGTTGCACAGACAGATGACCTGCCGCCACCTGCATATCAGCCACAAGTAGCCGCGTTCGAACCACATGATGATCGCGCGCTTGAGGCGGAACCTGAGGCATTTGTTGCGCCACGCGCACCAGCACCGGGAACACCATCACCAGAAGCAATGGCGCGTTTGCGTGCCGCTGCGCAAAGAGCAAACCCAACCGCAGCCGCCGCCGCACACCCGCAAGAAACTGCTGCGGAGCGTCCGCGCTTTGGGATCAACTCATTGATTAACCGGATGACTGGTCACGGGGATCAACAACAACCTGTACAACCGGTTGCACGCCAGCAACCACCTGTTCAGCAACAAGCTGCAGTAGCTCCACAACCAATAGAGGCTGTGGACCCGGACCAGGAGCGGATAGAAATCCCTGCATTCTTGCGTCGCCAAGCAAACTGACCACACTTAATTGGTGTGAAGGAAGCCGCCCTTGGGCGGCTTTTTTCGTTAATATAACAAGGGTTTGGGTGTGACGTAGCGCAATGCCGCCGATCTGTAACATTCATGTTTCAGAGTGTTGCAATGATTGAGTTGTGATTGTGACGTAGGCTTCGTATCTCAATAACAATAATGCACAACAGTGTGCGTCACCCATTGAGGTAACCTTGCAGACAACAATCAAATCACCGATCAGTTTTTCTGGTAAAGGCCTTCACTCAGGCGCACCTGCGAAATTGACAATTCGCCCTGCTGGGGCAGAGCACGGTATTTGGTTTGTGCGCACTGATGTCTTGGATGGTGATAATTTAATTCCTGCACGATGGGACGTTGTTAATCGCTCCCCGCTGTGCACGAAAATCGAAAATGCAGCTGGTGTAGAAATTTCCACAGTTGAACACGTGATGGCGGCCCTCGCTGGGTGCGGCGTACATAACGCGCTGGTCGAAATTGATGGCCCAGAAGTTCCAATTGTTGACGGGTCTGCAGTACCGTTTGTACGTGGCATCATGCAGCGCGGGCTTCAGGTTTTGAACGCTCCGGTCCGTGCATTTGAAGTGATGCATACAGTAACTGTGACGGAAGGTGGGGCCACGGCAATACTGGAACCCGCAGATACGATGCACATCGATTTCCACATTGACTTTGACGACGCTGCCATTGGGCGGCAAAGCAAGTCATTGCGCATGGATAATGGCAGCTTTGCCCGTGAATTATGTGACAGCCGTACATTTTGTCGTCTGGCAGATGTTGAAATGATGAAAGCCAATGGTTTGGGTTTAGGCGGTACACCGGGTGAAAATGCGGTTGTCTTTGATGGCGACAAAATTTTGTGCCCTGGTGGCCTGCGCCACTCAGATGAACCTGTTCGTCACAAAATGCTGGATGCATTAGGTGATTTGGCTTTGGCAGGGGCTCCGATTATTGGCCGTTACACTGGTGTCCGTGCGGGTCATTCTTTGACCAACACATTGTTGCGCAGAGCTTTTGCGACGCCAGGTGCCATTCGCATGGTGGTTTGTGATGCTGGGATGGCGCAAAAGTTGCCAGGATATGGACTTGTTTGGGACGAAATTCCACAAGTCGCATAATTAGCTAATTCCCTTTATCTTTGCTCAGATTTATTGTTGCTTAGGTGCAATGGGCGTTTGCAAGGTTCTGCATGTTAATTTAATGTGCTAGGAGCAACCCAACAAAGCTTGAATGGGCCCCGATTGGGTAAGGTTGATAGCGGTGAGGAAAGCATACATGGCGAGCAGTGCCTCACGGAAACGAGTTGTCGGTGCTATCGTGTTGGTGGCCGTATTGGCCGCCTGTAGCGACGGGGGTGGTCGGCCGACGCGCGGTACCGTTTTTAACCAACAAGAAATCCCTTTGGAAGAGTTTACCGCAGAGCAAATTTTTGAGCGTGGTGAATTTGAAATAGAAAGCCGTCGCCCTGACGATGCAGCATTTTATTTCGGTGAGATCGAGCGTCTTTACCCATATTCAGACTTCGCCAAACGTGCGTTGATCATGCAAGCTTTTGCATTCCACAAAGACAAAGATTACCCAAACAGCCGCTCGTCGGCGCAACGTTTTATCGATTTTTATCCCGATGATGATGACGCCGCATACGCACAGTATTTGCTGGCACTTAGTTATTATGACCAAATCGATGAAGTTGGCCGTGACCAAGGTTTGACATTTCAAGCGTTGCAGTCTTTGCGTGAGGTGATCGAACGGTACCCAAATAGCGAATATGCAAAATCTGCGATCTTGAAATTCGACCTCGCGTTCGATCATTTGGCCAGCAAGGAAATGGAAGTTGGGCGTTATTATTTGCGCCGCGATAACTATTCTTCTGCGATTAATCGCTTCCGTGTTGTTGTTGAAGATTTCCAAACTACGTCCCATACCGCCGAAGCTTTGCATCGTTTGGTTGAGGCCTACCTGTCCTTGGGTCTGGTGAATGAAGCCCAAACAGCGGGTGCGATCCTTGGCCATAACTTCCAGTCTACGGAATGGTACGAGGATAGCTTTAAGTTGCTTAAAGGTCGTGGACTTGAATTGAAAGCGTCTGGCGATGGTTGGTTGCGTCAAATCTATCGTCAAATGGTCAAAGGCCGGTGGCTGTAATGCAGGGTGCGCGTCATGCGCATCTAGCAGGCAAAAGCTGATGTTACGCGGGCTTGATATATCGAACATGTTGATCATTGATCGGTTGGAATTGGCGTTCCAACCGGGCCTTAACGTGCTGACGGGCGAAACGGGTGCTGGCAAGTCAATCTTGCTGGATTCGCTGGGTTTTGTTTTGGGGTGGCGTGGACGTGCCGACTTGGTGCGTCAAGGTGCGGATCAAGGGGAAGTCACCGCTTGGTTCGATCTACCAGTTGGCCATCCAGCACATGCGGTACTTGAAGAGGCAGGATTGCCTGGTGGCGACGAATTGATCTTGCGCCGCATCAACACCTCTGATGGCCGTAAAACGGCTTGGGTCAATGACCGCCGTTGTTCTGGCGAAGTGTTACGTCAATTGTCCGAGACATTGTTAGAGTTACACGGTCAACATGATGATCGTGGTTTGCTTGACCCGCGTGGGCACCGCGCTATTTTGGATAAATTTGCTTCTGTTGAAGGGGCGAAAGTCAAAACGCGTAAAGCATGGTCCGCGATGGGTGCGTCGCGCAAAGCACTGAAAGCGGCACAAGAAGCGATGGATGCGATCCGCGCTGAAGAAGAATTTTTGCGCCATGCTGTTTCTGAGTTAGGTGCGTTAGGTCCAGAACCTGGCGAGGACGAGGCGTTGGATACACGCCGCCGTCAGATGCAAGGTGCCGAAAAAATCCGCGACGACGTCATCAAAGCTCTTGAGGCGCTGGGGCAGGATGGGGCCGAGGCCCGAATGGGCAATGCATTACGTTGGTTGGATGGTGTTGCCGACAAAGCCGACGGCCAGTTAGAGGGACCGATTTCATCCTTGGGTCGTGCGATGGTTGAATTGGACGAGGCGATGGATGGCATTGTGACCTGCATCGATACGCTGACCTTTAATTCTACCGAACTTGAAGACACCGAGGAACGCTTGTTTGCGATCCGCGCGATGGCCCGTAAATATGATGTGGCTCCTGATGAATTGGCCGACCTTGAGACAACCTTGAGCGCTAAGCTGACGGCGTTGGATGCGGGTGATGCGGACTTGGCCGAATTGCGTGTTGCTTTGACAGCAGCCGAAGCGGGGTATGACGGCGCCGCTACTGCCCTAACTAACGCACGCCGTAAGTCTGGGGGCAAGTTGGACAAGGCTGTGACCGCAGAGCTTGCGCCTTTGAAAATGGACCGTGCTGTCTTTAAAACTGTGATCGAACCTGAAACGGCTGGCCCAGAGGGACGTGACACAGTGACGTTTTGTGTGGCGACCAATCCTGGTGCGCCCTCGGGCCAGTTAAACAAGATTGCATCTGGTGGTGAATTAAGTCGTTTTCTTCTGGCGCTAAAGGTTTGTCTTACCGACGGTGAAGCTGGATTAACCATGATCTTTGACGAGATTGATCGCGGTGTTGGTGGTGCAACTGCAGACGCAGTAGGGCGCCGTTTGGCAGCTTTGGCCGAGGGTGGGCAGGTCTTGGTAGTGACCCACTCTCCGCAGGTTGCGGCCCTTGGCACGCATCATTGGCGTGTTGAAAAATCCGTGACCAAAGGCATGACAACGTCACGTGTTGTTCCATTGTCGCCTGATGAGCGGGTGGACGAAATCGCGCGTATGGTTGCAGGTGATACAATCACGGAAGCTGCGCGTGGCGCTGCACGTGAATTGATTCAGAACGCGGTTTAGACCTACAGTTTAGGTATTATGGCCGCCGGGCTTTCACGCGGTGACGCTTTGTCTTAGACATATAGAAATCAAGCCGTAGACAAACGTGGTAGATCCCATGAAATCCTTTCTAATGACCCAGATCAGCGCTGCATGGATTGCTTTTTGCGGGGGCTGGCAGCTGTTGCGTCGCGAAGGGCCGGGGCAGGTTCAGTTCTGGTTTATTGCATTGGCTATCGGGATTGCATCTGGCTTTGCAGCCCTGTTTTTTCGCAAGGGGATCGAAGGGTTACAGTCGTTCCTTTATGGAACGGATAATGTGCAAACGCTGCACAGCTTTGCCCAGTCTATACCGTGGTATTGGATTTTGATGATCCCAGCATTGGGGGGGGCTATTGGTCGGCCTAATCTTGCATAATTTTACGCCTGATGCACGGGTGCGCAGCGTTGCCGACGTGATCGAAGGGGCCGCTATGAAAGAGGGGCGCGTCGAAACCCGCGCAGGTGTTGCGTCTGCTTTTGCATCTTTCATCACTTTGTCGTCGGGTGGGTCAACGGGGCGCGAAGGGCCGGTTGTGCACCTTGCAGCAGTCATCGCCACCAAAGTCAGCCGTTATATTCACGCGGATGGAATCACAGGACGCGACCTGCTTGGATGCGCTGTTGCAGCCGCTGTTTCTGCCAGTTTCAATGCGCCCATCGCGGGTGCACTTTTCGCGCTTGAGGTCGTGCTGCGTCACTTTGCTGTTCACGCCTTTGCGCCGATTGTGATCGCTGCTGTTGCAGGCACAGTTATCAACCGATTAGAATTTGGTGGCGTTACCGAATTCACACTACCCGCGCCAGAAGCCTTGCAGTTTTACGTTGAATTGCCCGCCTTTGTTTTGCTTGGGCTGATCAGCGGTGTGGTTGCTATCTTCTTGATGCGGTCTGTTTTTTGGGCAGACGATCTGGGATCAAAGGTGCAAGCGCACGTTGGCTTTCCCCGCTGGTTACGCCCTGCAATGGTGGGCCTGATGTTGGGCGCGATTGCTATCTTTTATCCGCATATTATTGGTGTCGGGTACGAAACGACGTCGCTGGCGCTGACGGGGCAACTGGGTTTGCACGAAGTCATTGTGTTTGCCGCGTTAAAAACCGTTGCCGTCGCCATAACGATGGCGGGAAGAATGGGGGGAGGGGTGTTCTCGCCCTCGCTAATGATTGGTGCCTTGACGGGTCTGGGGTTTGGGTTGATCGCCACAAGCATTTTTCCAGAGGTGTCAGGAACTGTAACGCTATATGCCCTTGCTGGAATGGGGGAAGTCGCAGCGGCTGTCTTTGGGGCCCCAATATCGACCACGTTGATTGTGTTTGAATTGACAGGTGACTGGTAAACAGGGCTGGCGGTGATGGTGGCCGTTTCTATTTCTACGGCGCTTTCATCACGTATCGTCGACCGTTCGTTTTTCCTGACACAAATTGAACGAAGGGGCATTCATTTGGCTGCTGGGCCACAGGCCTATCTGTTGGCAATCTTCCGTGTTGCCAGCGTTATGCGTAAAGCTGATGATCCGCGTGCTGCAAATGAGGACGCGTGTTGGGAAATGATCGGGGATGGGATCTATGTCGATGGCAATGCAACCCTTGAAGCTGCGATGCCAATATTTGACCGCGCATCCGTCCCTTTTATCCCAGTGGTGACGTTAAGCGGTGAAGACACCCCACCCGAGTTGTGGGGCGCGTTGTTTCATGTGGATGCGTTGAAAGCGTACAATCGGGCATTGGCGGCAACGGCGGCAGAAGAACACTCCTGATCAGGTACTTTCGACAGTGATTGTGTCGCTCACATGAAAAGCAAGGTAATCTTTAATGGCTTCAACACCCGCCAAAGGTGCTTCGTAACTGCGCACCGCATTTTCAAGCGTTGTAGATTTTGTTACGACGGAAAAATAGGTTGCGTCGCCTTTGTGTGGGCAGTGTGTCGACTTTTTAGTTTGGTCAAGGAATGCCATTGCGATGTCTTGGCGTGGAAAATATATCACCGGCGCGTATTCGCCTTCAGACAGTTCCAAAGCGTTCTTGGTTTCACCCAAAACGGCACCACCTGCGCGGACACTCCATGTACCGGATGCTTTGCGAACTTTAATATGATCTGCCATTTTCTATTCCCTCAATGCGTTGCGTCTTAACCCTGTATGAATGGGGAATGTATCAGAGGGTTCACCACCCAACCACTTGTTTCGCGCCATTCGTCATATGGTACGCGTCGCGTTAGCCAGCCAAACTGCAGTTTCTTCGCTGACACGTGGGGCAAGGTGTTCATACGTCTGGGAGTGATATGCGTTCAACCATGTGCGGCTTTCGCCGTCTAACATGTCGATAACGATCAGGCGGCGGTCAATAGGGGCAAAGGTTAAAGTCTGCCAGCTCAACATCGTGCGATGATCATCGCCACCCTCAAGGGCGGGGGCATCGGCGACCACAATCAGGTTTTCAATCCGAATGCCAAAAGCACCTTCACGGTAATATCCAGGTTCGTTTGAAAGGATCATCCCTGCCTGCAATGGGACAGTACTGACACGGCTAAGGCGCTGTGGTCCTTCATGCACACTTAGATAAGCACCAACGCCGTGGCCCAATCCGTGATCAAAATCTTGTCCTGCCATCCAAAGTGGCAAACGTCCAATCATCTCAATGTCACGCCCCGCTAATCCCATCGGCCAACGTAGGCGACTCATTGCAATCATGCCCAACAAAACACGGGTAAATGCAACTCGTGCTTCCTGTGGTGGAGACCCAATTGCAATGGTGCGGGTGATGTCGGTTGTGCCATCCAGATATTGGCCGCCGCTGTCCAAAACGATCAAGTGACCGTCTTCCAAGGTGCTGTCTGTGTCTGTTGTCACACGGTAATGCATGATCGCGCCGTTTGGCCCTGTACCTGCTATTGTCTCAAAGCTGATGTCTTTCAGGGCATTGTCGCGGCGGCGGAAATCTTCGAGCTTACTGACCACCTGGGTTTCGGTCAGGCTGCCAACAGTTTGATTGTCGAGCCAAGCCAACAATTCAACAACCGCCGCTCCATCACGCAGGTGGGCTTCGGCGCTGCCAGCAATTTCAGCGGCGTTCTTGCAAGCCTTCGGCAGGGCGCAGGGATCATCACCCCACTCAGCAGCGTCCCCAATGGCATCGGCAACTTTGACCGGAACAGACGTTTTGTCCAAACGCACGGCACCTGAAATGGACGCAATATGGGTCAAAAAGCTGCTTGGTTGATGAACACGAACGTGATTGCCAAGATGGTTTTCCAAACCCTCAAGTTTTGCGGGCTGCATAAACAGATCAACTGATGCATCGGCGTTCAAAACGGCAAAGCCTTGCGCAATTGGATTGCGGGGTATGTCGGCCCCACGAATGTTCAAAAGCCAGCATATTGAATCGGGTAGGGTAATAACAGCGGCGGATTGCCCAGCATCCCCCAATGTGGCGGCCAATCTGGTGCGCTTGTCTGCATGGCTTTCACCTGCAAATGCCAACGGGTGCACTTTGGCGGGAAACTTTGCGGGCTCGGGTTGATCACTCCAAATCCGATCTACCAAATTATCACATGCGACCAACTCAACACTTGATCCAGCCAAGGTATCACGCGCCTGTTCAATCTGCGCCATAGTGTGAAGCCACGGATCAAAACCAACTTGTCCACCCTTTGGCAACTGTTCAATTAGCCAGTCAGCCAACGAGGTTTCAGGCCACGCAACGGGAGTGTATTGACTTGCGACTTGGCTTTTCACTTGCGTGCGATACCGTCCATCAATGAACACGCCTGCGATATCGACCAATGCAGCGCAGAATCCGGCAGACCCGGTAAATCCAGTAAGCCACGCCAAACGTTCATCCCGTGGAGAGACATATTCGCCCTGATGGGCATCGGCACGTGGGATCAAAAAACCATCTAATTTCTCACGCGCCAATTCAACACGTAGGTCAACCAAACGGGGTGGCCCTTGTTCAGGACGTGATGTAACCTCAAACGATTGAAACATAACACCTGTCCTTTGTTTTTTTTGCTTAGTAAGCTCTCGCCGAAGGCGAAATTTTCAATGTCAGCTGGCCCGCTTCATCCCCATCACCCGCGCACGGGCACGTGGATCGGAATCAAACAATGCAGCCAGCTGTTCGGTCATAGCACCCGCCAATTGTTCTACGTCAGTGATAGTCACTGCGCGATCATAATAACGGGTCACATCATGGCCAATCCCAATTGCCAACAACTCAACAGCGCGACGTTTTTCAACCATCGCAATCACATCACGTAGGTGCTTTTCTAGATAGTTGGCGGGGTTCACAGACAAGGTGCTGTCATCGACAGGGGCACCATCCGAAATGACCATCAGGATTTTACGGGCTTCAGGACGCGCCATCATGCGGCGGTGTGCCCATTCCAGCGCCTCACCGTCGATATTTTCCTTAAGCAAACCCTCTTTCATCATCAGACCCAGATTTGGCCGTGAGCGACGCCAAGGGCTGTCGGCACTTTTATAAATTATGTGGCGTAGGTCGTTCAATCGACCGGGTTGTTGTGGACGGCCATCATTCAACCATGCTTCGCGGGCTTGGCCGCCTTTCCACGCACGGGTGGTAAAGCCAAGAATTTCGACCTTCACGTTACAGCGCTCCAACGTACGGGCCAGAACATCCGCGCAGATCGCCGCGATAGAGATAGGCCGACCCCGCATGGAGCCAGAGTTATCCAACAACAGTGTCACGCAGGTATCGCGAAACTCGGTGTCTTTTTCGACTTTAAAGGACAATGGGGTTGTAGGGTTGGCAACCACACGGGCCAAACGGCCAGCATCCAATGTGCCTTCTTCCAGATCGAATTCCCAAGACCGATTTTGTTGGGCCTGCAAGCGGCGTTGTAGCTTGTTGGCCAAACGAGACACCGCGCCTTTAAGTGGCTCTAGCTGTTGATCCAAGTATGCCCGCAAACGTTCTAACTCAACAGGTTCGGCCAAATCCTCTGCGCGAATTTCCTCGTCATGTTCAGTTTGATACACCAGATAATCAGGATCTGCGTCAGACACAGGTTGTGGGGCAGGTGGTTCTAGTGGGGCCTCGCCCTCGGGCATCTCGGCCTCTTCGCCCATCTCCTGATCAGATTGTTCATCCATCGAAATCTGTGCTTGAGACGCATCTTGTTGCTCTTCCTGCGACTGTTCGGAAGTGCCTTCTGCTTCTTCGTCATCAGGGTTGTCATCACCAGTGCTGTCCGGCTCTTGTTCTTCTTCGCCACCATCTTCGGCGCTGTCTTCTTGATCGTCGTCTACTTGATCCGGATCGTCGCCCAACTGGTCGCCGTACCCTAAATCCTTGATGATTTTGCGTGCAAACTTCGCGAAATCGGCCTGGTCAGCCAAGATTTCGTTCAGGTCTTCGAGCGTTCCGCCTGCTTGCTGTTCGATGAAGGGACGCCACAGCTCCATAACATTCGCGGCCCCTGATGGAAGGTCGCGACCAGTCGCCAAATGCCGGATCAGATATCCTGCAGCGGTTGCCAATGGAACATCGGCAGGCTTGGTCACTTGATCATAGCCTTTGCGCATCGCTTCATGCGCAATCTTTGCATCAATGTTGCCGGCGGTGCCGGGCATATCCCGCGCACCCATCGCTTCGCATCGGGCTGTTTCCATAGCTTCATACAGTTCACGCGCCATTTCACCTTGCGGTGTGTAACGCGCATGGGTCTGACCATTGTGATAGCGACGGTTCAACGCCAAAGCGTCAGCGGTACCACGGGCCAACATTACTTCGTCACGTGTCATACGGCGTGAAACTTGGGGCAGCCGCATCGCGTCGCCAGACATGCCTGCAGGATCAACCGTAAAGCTGACGTTCAATTCAGGATCGTTAGCCAGAACTTTGGTGGCTTCGGAAAGCGCCTTTTTAAAAGCGTCTGCTGGGTTGTCTGATTGGGTCATGGTGTTCGCCCCGTTGTATTAGGTGTCTCCCAGATGGGCGTTAACCCAAGCTTACTGATGCTGCACTCTCTGGCAGTTCTTCATCAAACAAACGCTGGTAGAATTCAGCTACCGTTTGGCGTTCAAGTTCATCACATTTGTTCAGGAAGGACAGGCGGAAGGCATAGCCAACATCGTTGAAGATTTGCGAGTTTTCGGCCCATGCGATGACGGTCCGCGGTGACATAACCGTCGACAAATCACCATTCATAAACGCAGTCCGCGTTAGGTCAGCCACGACCACCATCTGTTTGATGATCTTGCGCCCTGTTTCGGTGTTATAATGTGGGTTTTTGCCCAGAACGATTGCTGTTTCCGCATCGATTGACAAATAGTTCAGCGTGCTGACCAATGACCAACGGTCCATCTGACCTTGGTTGATCTGCTGTGTGCCGTGATACAGACCCGTGGTGTCACCCAAACCAACAGTGTTCGCCGTCGCGAAAATGCGGAAAAACGGGTGCGGCGTGATCACTTTGTTTTGGTCAAGCAAAGTCAATTTGCCGTCTTTTTCCAAAACGCGCTGGATCACAAACATAACGTCGGCGCGGCCCGCATCGTATTCATCAAACACAATCGCAGTTGGGTTGCGCAAGGCCCAAGGCAGGATCCCTTCTTGGAAATCTGTAACCTGTTTGCCTTCCTTCAACTTGATAGCATCCTTGCCGATCAAATCGATCCGGGAGATGTGGCTGTCGAGGTTCACACGTACGGTTGGCCAGTTCAAACGGGACGCAACCTGTTCGATGTGCGTGGATTTACCTGTACCGTGATAACCTTGGATCATGACGCGACGATTATGGTTGAAGCCTGCAAGGATCGCCAATGTTGTATCGGGATCAAACTTGTAGGTTGGGTCGAATTCAGGAACACGTTCGGTCTGGTCGGCAAAACCTTTTACAACCATATCCGTGTCGATGCCAAAGACCTCGCGAACAGAGATGTCCTGTTCTGGTTTTGCATTGATATCCATTGCACCGTCGGCCATGCGCTTCGTCCTTCTTTTTGTATGTCGTGGCCCGCAAGTTAGGCCGTGGCTCGTGGTGCAACATATCTTTGGTAAGGGCAAGGGGAAGGGCCAATATCGGTTTCCCAATGAGGCCAGTTTCTTACGTAGCGTCAAACCGTGCTGACCAACTGTTTGGAGTGCCGGAGTTTATTAAATGCGTGGTGCGTGCACAATATCTGCGCAATTCCCAGAATAGGTGTTGGTGGCAATGATTTTGAGTGAGGGAAAGATGATATTGCAATGCTAAAAGATAAAGCCCAATTGGGTCAGTCCGTCACGCATTGGGCGCACATGCGCCTGCGGTGTCGGGGGGTAGATCGCATCGGTGGGGATGGTTAATTGGGGTGGGCCAATGGCGCATTACTTGCCAGATTCTGGTGTTCATACTTAGGCGTTCTTAGGGGCGCTGGTGTCGGGAAATCTGGCGGCAAATGGATTCGGGCGCAGCGGGTTTTGGGTTTGGATGCTTGCCGCATTAAGCGCCTGTATTGCGACGGTTCTTGGTGCAGTCATCGGCGGCGCACTATTAACATTTGTTGCAGGTGATGATCCGGGACGTGGGGTATTTTTGGCTGTGATTGCCAACGTCGATTCTGCAGAAATCTACTGCTTTTCATGACGTGGTTGGTTTCGACGATTGGCGTAGATGCTTTTGCGCGCTGGGGGCCGTTTGCCCCCAGATTTCAAAAGCTATCCTAAATTCCAAATAAGGTAAGCCGTGCTTAATCTTTAAAACTACGGCTGGACTTCAATTGATCCCATGCCCAAACAACTTCTTGTAATTGTTCTTCCTGGGATCGATCCCCACCGTTCATGTCTGGGTGCAAAACTTTGATCAACGATTTGTAAACTTTTCGAATTTCTGGCTTGGTTGCGTTGTCTGCAACTTCCAAAATTTCAACCGCGCGGCGTTCTACTGGTGGTAGTTTTTTGCCAACAGTGCCACCTTTACGACCAGGGTTTTGCGTTGAATTCGCGCCCAAGACCTGATGCGGGTCTTCGATACCCAAACGTGCCCATGCCCGTGCTTCGGGATCGCCCAGCGGTTTTGTCGGACGTTCCCAGACCTTGTCTTCGGACTGTTGGGCGTTGATTTCAGCCTCAGTCGTGCCGTCAAAAAAGTTCCATTTCAAGTTATACTCGCGGACGTGCTGTTGGCAAAACCAGAAGAAGTCATCCAAGACATCTGGGGCTTTGGGCGCGCGGTATTTGCCGGCCTCTTGGCAGGCCTCGTGATCGCATAGACGTGTGGATGTTTCGGACGCGCCGGACATGCCGCGGCGACCACGTGGGTTCTTCTTTTTCGAGGTGGATACGGACATATCGAATCCGAATGGATCTGGCTTTGGCATCGGTTTGACCTTTTCGACTCTGGCGATACAACATAGAAGAATGACAGGCAGTGTGAAGGGGTTGAGGCGAAATGAGCGAAAAAATGTCGGTTGCAAATGAGATTGAAATGCGTCTGCGGGACGGGTTGGCACCACACGCATTGGACGTGGTGGATGATAGCGAAAGCCATCGAGGTCATTCTGGGTTCCAAGAGGGTGGCGAAAGCCACTTTAATGTGCGCATCCGTGCGGCAGCTTTTGAGGGCAAATCACGCATCATGCGGCACCGCGCAGTGCACAGTGCATTAGGGCCCGAATTGATCGGGCGTATCCATGCACTTGCACTTGATTTAGATGTCTAGGCTTCGGCTTAACTATCTGAATTATTAGGAAAACGACGGCTTGCCAATGATTTTAGCGAGTCGGTCATTCCGGCCACTTCGCTGGTTCCTTCAACGCCGTTGTCGGGCAGCATTTGTGTGGCACCTTTACCACCTGCAGGATGTTCGTCGTCTGGGGTTTCTTCGGCTTCGATTTTTGGTGTCTCTGTAGTGTCTACGACAGCTGCATTTTCATTAGAAATGTGTGCAATTTGAAGCTCTGGCATAAAAGCGTCAACTCCGTCAAAGTGGGGCTTGCGAAACACCAAAACGTTGCGCCATTTTGTTGTGGACCCCGTAAGTCCTGATCGTTCAACCGACGGCAATGTTTCCGCGCGTTGGAATTCCCAGCCTTGCGATCCCATGAGGTTCATAAGGTCTTCAATTGTATTGGAAAAACGGGCCTCAGGACCTTTGACCCCTTTGGCTTTTAGGCCTTTGGAAGGGGCGGGAATAACGCGGTATTGGTATGTGGACATTGATCGCACCTTTGAAGCTGAGGTACAAATATAGCAGGGGGGAGCGGCGGCGAAAAGCCCCCGAGTTCAGGCTGAAAAGCAACGTCGGTATTACGTCGGTAAAGCGTCGGTATTTTATCGGTGGATGGGGCGGCGCATGGTGCCAGTTATCGGGCCATCGTTTACAATTTATCTAATCAGGAAAGACAGTCGTGAAACGATGACCCAAACCCACTGGCGCGGGTGACGCATTGCGATAACGGAGAAGAAACCCCAATGCGATTGGTTCGTGCGGAGCATGGCTGATTTAAATAAACAGCTTAAACTGGACCGCAAATACTGTGTTATAGCTTACAAAAATATACGAAATTTTAATAAGGTATTGGTACGCTCATCAAACGAACTGGATTGATAGGTGATGAACGGATTGTTGATTTTAGAAATACGGTAGATGCGAAAATAACGCTTGTGGTTCTATCCCGTTACAAATGGTTTGGTTTTAATAATTTGGGTAATAAAGATTTTCGGTCGTTTGGTTTTAAAATGTTGGCCTTAAAGGAATGTCCTTAAAGTTTTGGTCTTAATGTATGGCCTGAAATGACCATGTAGTAACATTCGCACGCCGAGCTGCAGTGTTCTGTGAAGCACATCACACAAGTAAGAATTTATTAAGATTCTTTTGAATTCTTGATATCATGCAGGGCTTCATGATCTTGAATTTCGATGTTGCCACGTGAAAGGATGACAATGCCGTCACGCCGCCACTCTGACAGCGTTTTGGACACAACTTCGCGTGTGACACCAACATAGTCAGCCATTTTGGCTTGTGACATAATGATTTTTCCGCTGTCGCCTGCAAGGTACAACAGCTTTGAGGCCAATCTAGCGGCAGGTGACAAAAACACCTGATCTTCCATTTGTTGGGAAAGCCAGCGCATCCGTTTGCCTGCAAGCCGCAGCAACTCCACGGCAAGATGTGGTTCTGCTTTAATTGCAGGGATCAAGGTTGATTGTCGCAAAAAAACGCAGTTTGCAATCTTTGATTGCTTCGACCCTTGCTGTGCGGGGGCCAGGGTCAAACATGGCGATTTCACCAAATAAACTTTCAGGTTGCAGCATGTTTAGTGAAAGTTTGCGTCCATCAGTCGAATAGACGCTGACTTCTAGCAACCCTTCGTCCAGCACATAAAGTCGGTCGTCATACTCATCTTGTTCAAATAGCGTTTCGCCAGCTTTAAGGTGCTGAGTGACGAAGCTTTTGTCAAAAATACGGTGCAGTTCCTGAGAAGCATCAAGGAAGAAGGTCGTCTGATCCATTGCGATTATGATGCCCTATTGATGTGTGACGTGGACTAATGTGTGTCGCGCGAGGCTAATGTGTTTAAAAACAAAAATCCAGTTAAGACCCCTTGCGTTTGATCCCGATGCTGCGGCCAGCACGGTCGGGCCAAGGCAGGTCTTTGTGGATTTCATACATTTTGGCCACGTTGCTTAGTATTTCCTTTGCCATCGGTGCAACCTTTGGCCCAGATTGGTCGACGTGCAGGGTTAATGCTTCGCCAGTTGCGGCCAGCCAGCCGTCTTCGTGCCACAGCTCTTGAAAACAGTGGAACCGTTTTTCATCGTAATCCAAAACGCGGAAGGTGCCGATGACTTTGTCACCTTCATGCAATTCGCGCACATAGCACACGTGGTGTTCAGCGACATATGTCGTACAGCCGGTTTTTTCCCGGTAATCTGGACCAAAGCCGAAGATTGGATAGGCTTGATCCGCGCATTGGTCCATCAGCACAGAATAATATGCCATGTTAAGGTGACCATTATAGTCGATCCATTCGGGAAGGACGACAAGCGGGGTAGAATGGAATATGTCATTTTTCATGCCCCAATTTGGGTTTGGGGCATGTGTCTTGTCAATCAGGACGGGACGTCACAGAGGCGCGATTTAGCTCGCCAGCGTTTTGGCAACCAGTTGATTCACAGCCTTTGGATTGGCTTTGCCACCCGTTGCTTTCATCACTTGCCCCACAAACCAGCCCGCAAGTTTCGGGTTTTCGCGGGCCTTGGTCACCTGGTCAGGATTCGCCGCGATAATTTCGTCTAGCGCTGCTTGGATTGGGCCTAAATCGGTGACCTGTTTCATGCCCTTTTCGTCAACGATTTGGGCGGGGTCGCCACCTTCGGTGTAGACAATTTCGAACAAGTCTTTGGCGATTTTGCCTGAGATCGCGTCGGAGCTGATCAAGTCGATGATCCCCCCCAATTGGGCTGGGGTGACAGGGCTGACTGTGATGTCTTTATCGTCTTTTTTCAGACGGCCAAACAACTCGTTGATAACCCAGTTTGCGGATGTCTTTCCGTCACGGCCCTTTGCCACGTCCTCGAAATAGTCAGCAGTTTGCACGTCGGCTGTCAGGACGGATGCATCGTAATCAGATAGGCCAAAGCCACTGATAAACCGTGATTTTTTCGCGTCAGGCAATTCGGGGAGCGTGGCTTTGATGTCGTCTACCCACGCCTGTTCGATTTCCAGCGGCAATAGATCTGGATCGGGGAAATAGCGATAGTCATGCGCTTCTTCCTTAGACCGCAACTGCGAAATTTCACCCGTATCAGGATCCCATGCAATGGTGTTTTGCTGAATTTCGCGACCGTTTTCCAATTCACCAATTTGGCGTTTGGCTTCGGCCATAATTGCCGCTTGGATGAAGCGCATGGAGTTCATGTTTTTCAACTCGCACCGCGTGCCAAGTTTTGAGAAATCATCGCCGCCTTCGCGGAATTTTTCGTAATCGCCGGGGCGGCAGACAGATACGTTCACGTCAGCCCGCAGGTTACCGTTTTGCATGTTGCCGTCGGAGGTGCCCAAATACTGAACGATTTGGCGAATTTTGGCGATGTAGGCCGCGGCCTCTTCAGGGCTGCGGATGTCAGGTTTTGACACGATTTCCATCAGGCAAACGCCTGTGCGGTTCAAATCGACAAAGGACATATTCGGGTCCATGTCGTGGATCGATTTACCCGCGTCTTGTTCCATGTGGATGCGCTCGACCCGCACGGTGCGCGCGGTGCCGTCACCCAGTTCGACCAACACTTCGCCTTCGCCGACAATCGGGTGGTAAAGTTGGGAAATTTGATAGCCTTGCGGCAAATCTGGGTAAAAGTAATTCTTGCGATCAAAGGCCGATTTCAAGTGGATTTCGGCGTTTAGACCCAACCCTGTGCGCACGGTTTGCTCAATGCAGAATTCGTTGATGACGGGCAACATGCCGGGCATGGCCGCGTCAACAAAAGCCACGTTTGAATTTGGCTCGGCTCCAAATTTGGTGGAGGCACTAGAAAACAGTTTGGAATTGGATGAGACCTGCGCGTGGACTTCCATACCAATGACCAATTCCCAGTCATGTTTGGCACCAGCTATGGTTTTGATTTTGGGCAGTTCATAAGTCAGATCAAGCATCGCAGTCTCCTGTCGCGGTGTTGCTTTGCGTTTTAGGACAGGGGGGACAGCGGGGCAAGAGGGGAAGGGAGCACATACATAGGATGGGGTTTTGGGTAAATGTGGTGTTTTCCGTGCGAGGTGGCTAAATCTAGGTGATATAGTTATACGCCCCGACCAGTTATGTCGTGAAAGTAGCGCAATGGGTTGTTCACGTCGTTGCCTGATTATGATGGTAGCTTAGACTTTTCATACCCGATCCAAAGGAAAAAAACCGTGGTTCAAGTCTTGTCTGATCTAGATTTACCGTTGCTATTCGCCACGATTAACATGGGGTTTGCGTTGATTATGGGCGCCATCATCGGGTCGGAACGGCAGTTTCGTGGACGGATGGCGGGCCTTCGCACCAATGCGCTTGTCTCATTGGGGGCCGCAGGGTTCGTGACGTTTGCCGCACTTTTCCCCGAAGACATCAATCCGACCCGTGTGGCCGCGCAGGTTGTGTCCGGCATTGGTTTTCTGGGGGCAGGGATCATTTTTCGCGATGGTTTGAATATCCAAGGCATAAACACCGCTGCAACATTATGGTGTTCGGCGGCTGTTGGATTGATCGCGGGATCGGGGCATCTGCCTTATGCTTTTTCACTGACCGCGCTGATTGTATTCTCGAACCTTGGGTTGCGACCCATTGTCCGGAAATTAAAACATAAGGTGGCAAAGGATGGCGGAACTGCGCAGCTGTTCCAATTAAGACTGACATGTCAGATTGAGGATGAAACTGATATCAGAACTGTGCTTCTGGAACAGCTTGGGACGGACGGGGTGACCTTGCGAGAGATTGAAAGCCATAAAAATACGAACAAGGTTGAGATCGTCGCGCTGGTGACATGGTTAGGCCTTGATAAATCCAAGGGGGAACATGTGATGTGCCAGTTGTCCTTAGACCCGCGCATTCTTCATGCAGCTTGGGCTGATATGGAAGATATTGAGGGCGATACCGACTCTTAGTCAGGTTGTAACGAATTTCTGCTACAATCTGAGCCATTCGGAGAAATACAAGTTGGAAAAAGTCGTCGAAATGCCGCTGCCTGTGGGTACATTCATTGCGGAACAAGCTGAATTGCCGGGCTTTTATACAGATTGCTATGGCATCAAACTGGACCATGCGATCACTTTGCCTGAATTCATGGCTGCGTTTTACACCACCCTGCTGTTTCGTTTGGAGCGATTGATGCTTGCCCTTATCCCCAAGGGGAGGATGATAGACGCTGATGTTACTGCACTGGCGTCTGGCGAAAGTGACACGATGGCCATATGGCAAATTGAATCCCGCCGCGATTGTGAAATACTACTGTCTGCCGGACGTACCAGGTCGTGGTTGATGGTTGATGCACATAACGGTGGAACACAGTTGTTCTTTGGGTCCGTTGTGGTGCCCGAACCTCCCAAACGTGAAGGTGGCACACCGTTGTTGGGGCCCGTCTTTGACAGCCTTCTAAGCGCACATCGGATTTATTCCCGTATGTTGCTTGGGTCAGCGGCGCAGCGGTTGTCATAGACTGTAAGGGCTATGCGGGCTGTGTGATTGGCCCGTCTTCGGTGAAAACAACACGTTTCCCAGCCGCAATATCACGGCAAAACAAGTTACCGATGATCCGCAAAGCATCTGCTTCGCCAGATGCTGCAAAGCGATCAGGGCAACGCACCCGTAGATTGTTGTCAAAGCCGCGCGCAGCATGCGCCCAAAGCATGGGGTGTAGTTCTGTCAGATGCTCGCGGATAATCCATTTTGCGCACTCCGCGATTTGGCAACGCACTAGATCTGCTTCGTTATTGCCACCTGCACTATTGCCCATCGTATTTGCGCAATAAGAGGCCAGAAGATTAACGGTATATTGGTCAGTTGTACGCACCAGAATGTCACGTAAGCCATCAATGAAAAACGCAACATCTAGGCGGGCACAGGCGATATCATCAAATGCAATCGCGTCAAACTGGACCCAAGTGTAGGCACCAGCCCCCTATGTATCTTGGGTGCGCGCTACTGTGCGGCGGGCCTCAAGTTCAAGGGTGGTGTAGTTACCAAACCAACGGGGCAGTAGGTGATTACCCATAGCGCGCATTTTCCGGGCGTTACTTGGATCAAGCATGATCAGTTTCTCATAGGCATCTGCGATTTTGTCGCTGTCGTTACTGCGGCCCGCGCGTTGCGCACATTCTGCTGCCGCAAGGGAGGCAGGCGTTGGGTGCAACCCTTTATAGGGCGCAGGAATATCAGCTGCGTGGTCAAAATGGGCGGAAAATGCTTCGCGATTGATGGCTGAAATCTCGATATCCCACCGTCCACCGCGCCATGCCCAACCCATATCCATGTGCGCCTGTGCGACAATTATAGCGATGGCATAGTCGTCAGGGTATTCGGAAAGAACGGTTTCCAGCGCCTCGATCCCCGCAAGCAGTGGGGCATCTTTGGCTGGCTTTCCACTAAGCAAGGCGTGTTCACATGCGTTCACAACATCAGCGCGGGCACCGTAGCCAATAAGGTCGGCAATGGGCATGCCACCGGCGGTTTTACGAAGTGCACGATCTGCCGTTCTGATAGCGCGCGAGACATCGTTCCATTGTTCTTGGCGGGCAAGGCGTTGTCCACGCATCTGGTGGAAATCGCGTTCGCGGTCTTCGGCTGTCGGATCAGGGCAAGAAATTTCAAGGACGTCGCTGTTGGACGCTTTGGCGAAGGTTTGTTGGGGACGTTTGGGCGTAACTGGCCCTGACGGTAAATCGACACCGTCACGGTCCATGATGTTTTGATTGCGCCCGCGGGTCAAAAAGCCCTGAATAGGCTTGATAGATGACGAAAATATATGTGCCAGTTGCATCGATGTTGATCCAAAAATCGTTAATTTACAGGTAGAGCTTTGACAGATGTTTGAGGCAGAAACGTGGCAACAGCGGGAAGGTTTAAGGTCCATCTAGGGGCTAAAAGGTCGATTTTATTAAAAAAGTCCTAACAAGTGGCTGCAATATCCGCAGGAGTGGATGATTGTTTCAGCTTATGCGGGTAATCTGCAAGCTATGGCCATTTCGACCTTATTGTTCCGAGAACTTTGGCTAGGTGTTGCCGACTTGCCAATTCGCACTCGCCCATCAATACTAAAGTCTATGCGATATTTATTTTCTTTAGCGGTTTTGGTTGTGGGTTTGACGACTGTAACACCTGCGATGTCGGAGGACATCACCACCTTGCGTGCTCCAGTGCGCGAGGCAAATGTTCCGCACACCCGTTGGACACATCAACCACGTCACTTGCTGTGGAACCGCGCGGCCTTGTCCGCGCTGAAAAGCCACGGCAAGCCATTGGTCGATATGGTGCCAGGCGATATTCAGACATGGTGTCCGCACTATCCCAACGCCAATGACGCAGATCGCCGGGCCTTTTGGCTGGGGTTTATGTCAGCACTGGCCAAGTACGAAAGCACATACAAACCTAAAGCGGTTGGGGGCGGTGGCAAATGGTACGGGTTGCTTCAAATCCTGCCTGCGACGGCCCGTGGATATAAGTGTAACGTAGGTACGGGCGAGGCGCTAAAGAATGGGGCCGCCAACCTAAGTTGTGCAGTTCGCATCATGGCGTTCACGGTGCCACGCGACGGTGTTGTGCATGCCAAAGACAAGCGTTGGCGTGGGGTCAGTGCGGATTGGGGGCCAATGCGGTCCCCTACAAAACGTGCAGAGATGGCGAGATGGTTAAATAAGCAGCCTTATTGCGCCGCGCGTGGGTCCATTCGGCCGCGTGTACGTCCGCAAATGCCGGAGGCGTTTAAATAAACCCGAAATGTTGGCGGAGCGTTTTATATTCAAACGTGTGAAGCGTTTTTTCCAACTCTTGATGTTTGGGGCAGGATTCGAACGGAATCTTTATCTTTTGTCCTGAATATAAAACAACTGTGCAGCGCACTGACAGGTCTAACCTTGTGTCGAGCCGAATGTGATTAATCAAGCGTTTGGCAATGTCGCCGTTTTGTTTGCCCGCGTGCCACGCTATTTGCTGAGCGTTGATGGCAAGTCCAGAGGCACGCGCCGTGATCAGATCATAAACGGCGGGTAGGGTGAATAAGAACACAATGCCAGCAAGCCACAATACCATATCCACCACTAGGATAAGCGTAAGTAGGACAACCCAAACCACTGCGGTGGTTATGAGGGTTGTCCAGTTTCGTCCAACTGTGTCGTAGGAATAGCTGTTGTCCGTTTCAATAGTATCAGGCACCACGGATGCGGCTGATCATTTCAGCTGTGTCACGGCTTAGGTTTGGTGTGTTGGCGATCCGCTCCAATTGCGCCCCGATCAGGGTTTGGCGGATTTGGTCGTAGCGCCGCCATGTCTGGAAGGCTGAACACATCCGCGCGGTGGTTTGCGGGTTCACCGGATCCAGTTTGATCAACCAATCGGCCAGCAGTGCATAGCCTGATCCGTCTTTGGCGTGGAACCCTGCATGGTGTGCAGACAGTGACCCAAGCGTAGCGCGGAACCTGTTTGGGTTCTTCCAGTTGAACAGCTTGTGTTTGGTGAGGGCCGTAGCGGTGTCAGCGGCGTCATCAGGTTTGCTGCACCCAACTTGCAGACCGAACCATTTGTCCATGACAAGGCGGTCATCTTGCCATTGCGCTTCGAACTTGGCCAAAGCGGCATCGCCTTTGCCTGCGCGGATAAGGCAGGCGAGGGCGGACAATTGTTGTGTCATGTTAATGGCTTGGTCGTATTGCGTTTGGGCTAGTGCCCCACTGTCCGAGCGATTGATTAGCGAAAGAACCGCATTTGCCAGCGCCCGTTTGCCGGATTGTTCCGCGTCGGGTTTGTAGTCACCATTCACTTGATTGGTGTCGTAAAGTGATTGCAGTTGTGGTGCGAAAGCATCTGCTTGGGCCTGCTTCATGCCTTCTACTGCCGCCCAGATCGCGTCAGGGTTAGGGATTTCACCGATCGAGTGCAGTTTGGCCGCAAGCTCGGACCCATTTGGGAAATTAAGCATTAGGGTGCGGTAAGCGGGATCAAGGCTTTCGTCGCCTATGATTTTTGACAAACCATCCAGATACGCAGGATCAACTGTGGTGCCACGTGTGATGGTGGCGATCAGGCTGGCTTCGGCCAATGTGTCACCGGCCTGCCAGCGGTTGAACGGATCGGTGTCATGGGCCAGCAGGAATGCGTTGTCTGCTGCGTGTTCCAAGACAACTGGCGCAGAGAATCCACGCAGGATCGACGCAATCGGCCGCTCCTTTTGACTTGCGAAGGTGAAGGTTTGTGAGGCTTCGGTGACTTCAAGAATTTGGGTCTCCATCGCTTCTGACCCATCGGGGGCAAGCAAGCCTACGGCAACGGGGATCACTTGCGGCTGAGGATCTGCCGTTGTTGCGCTGGGCGGTGTGTTCTGGGTGAAGGTCAGTTTAAAGGTGTCACCCTCGTAATCCTCCGTGACTTTCAAATGAGGCGTACCTGCTTGGGAATACCAGCGTTTGAACTGGGTCAGGTCGCGGCCTGTTGAATCCTTGAACACCTGTAGCCAGTCCTCGATTGTGCAGGCTTGGCCGTCGTGGCGATCGAAATAAAGGTCCACAGCTTTGGAATAGGCTTTGGCCCCGACAAGCGTGCGCAGCATGCCGATGACTTCGGCCCCTTTTTCATAGATCGTAGCAGTGTAGAAGTTGTTGATCTCTTGAAAACTTTCGGGTCGGACTGGGTGGGCGAGGGGCCCTTGGTCTTCTGTAAACTGGCGCCCGCGCAAATCGATCACGTCGCCAATCCGTTTGACGGGAGCGGATCGCATATCCGATGTGAACTGGCTGTCACGGTAAACGGTTAACCCTTCTTTCAGGCACAACTGGAACCAATCGCGGCAGGTGATCCGGTTGCCGGTCCAATTGTGAAAGTATTCATGGGCGATGATCGCTTCGATACGCTCGAAATTCATATCCGTGGAGGTTTCTGGCGATGCCAGCACGGCGGAGGAGTTGAATACATTCAGCCCCTTGTTTTCCATGGCACCCATGTTGAAGTCATCAACAGCGACTATGTTAAAGATATCGAGGTCGTATTCACGGCGATAAACATCTTCATCCCACTTCATCGAATCCTTCAAGGCCTGCATCCCAAAGGCGCATTTGCCTTCGTCACCAGCGCGCACATAAAGGTTCAATTCAACCTCGCGCCCGCTCATCGTTGTGAATTGTCCGGGGTGGGGGATCAATTCGCCTGCAACCAACGCGAAAAGATAAGCAGGTTTGGGCCAAGGGTCATGCCATTCAGCCCAACCGTCGCCAGATGCGACCGGATTGCCGTTAGAGAGTAAGGTAGAGTGTGGCCCATTGATCCGCACGGTGAAGATGGACATCACGTCGGGGCGGTCAGGGTAGTAGGTAATTTTGCGAAACCCTTCGGCCTCGCACTGTGTGCAATACATGCCAGAGGATTGGTAAAGCCCTTCTAGGGCTGTGTTCGCTGCGGGATCAATTTGAACTTCGCATTCCCACACAAAGGGGATGTTTGGGACTTCGCAGGTGAGGCCCTCTGGCGTAACGTTAGGTTTCACTGTTTCGCCGTCGATTTTTGCAGACAGCAATTTCAGGTTTTCACCGTGCAGGAAGAACGTCTTGTCTTCGGCGTCGCGATCCGGTGTGAAGCGGATACGGCTGGTGACGCGTGTTGCATTGGGTGCCAGATCAAAGGTTAGGTGCACCTTGTCCACGCTGTACCCGAAAGGTGTGTAATCTTTGAGGTAAATTGTCTGTGGGGCTACGTCGCGCATGAATATGATCCGTCTCACTGATGTTGCGTGCACAGGTTAGCAGGTAGGGGGCTGCCTGCAAGCGGCCTGGGCAGGTTGTGAGAGACAAATGGGTTCGAGCTGCAACGTGGAAATACTGATCTGATAAAGTTTTTTACAAATTAGGCATACAAAACCGTCATCACTAATGGAGTATTGGTCAGATGATTTTACCAATCCTGTTTACTATCGGAACCAAATTCCCTAATGCTGTCACCTGTATACCACAGGACACCAAAGAGAGATTTGCCATGGGCGCGTTTGTTGAGAAATCCAATCTGAAAGTCGCAGCAGAGCTTGCTGATTTTGTAGAAAACGCGGCATTGCCCGGCACTGGAGTCGATGCCGATGCTTTTTGGGTAGGGTTCAGCGATCTTGTGCATGAACTTGGTCCAAAGAACCGCGCATTGCTTGCAAAACGTGAAGACATCCAATCCCAAGTTGACGCGTGGCATGTTCAGCACCGCGATGCGCCGCATGACGCGGCGGCTTACAAAGCGTTCTTGCAAGACATCGGATATCTAGTTCCTGAGGGTGAAGATTTTTCGATCGACACAGCAAATGTTGATCCTGAAATCGCATCTGTTGCTGGCCCGCAATTGGTGGTGCCAATCACCAACGCAAGGTTTGCATTGAACGCGGCCAATGCCCGTTGGGGCAGCCTGTATGACGGGTTTTATGGCACAGACGCGATGGGCAGCTTGCCACCAAAGGGTGGCTATAATCAAGGGCGTGGTGCCCGCGTTGTTGCACGTGCGCGGGTCTTCCTGGATCAAGCTTTCCCAATTGATGGCACCAGCCACGCGGATGCGTGTCGGTATTCCGTGCTTAATGGTGCGTTGACGATCGATGATTTCCCCTTGGACCAGCCAGAGAAATTTGTGGGTTATAAAGGGCATCCCAAAGCACCGTCTTCGATTTTGCTTCGCAACAATGGATTGCACGTAGAATTGGTATTTGACCGCACGCATATGATCGGCAGCCGCGACCAAGCTGGCCTTGCTGACGTTGTGATGGAAAGTGCGATGTCTGTTATTATGGATTGCGAAGATTCTGTGGCTTGTGTGGACGCTGAAGACAAGGTCGTCGCTTACACAAATTGGCTGGGCCTGATGAAAGGTGATCTGGAAGAGACGTTTCAGAAGAACGGCCAATCCATGACCCGCAAAATGTCGGACGATCACATCTATACCACCCCAGACGGGGGCGAGATGCAGATTAAAGGCCGCGCGCTGATGTTGGTGCGGAATGTTGGTCACTTGATGACCAACCCAGCTATCCTAGACAGTGACGGCAACGAAGTCTTTGAAGGTTTGATGGACGCGGTGATGACTATGTTGATCGCCAAGCATGATTTGGTCCGCGAGGGCGGCAATTCGGTTCATAGATCGGCCTATGTTGTGAAGCCAAAGATGCATGGTCCTGAAGAAGTCGCGTTTGCCGACGAGACGTTCACGTTTGTGGAGCGCATTCTGGGCATGCCGCAAAACACCATCAAGATCGGGATCATGGACGAGGAACGCCGCACAACGGTGAACCTTAAAGAATGTATCCGCGCTGCCAAAAGTCGTGTCGCCTTTATCAACACTGGTTTCTTGGATCGCACAGGCGACGAAATCCACACCTCAATGGAAGCTGGACCGTTCAGTCGCAAAGACTTTATCAAACGCAAAAGCTGGATTGGGGCATACGAAGATCAAAATGTCGACATCGGTTTGGAATGTGGCCTGTCAGGCCGCGCCCAAATCGGCAAAGGTATGTGGGCGATGCCTGATCTAATGTCTGCGATGCTTGAGCAAAAAATTGGTCATCCGAAATCCGGTGCGAACTGTGCATGGGTGCCAAGCCCAACGGCTGCCACATTGCACTCACTGCATTATCACGTGGTCGATGTTTTTGCTGTGCAGGATACATTAAAAGCGGGCGGTCGTCGTGCGCATGTCGAAACCGTGTTGGAAATCCCGCTGGCAACCTATCGCATGTGGTCAGACGCCCAAAAAATGCGTGAAGTCGAAAACAACGCTCAGGGAATTTTGGGCTATGTTGTGCGCTGGATCAACAATGGGGTTGGCTGTTCTAAAGTGCCGGACATGAACAACGTGGGCTTGATGGAAGACCGCGCGACCTGTCGTATTTCGGCACAGCACATCGCAAATTGGTTGCATCATGACATTGTGGACGCACAGCAGGTGATGATGGCAATGCGCAAGATGGCTGAAGTTGTGGATGGACAGAACGCAGGAGACGCAAGCTATATCCCAATGGCGCCTGGATTTGATTGCATTGCTTTCGCGGCGGCCTGTGATCTGGTGTTGAAGGGCCGTGTACAGCCATCAGGCTATACCGAGCCTGTTTTGCACGCGCGTCGTTTGGAATTCAAAAAAACACACTGAGCTAAAGACGTGGGCTAAACCCCACACAGCATTTTTATCAGGTTAGGAAAACGAAATGATTACTCTTCGAAAAGCCCGTACTATCGTTCGCAAAACTCTGGAAAAAAGCCGTGAACTGGGGCTAAAGCCAATGTCCGTTATTGTTGTGGACGCTGGTGGCCATGTTCAAGCTTTTGAACGCGAAGATATGGCCTCCCCAGGTCGCTTTGCAATTGCACAGGGTAAAGCCTACGGCTCTGTCATGTTGGGCATGGCAGGGACGGCGCAAATGGCGCGGGCTGAAGTACAGGCATATTTCATTGCCGCGGCAGGTGGTGCGCTGGGCGGTCAAATGATCCCCGTTCCGGGCGGTGTTTTGGTGCGTGACAAAAAAGGTGTTGTGATTGGCGCGGTTGGCGTTACGGGCGACACATCCGACAACGACGCAATCGCTGCAATGGCGGGCATCGATGCGGCTGGATTGATCGGCGAAATCTAAACGCTAGATTTCAGGCTGCTACATATACGGATTTGCGCACAGACATCTGCGCACGGGGCGGGCTTTTCATGGTCCGCCCTTCGTATTATACGATGTAGCAGCACACAGCACGACTGGGGAAATTTATGGCGCGTCCAATTATTGGCATTTTGACGAACAGTCATTTGATCAACGATACATATGAAGTGTACGGCAGTGGCGCGATCAATGTTGAAGCTGTTGGCGACGTCTGTAATGCCTTGCCGCTTCTTATTCCCTCAACGCCGGATCACGTCCGTGTTGACGATTTGATTGAGCGCTGCGCGGGCTTCATTTTCACCGGTGCACGGCCAAATGTGCACCCTGATGAATACGGTGAAGAAGCCACACCTGCTTATGGTGATTTTGATCGAGGCCGCGACGGTATTGCACTTCCATTGATCCGTGCCTGTGTCGAACGTGGTTTGCCGATCTTTGGCATTTGCCGCGGTTTTCAAGAGGTGAATGTCGCGATGGGTGGATCGCTTTACCCCGAAATCCGCGATTTACCTGGACGCACAAATCACAGGATGCCGCCTGAGGGCACCATTGAGGAAAAATTTGCTTTGCGTCATGCTGTGAAATTTACTGAGGGCGGTGTTTTCCACCGCGTTCTTGGTTCTCATGAGGTGATGACAAATACGCTGCACGGGCAGGGTATCAAAGACGCGGGTGAAAGCATTATCATTGACGGTGTCGCGCCGGACGGGACGCCTGAAGCGATTTACGTGGAGGGTGCCCCTGGCTTTACGATGTCGGTCCAGTGGCATCCTGAGTGGAAAGCGGCTGAAGACCCTGTCTCGTCAGCGCTGTTCAAAGCGTTTGGGGATGCGGTTCATGCGTGGGATGCAGGTGAATTGCGGCCTTCGCTAAAATTGGCTGGCTAGCCTGATTGCGTTAAGTGATGCTTAACCCCGCTGTAGCAGTGTGGGTTAATGTCAAATCTTATCCACACACCACAAACTGCCACTAAACTATTCTTCACAGTGCGCCTGTTGGACCGCAATTCGAACCTGTTGGTGCAACAGATCGAACGACTGCGTGTCGCCACCCGTAAGACCCTTACATCCATGCCATTCGAAATTGACGAAATTGTCGTGTTACCAGCAGTGATCCACACCATTTGGACGTTGCCAGAGGGGGCATTGATTTAAGTAAGCGTTGGGAGATGCTAAAATCACAATTGTCACATGGATTTTCAAAGGCAGAGGTGTGCGATCCTGCGAAGTCCAAGCGGCGCGAAAAGGAGATTTGGCAACGCCGTTTTTGGGAACATCACTTGCGCGATGATGACGACCTTGCGGCCCATCGATATATGATTTTAACCGCCCCAGTTCAGGCCGGATTGGTGGAACGACCGCAGCAATGGCCCCATTCATCTGTTCATCGCGCGATTAGGTTGGGGCAGTTCGACCCAGCGATGTCCATTGAAAATTTCCACAATCCCTCCACGATTACGCAATGGCACAAAACTGCGTAATAGACACGAAGCGCAAACCCATTTTTGTGATCAGAAATACAGGGTCTTATGGCGTTGAGCATTATTTTATGGTTCACACCTGACCAATCACCCATGCCAATGTCTCCCCCATGCCCTGTTCGCCTCCAGTCATCAAATAGGCGGCCTTCCCAATTCGAATGCCTATGGTGCTGATACATATAGATTAAATCTGC
>CAJJBH010000016.1 GCA_905182355.1 uncultured Paracoccaceae bacterium | reverse complement strand
TTCCCATGACAATTTCAAGCGCATTAAATAATGCAATGACAGGGCTTCGTGCTGCTGGTCGCGCGACACAGGTTGTGTCATCCAATCTGTCCAATGCACTTACCGAAGGATATGGCACGCGTAGTCTTGGGCTTTCTTCGCAATCTATAGGTGGGCTTGGTGGTGTGCGCATCGATGGGATCATGCGAAACGTCGATCCCGTCTTGGTCTCTGATCGACAAATGGCCAGTGCCGCTTACGCGAATCAACAGACGACACAGGATTTTATGACCGCGTTGGATCGCCTTTTCGGTACACCTGATCAAGCGGGGTCATTGACGCAGCAGATTTCGGCATTTGAAAGTAGCCTCATCACTGCGGCCAGTCGACCTGATGCGCCTGATCGATTGGCTGCAGCTGTAAATTCGGCACGTGACCTTGCGACTACACTCAACCGTGCTTCATCTGGAATTCAAGAACAACGGACACGCGCGGACCAATCCATAGGTGACCAAGTCACGCGGCTTAATGCGGCACTGTCTGAATTGCAGACCTTGAATGGAAAAATTTCCAAGGCGCAGGTGAAGGGAGCGGATGATGCTTCTTTCAGAGATTACCGCCAAAAGTTGGTTGATGAAATTAGTGCGTTAGTGCCAGTAAAAACCGTAGCAAGATCAAACGGGGCGATTGCATTATTTACCTCGGGCGGGTCCGTACTTATTGACGGTAAAGCAGCAGAGATTGGGTTTTATTCTGTCAATCTAGTGGGGGCCGGCATGTCGCTAACCTCCGGCAGTTTGTCTGGACTTATGGTCAATGGTATCGATGTTAGAACGGGCCCAGACAATGGCGCTTTGCGTGGCGGATCATTAAGCGCACAATTTGAAATTCGCGATCAAATTGCCCCGCATGCTCAAGAGCAGCTTGATGCTGTGGCGCGTGATTTGATTGAGCGATTTGAAACATTGGCACCGACGTCACCGGTGGGCAGTCCTTTGCCAGGATTATTCACTGACAATGGCAGTCGGTTTGATAAATTGGACGAGGTAGGTTTGGCGGGACGATTGGAAATCAATAAACTTGTTGACCCAAACCGAGGGGGTGACACTTGGAAATTGCGTGATGGGTTGAACGCAACAACTCCAGGTGAGGTTGGCAGCTCAACCATTTTGCAATCTTTGGGTGATGTAATGTCCAGCGTACGGCAACCTGCTTCGGGTGATTTTGGCACAGGGTCATTAAGTGCCGTAAACTTGTCTTCTTCAATGATTTCAATGTTTGCAAATGACAGGACGAACAATGAACAAGATCTTAGCTTTGCGTCGGTGCAACTGGATGTATTGACCCAACAAGAGTTGGCCAACGGCGTCGACAGCGACGCTGAATTGCAAAGATTGATTTTGATCGAGCAGGCATATGCCGCAAACGCACGCATGATTCAGACCGTTGATGAAATGATGCAAACATTATTAAGGATTTGAAGATGAATGGTGTTTCACTGGGCGATCTTGCTACTTCGTTTATGCTAAGAAACCGTGGGTCTGCGCTTAAGACTGAAATGTCCCGTTTGACGCAGGAATTAACAAGCGGCCAAGTCGCTGATGTCAAAAGTGTATTGGCTGGAAATTATAGCTACCTCACTGGAATAGAGGCGAGTTTATCGACACTTCAGGGATATAAAATAGCTACGACGGAAGCCGCACATTTTACGGGTTCTTTGCAATCGGTTCTCGAAAATATCCAAGATTCAACCTCTGACCTAGGAACCGATCTAATCCTTGTCTCGAGTGGTGGCTTGGATAATGTCGCCCTTCAAACTGGCAATGAAGCGTTTGAAGTTCTTAAAGCTACGATGAGTTCTTTGAACACAAACATTGCTGGCCGCAGTCTGTTTTCTGGTGCAGCCACAGATCAACTTGCACTAAAAAACGCTAACGATTTGATGACAGAATTGCGTAACGTTTTGGTTGGCGTAAATGGTGCCAGTTTAAAAAAACTGCAATAAAGAATTGGTTTGCCGATCCGTCTGGTTTTGATGCAACAATTTATGGTGGGTCAGGTATTGGTATGTCGCCGTTTCAGCTGTCGGAATCGGAGGCGTTAACTGTGGATATCAAAGCAACAAACCCAGAGCTAAAAGACACCCTTAAAAATTTGGCAATTGCTGCAATTGCAGCCGATAAGACGCTTACAGTGAATAATACCGAACGAAGCGCATTGTTGTTAGCGGCGGGAGAAGGAATGTTGCGAAATCAGGATGGTTTAACATCTCTCAGGGCGCAAATTGGTTTTGCAGAAGCCCGAATTGATAGCATGGCTACCCGTAACGCAAGTGAAAGTGTTTCGTTAGAATACGCCAAAGGCACGCTGTTAGCTGCTGATCCTTACGATACAGCAACGAGATTAGGAGAGGTGCAGTTTCAACTTCAAAGCCTTTATGCGGTGACTGTCAAAACCTCTCAGCTTTCATTGGTAAACTTTCTATGATGATTTGGCGCGCGCTTTTATGCCTGTTTTTTCAGCAACTCTTGTTGTTAGTGGGACAGTTCGAATTAAAGATTTGGTAGAATTCGACGGTGTTCGAGGCAATGATCTTATTGGGTATGGGCTGGTTGTCGGATTGAATGGAACAGGTGACGGTTTACGTAACTCGCCGTTCACCGAAGACATTATGTCCATTATTCTCGGACGTCTTGGCGTGAACGTAAGCGGGGAACAGTTCCGGCCAGAAATGTTGCGGCGGTATTAGTGACAGCGAGTTTGCCAGCATTTTCACGTGCGGGTGGAAAAATTGATGTAACTGTATCCGCGATTGGAGATTCTAAAAGTTTGCTCGGAGGTACACTGATTATGACGCCGTTAAACGCGGCTGACGGTGAAATCTATGCTGTGGCGCAAGGCAGTATTATTGCAGGTGGAGCAGTAGTTGAAGGTGACGGGGCTACTGTGACGAAGGGTGTTCCAACGGCCGGTGTAATTCCTGCAGGTGCAAGAGTAGAGCGAGAAATCGATTTTGTTTTAAGCGATCTGACGAATGTTCGCTTAGCGCTAAGGGAAGCTGATTTCACTACTGCAGTTAGAATTGAACAGGCGATCAGTGCAAACTTTGGTCGTCAAGTTGCGCTAATGATGGATTCGGGGACGGTTTCGCTGGATATTCCAAGTACGAAAATGCGGTCTGTGGCGCACGTGTTGGGGCGAGTGGGAAACATCGAAATTGAGCCTGAAAGGAAAGCACGTGTCGTTGTTGATCAGCGATCTGGTACAATCGTTATGGGTGAAGATGTCAGAATTTCACGCGTTGCTGTTTCGCAGGGAAATCTTGTCCTTCGAATTCAAGAGGCTCCGCTGGCGGTACAGCCTAACCCTTTTGCAGAGGGTGAAACTGTTGTCATACCGCGTACAGACGTGGCATTAGAAGAGAAACCTGGGATAGGATTGGCTGAAGTTCCAGCTGGCGCATCACTTTCAGAGGTGATTGCAGGGCTCAACGCACTGGGTGTCGCACCACGTGATATGATCGATATTTTGAAAAGTATCAAAGCTGCAGGTGCGCTACATGCCGAATTTATTGTTAATTAGGCATGTGCTTTGTAAGTGATGCTGTCGGCATAAGGCCCAAATAGGATCTCTGCCGACAGTAAGAATCAAAAATCTAAATTTTCTACACTTAGTGCGTTTTTTTGGATAAATTCGCGCCGCGGTTCGACGACGTCACCCATCAGCTTAGTGAAAAGGTCATCTGCTTCAGCAAGATCAGCGACTTTAACTTGCAACAACGTACGCGCGTCAGGATCAAGTGTTGTTTCCCACAATTGATCTGGGTTCATCTCGCCCAAACCCTTATACCGTTGCAAGGAAAGCCCTTTTTCCCCTTCGCCTAGTATGGCGTCCAGCAAATCAATTGGACCATAAATGGCTTGTGACTTGTCTTTACGCACCAAAGTTGCTGGTAATTCGTAGACATCTTGCAGGCTTTTGGTAAAGCTGCCAGTTTTGCGCGCTTCACCTGAACGCATCATCGGGCCGTCCAAAGTGCGCACTTCTTCAACGCCACGTAGGATACGGGCCAAACGGATACCGTGGTCTTGCGTGATCCGCCCCTGCCAACCCTTTTCATATTCCAAAGCGATCAGGTTTAAACGCGTCGCCACCTTGTCGGCCGTCCCTTGTAGGTCGGCGTCAACAACACCGGGCACAAAAGCGCCAGCAATTGCAGCTTGTTCAAGAATGTGACGTGGATAATGTGTCGGAAACGCTTGAAAGACGCGGCGCAATTGGCGAGCTTCTTCAACAACGCGCACTAAGTCTTGGCCCGATATTTCTTCCCCGTTACCTTGGCGTAAAAAGGCACCTTCGATGCCTTGCTGTACCAGATAATCATCCATCTCGGCCTGATCTTTGAGGTAAACTTCGGAACGACCACGTGAAACTTTATAAAGCGGTGGTTGCGCGATATAAAGATGCCCGTTTTCGATCAACTGCGGCATCTGACGGAAGAAAAATGTCAAAAGTAGCGTCCGAATGTGGGCACCATCAACGTCAGCATCGGTCATAATGACAATTTTATGGTACCGTAATTTCGCGATGTTAAATTCGTCGCGGCCAATTCCGGTCCCCAGCGCCATCACCATGTTACCGATTTCTTGGGATCCAAGCATTCGGTCAAAGCGGGCGCGCTCGACGTTTAGGATTTTACCTTTTAGCGGCAAGATTGCTTGCGTTTTACGATCCCGGCCCGTTTGTGCAGAACCGCCAGCGCTATCACCTTCCACCAGAAATATTTCTGTGTTAACTGGGTCTTTGTCTGAACAATCTTTCAGCTTTGAGCTGAGGAAATTCATATCCATCGGGTTTTTGCGGCGTGTTAGATCACGGGCTTTACGCGCTGCTTCACGGGCCAATGCGGCCTCAATGATTTTGCCAACAATTATCTTGGCTTCGGTTGGGTTTTCTTCAAACCACTCAGCGAGTTTTTCGTTCACCAATCCTTCCACTGCTGGACGTACTTCGGAGCTGACAAGCTTATCTTTCGTTTGTGAGCTGAACTTTGGATCGGGAACCTTAACGGACAATACGCAGGTTAAACCCTCACGCGCGTCGTCGCCTGTGAACGTGACCTTTTCGCGCTTCGCGATACCAGTCGATTGCGCGTAGTTGTTGATGGTACGGGTCAACGCGCCGCGGAAACCCGCCAAGTGCGCACCGCCGTCGCGTTGTGGGATGTTGTTAGTAAACGGCAACACATTCTCATGATAGCTGTCGTTCCACCACATCGCGACCTCGACAACGATATCGTCGCGTTCGCCAATTATATAAATTGGCTCGGGCATTACTGTTGCTTTGGAACGATCAAGGTATTTTACAAATTCTTTCACGCCGCCATCGTAGTATAATTCTGAATGCAAAGGTTCTACAGGGCGATTGTCGGTTAAGATGATGCGCACACCAGAATTCAGAAATGCCAATTCACGCAGTCGTTTTTCCAGAGTCTCAAATGAGTATTCGAGGTTTGAAAATGTGTCGGTTGACGCCAAAAAACGAACTTCTGTCCCCGTCCGGTCACCACATTCGCCAACTACCTTAAGGTGTTCAACTGTGTCGCCGTGAGAAAACCGTGCGACGTGTTCTTTTCCATTGCGCCAAATTTTTAGGTCCAATTCTACTGACAATGCGTTTACGACCGAAACACCAACGCCGTGCAATCCGCCTGAAACTTTGTAGGAATTGCTGTCAAATTTACCACCAGCGTGCAGTTGTGTCATAATGACCTCAGCCGCAGAAACGCCTTCTTCTTCGTGAATGCCAACTGGGATGCCGCGTCCGTTGTCGCTGACTGATACAGAGGAGTCAGGGTTGATAATTACAGTAACCGCGTCGGCGTGGCCTGCCAGCGCCTCATCGATGCCGTTGTCCACAACTTCGTAAACCATGTGGTGCAAACCGGACCCGTCATCGGTGTCACCGATGTACATGCCTGGGCGCTTTCTAACAGCCTCTAACCCTCTGAGAACCTTGATAGAATCTGCGCCATACTCTTCGGGGACTTTATCGCTATCGGACATGCTGCTGCACCTTCATTATTTCGTGCATTTATACGCTTTTGGGGGGGCGTTGTCACGCGCAAGCCACAAAATTTTGTGTCAGAAGGCAGCGATGATTAGCCCGACCAGGATAAGCAAAACACCCGACCCAATATTGAATTTCTTTAAGACGCTAGGTGACGACATTAAATTGCGCATTTGCCCCACGAACCCGGCGATTATAAGATTCCCCGTCAGCGGAATGGTAACGGATACTAGGACGATAAAGCCGATATCAATTGGCGTCACAGTACGTAAATCGAAAAAGCCGGGTAAGACCCCCATATAGAACAGGACGGCTTTTGGATTTCCTAAAATAGCGGCAATACCAGCCAAAAATCCGGCCAACATCCCTGGCCGTGTCAACCGACTGTTAGTTGATATCGTCTGTCCAGCGTGGCGAATTAACGCCCAACCCATCACGATGAATACACCACACGCGATCCATCGAAGGACGGTCATAAACGTGTCAAAGACGGATAATATCCATGAAATCCCCAATACGGCGATCAATGGCCACACGATATCGCCGATCGCAACGCCCACGGCCAATGGCCACGCGGCTTGAAACCCGCCCGATAGGCCGCGTGCGGTCAGCGCAAGCCATACAGGGCCAGGAGTTAGGAACAAAATGACAAGTGCGCCACAGTAAAGCAGAAGATCATTCAGATTAAGCGTCATAGAACTGGCTTCACAATGGATGCACCGTCTTCTTCAGTAACCTCGATGTACTGCGCCCGCTGACCTAAGGTATCGAATAATTCGGTGCCTGTGCCTGTCATCCATGCCTGCGACCCAAGGGCTGTGATTTCATCATAAAGGGATGCACGGCGTTCTGTGTCTAAATGTGCGGCGACTTCATCAAGCAATAGCAGAGGTGGCGCACCAATGTCATTTGTCAAAGCCCGCGCATTGGCAAGAATTAGGGAGACAAGTAAAGCCTTCTGTTCTCCCGTTGAACAGTCACGCGCCGGTACACCTTTGGCAAAATACGTTCCTATCAAATCGGCGCGGTGTGGTCCGATCAATGTACGTCCTGCGGCAAGGTCGCGGGACCTATTTTCGGCCAATGCATAGCGAAGATCATCAACCGAAGCAGGGAATGGCCCGTCAGCGTAGATTAATTCTAATGATGCGACAGGAAACGCAGTTAGGGCATCGTTTTGTGCGGCATCAAGCTGTGCCAAGGCCGTGAGACGATTATTATGAATAGCGACGCCAGTTTCGGCCATCGTCGTCTCTAGTGCTGTGTACCAATGTGGGTCACGCACCATGTCTTTTAGCAGTCGATTTCGTTCCCGCATTGCCTTGTCGTACGTCAGCGAAAGTTCGGCGTGGCGTGGCTCAAAACTAAGGGTCATGCGATCTAGGAAACGGCGTCGGCCCTCGGCACCCTCTATCCACAAGCGATCCATCGATGGAATAAGCCAAAGCACACGCGCAATGCGGCCTAATGCCGTTTGAGGGGCGGCTTTGTCATCGATACGGACCTGACGGGCAGCACCTCCATCAGACCAAATATCAATCTCGTGGTTTTGGGAGTGAGAGTGCAATAAGCCACTTACTTTCCATCCTAAGGCTTCGGGGCGGCGTGCCATATCTTCTGCACTTGCGCGACGCAAACCGCGACCCGGTGAAAAAAGCGATACAGCTTCTAGAATGTTGGTTTTACCAGCCCCGTTGGGGCCGAAAATGGCAACAGGGCGTTCATCAACTGAAACCCTCGCTATTTTATGTGACCTGAAATGCGAAATATTTAACGATGAAAGGTACAGCGACATGTCCGTCCCTTTCCTTGTTTCACTATAATTGCGCTAGACCCAATTGGCTTATACGCGCATCGGCATGACGACATAGACGGCAGAATGGTCATCGCCTTCTCGCATCAAAGTTGGATCACCTGACGAGTTGAACATGAACACAGCATTTTCACGATCAACTTGGCTTGCGATTTCTAGCAGGTATTTGGCGTTAAACCCAATTTCCAAAGGTTCGTCGCTGTATGCCACTGCCAACTCTTCTTCTGCGGCACCGCTGTCAGGCGCATTAACCGACAGAATCAAACGGTCTTCATCCAACTGCAATTTAACCGCGCGTGAGCGTTCGGAGGAAACAGTTGCAACGCGATCGACCGCCTTAGCGAAATCAGCTGCGTCGACTTCCATTTTGCGTGTGTTTCCTTGCGGAATAACACGTGTGTAATCGGGAAAGGTTCCGTCGATTACTTTGGATGTTAGGGTGATCGTTGGTGTTGCAAAGCGGACCTTTGTTTCGGACACGGAGACCGCGATGATCATGTCATCATCATCCAGAAGCTTGCGCATCTCACCGACGGTTTTACGTGGCACAATAACACCGGGCATATCGGCAGCACCTTCGGGCAGGTCTGCATCAATACGCGCCAGGCGGTGGCCGTCCGTTGCAACGCAGCGCAGAACTTTGCCACCATCTGAATCAGAGATGTGCATGTAGACGCCATTCAAATAATATCGGGTCTCTTCAGTGGAGATTGCAAATTTGGATTTATCGAACAAGCGGCGCAGTACTGGTGCAGGCACGCTAAAGTTCGAGGCATATTCAGAAGACGCCATAACTGGGAAATCTTCGCGTGGCAAAGTCGCCAGAGAGAAGTTTGAACGACCTGCTTCAACGGTCAGTCGACCTGCTGCGCTGTCTGCCGTCAAAGTAACCAGTGCACCATCGGCCAATTTACGTACAATTTCGTGAAGCGTTGTTGCCGAGACTGTTGTGGCACCTGCGCGTTCAACCTGCGCCGGGGCTTTGTCGACCACTTCGATATCCAGATCTGTAGCACGGAAAGATACGTCTGATCCTTCTGCCTCGATCAAGACATTTGCAAGGATCGGAATGGTATTGCGCCGTTCTACAACGGACTGTGCTTGGGCCACTGCTTTTAGTAGATCACTGCGTTCAATACTGATTTTCATGTGGCATCTCCAATCCCGATGGTCGGGACCATTAAAATACCTTGTCCCGTCATATTCTCAAGCGTTTAATTGGTTTTGCGGCGGATTAATCGGGGCGTCAAGCAAAGCCGTGATTTACATGGCATTTTCAACCTATGCCTCCAGTGAACGACGTAGCAACTCTAGATCTTCTGCAATCTGACCGTCTTGAACTTTCAGTTCCTCAATGCGACGTACACCATGCATGACGGTTGTATGATCACGACCACCAAAACGACGTCCAATTTCAGGCAAGGAACGGCTGGTCAGGTGTTTGCATAGATACATCGCAACCTGACGTGGACGCGCATAGCTGCGCAAACGCTTTGGGCCAATCATATCGCTTAGGCGAATGTTGTAGTGGTCAGATACTTTGCGCTGAATTTCCTCAACCGTGATTTTACGTTCAGAGGCGCGCAGAACATCAGCCAAGCAATCTTGTGTCAGTTCCAAATTGATCTCGCGACCAACCAAAGATGCAAATGCGAACAGGCGGGTTAGTGCGCCTTCTAGGACACGAACGTTTGTAGAAATCCGGTGGGCTAGGAATTCCAAAACCCCGTCTTCTACCTGCAATGTTGGATAATTGACTTGTTGCATTTCAACTTTGCTTTGTAAGATGCCAAGACGCAGTTCGTAATCCGTTGGATGAAGATCAACAACCAAACCACATTGCAGGCGTGATTTAACGCGATCTTCCAAATCCTTGATTTCGCCGGGCGCGCGATCAGCCGAAAGGATGATCTGCTTATTTTGATCGACCAAAGCGTTGAAGGTGTGAAAAAATTCTTCTTGGGTGCTGTCTTTGCCCGCGATGAACTGAACATCATCGACCATCAGAACATCGACTGAGCGGAATATTTCTTTGAAATCCATCATCTTGCGAACACGCAGGGCTTGAACGAAGCGGTACATGAATTGTTCTGCAGACAAGTAAAGCACGTTCATGTCTGGTCGGGTTGTCTGAAGTTCTGAAGCGATAGCGTGCATCAGGTGCGTTTTACCTAGCCCCACACCACCGTAAAGGAACAATGGATTGAACGTGACAGGGCCACCTTCAGCTACGCGTTTTGCGGCAGCATGGGCCAGTTCGTTGGGTTTGCCGACAACAAAGTTATCGAACGTGAAACGTTTGTCGAGGGGGGCGGTGTTCAACGGCGAACTGGCAGGAGCTGCTTTGGAGACGGGCGCAGCTTCTTTTTGCATAGCAGGGTGTTTTGGCGACTGAATTGGGACGGCAAAACTTAGACGACAGACTGATGTGTCAATGACACGCAATTCGTGCAGGATCGCATCCGAGAAATTCTGGCTTACGTAATTTCCAAGAAAATTAGTGGGGACATGGAATGTCGCAATCCCGTCTTGGATATCGCGAAGATTTAAGGGCTCGATCCAAGTCTTAAAGTTGTTTTGACCTACGGATTTGAGCAACCGTTGGCTTAGCTGTCCCCATTCATCTTGTATCATAAGCCGTACACCGTCCGTTTTTCTATTCCCGCCGAATGGGTTACAGGGCCCATTCGATTAGCCCGCAAAACACGTATCCTTAGTACGAAAGAATGACGTCCGTCCCAACAAGAAACAGGCTTCTTTCGTTTGGATTTTTTACAGAAAGAGCTTCAGGCCAATCGGAACACTTACGTATTTTCCAGATCGAACTGTTACTTTCCGCACACCAATAATATCGACAGGCCCACATTACCAAAGCAATGCAACGCAGACACCAAAGCATAATGTGCTCTGACTTCCATCCCAACTGTTTCGTCCCAGAAACCGTTGGATAGGAACTGTCCCCCCAAGGCGAAGTGAATCGCTAAGACATTGGTAGCAATTTCGTGAGTGGTGCGGCAACAGAACTTCATTGTTGACTCTAGGATTCTTTGAAAAGAATCTAAGGTGCTATTTTTAAGGTCACATAACAAAAAAAAGGCGCCGCAATCTGCGACGCCTTTTGTATCAATATTTCCGAGGGTTTAGGCGATTGCCTTAACTCGTTTAGAAAGGCGTGACACTTTACGTGCTACTGTATTCTTGTGGTAGATGCCTTTGGTCACGCCACGCATCAGCTCAGGCTGTGCAGCGCGAAGGGCTGTGTTTGCTGCGTCTTTGTCACCGGATTCGATGGCTTCTTCAACGGCACGCAAGAATGTGCGGATGCGCGAACGACGCGCTTTGTTGATTGCTGCGCGGCGTTCGTTTTGACGTGCGCGTTTCTTGGCTTGAGGCGTATTTGCCATTTTATCTCGTCCCGTTTCATGTTCGGTGCGGTAGTTTATGCAGTAAACTGCGGCGAAGTAGGGTAGTTAGGCGCGACAGGGTTGTGAGTCAACCAATGATTGGCCTCACCTGTCGCGAAACTGTGCTTCGCGTTTTTCAAGGAAGGCTGACATGCCCTCTGATTGATCTTCGGTTGCAAAAAGCGAATGGAAAACGCGCCGTTCAAACAGGAGACCTTCGCGCAATGAGACCTCATAGGAGCGATTTACAGATTCCTTAATCGCCATCGTCGTGATCATTGATTTTTCAGCAATCTTGTGTGCAGCGCCCAACGCCTCGTCCAGCAGTTTCTTGGTGGACACAACACGGCTGACCAGCCCACTGCGTTCAGCTTCATCCGCATCCATGAAGCGACCTGTCAGGTTCATATCCATCGCTTTGGACTTGCCGACAAAACGTGTCAGGCGCTGTGTGCCGCCGATACCAGCCATTACACCAAGATTGATCTCAGGCTGGCCAAATTTTGCGGTTTCAGAGCAAATGATGAAATCACACATCATCGCCAATTCGGCACCGCCCCCTAAGGCATAGCCAGAAACGGCGGCAATGATCGGCTTGCGTACGCGCAAGATCTGTTCGGTTTCTGGCGTGAATAAATCACCACTAAATGCTTCAACAAACGTTTTGTCACGCATCATTGCAATATCTGCCCCAGCGGCGAACGCCTTTTCAGACCCGGTCAAAACGATACAGCGCACTTTTTCGTTTGCTTGGCATGCGGACATCGCGTCGGCCAATTCTGTCAGCAAATGATCGCTAAGTGCGTTCAATGCATCAGGACGGTTTAACGTGATAAGTGCCACGTGGTTTTCCACATCAACGATGATCGTTTCGTAGGCCATGAAATCTCCTTCGTTTTTCAAGTCTGAAGTGGATTATTACCACGCGTGCAGCGCGTTTCAAGCTAAGTTTGACAAGATGAGCAATAGAAGGAGGAACGACCCGATTGCACGATCCGCTTAATTTTTTGGGTGCACCCATCACCTTTGCAGGGCTCGCCTTCACGTCCATAAACGTCAAAGGAATGTTGAAAATATCCAAGCTCGCCATCAGCTTGGCGGAAGTCTTTGAGGGACGAGCCGCCCGCCTCAATCGCCTCTGAAAGCACATCCCGTATAATGGGAACAAGGGATCTAACGCGTGTCTTTGAAAGGTCTTTGGCAAGCCGTTTGGGCGAAACTCTACTCCGATAAAGTGCCTCGCACACGTAAATATTGCCTAAACCGCACACAATACGCTGATCCAATAGCGCAGATTTTACCGGCGATTTTTTGTTTTCAAAGGCATCAATTAGAACTGAGTCGTTGAAGTCATTGCCCAACGGTTCAGGTCCAAGCACCGCTAAAAGCTTGTGTTGTTCAGCCGTTGCAGTTTCCAACAGGTCCATCGCTCCAAACCGACGTGGATCATTGAAGGTCACCCGGGCTCCATTGCCCATATGAAACACAACATGGTCATGTTTTTCGGGCGCAGGATGGTCATGAACGAATTGACCCAATGGATCACCAGATATTAGCATTCGCCCTGACATGCCCAGATGAATTAACAAGGTCTCGCCACTGCTGAGGTCCGCCAGAACATATTTGGACCGTCTGCGCAGTTTTAAAACTGTTTGTCCCGTTAACCGCTGTGCCATGTTTTCAGGAAACGGCCAGCGCAAATCTGGTCGATTCACATCGGCTTGCACAATGACCTGTCCCTCCATAGCTGGGGTTAACCCGCGACGGACTGTCTCAACCTCTGGAAGTTCAGGCATGGTAAGCTCACTTTATATAATGAATCGCAGGGTCAGGCCTGTGACAAAAGGGGCGTATTGTGCGTGGCCCCCAGCGCCCTATAACAAGGGCAGATTGCAAGGACGACAAGCCCTATGACCAAAAATATCGCAAAGACCACGCATTTCGGTTTTGAAACCGTACCAGAGGATGAAAAAGCTGGGCGTGTGCAGGGTGTCTTTAACTCTGTTGCCAGTAAATATGACGTTATGAACGATGTCATGAGCATGGGTGTCCACCGCATTTGGAAAAATGCGATGATGGATTGGCTTGCCCCGCGTGGCGGTCAAAAGCTGCTGGATGTTGCAGGCGGCACTGGCGATGTCTCGTTTAAGTTTCTGAAACGCGCAGGCCACGGTCACGCTACGGTTCTTGATATAACCGAACCGATGTTGATCGAGGGGCGCAAACGGGCTGAAGCAGAAAGCATGCAAGACAGCCTTGATTGGGTTGTGGGTGATGCAATGGCGTTGCCGTTCGAGGACAACACCTTTGACGTCTACACCATCAGCTTTGGCATTCGAAACGTGACACGGCCCCAAGAGGCGTTGAACGAAGCCTACCGCGTGTTGCGCCCAGGGGGTCGCTTGATGGTGTTGGAGTTCAGTCAGTTACCAAATGAGGCGATGCAGAAGGCCTACGACCTTTATTCCTTCAATGTGATTCCGCAGATGGGCAAGATGATTGCAAATGACCGCGACAGTTATCAGTACCTCGTGGAATCAATCCGTAATTTTCCTGACCAAGAGACCTTTCTTGGAATGTTGAAAATTGCAGGCTTCGAAAACGCCAAATACCGCAACATGACGATGGGCGTTGCAGCCCTGCATTCAGGATGGAAAATCTAGCATGCGCGGGCCACATAATATTTGGCGTCTGATTCGAACTGGCGCGACACTTGAACGTACCGGCGCGATGAATGTCGTTTTGGATGCATTCGATGCGCCGCGGTCTTTGCGATTTGTTGCCAAGGCATTGGCTAAACCGTTCATGTGGCTGGGATACAAAGGCGACCCGACGATGCCACCAGCGACCCGCGCTTTAACTGCGCTGGGCCCTGCGTACATCAAACTTGGTCAGGTGCTTTCCACGCGCCCTGATGTGGTCGGGGATGAATTGGCGGTCCAGCTGCGCGTGTTGCAAGATAAGTTACCACCCTTTTCGATCGAAGAAGCAAAAGCAGAGGTTGAGCGCGAGCTTGGCCTTCCTGTCGATCAGATTTTTTCGGAATTCAGCGAACCTGTTGCCGCTGCTTCGATTGCGCAAGTTCACCGTGCACGTATCGCCAAAACGGGCGAGGACGTTGCCGTCAAAGTTCTACGCCCGGGTATTGAGCGGGCCTTTGCCAAAGATGTAGATGCATTTTATTTCGCCGCACGAATCGTAGATATTTTTGCCCCCGGCGCACGTCGCCTTAGACCACTTGAGGTGATCGAGCATTTTGACGGCGTCGTACAAGGTGAACTTGATCTGCGTTTAGAAAGCTCTGCAGCGTCCGAATTTGCAGCAAATACTGTCGACGACGAGGGCTTTCAGCTTCCTGCGATAAACTGGGAATACTCAGCCCGTCGGGTTATGACTTTGGGGTGGGCCGATGGCGCACCGATGGGCGACAATGATGCAATCGATGCCGCGGGGCATGATCGCACTGTATTGGGGGAACGCGTCCTTCAACTGTTCCTTAACCACGCATTGCGAGATGGTTATTTCCACGCTGACATGCATCAGGGGAATTTAAAAGTCGCCCCAAACGGCGATATTATCGCCTACGATTTCGGGATCATGGGCCACATCGACGAATACACCCGCCGTGTCTATGCCGAGATCCTTTTTGGGTTTATCCGCAAAGACTATAAACGCGTGGCCGAAGTTCACTTTGAGGCGGGTTATGTCCCCGCTGATAAGGATGTAGATGAATTTGCCCGTGCGTTACGGGCCGTTGGCGAACCGATCTTTGGAATGGACGCAAGCCAGATGTCGATGGGCCGCTTGTTTAGTTATCTGTTTGAAGTCACTGAACGTTTCGGAATGGAAACACGCACAGAACTGATTTTGCTACAGCGCACGATGGTTGTTGTCGAAGGTGTTGCCCGAAGCCTTAATCCACAGATCAATATCTGGCAGGTCGCCAGCCCAATTGTGACGGATTACATTTCAAAATCAATTGGACCAAAGGCTGTCCTAACCGATCTGGGCAAAACCGCACGTGTGCTTGCACGTTTTGGGCCACGTCTGCCAGCCTTGGTTGAAAGCATGTTGATCCAGCAAGGCAATACTGAACCACCAAAGCGGCCAACATTTTGGCGTTGGATTATCATGACAGCAATTCTTTCAGCTGGCGCAAGCGCAGGTATCCTGACGCTGACCTCACACATTTTCTAAGTCAAAAACCTTTGCGGTGGTTCTGGGGGTGCAAAACCCCCAGAATTGCTAATTAGGCAATACGTTCGATTGCCAGCGCGATTCCCTGACCGCCGCCAATACACATCGTGATAAGTGCTTTTGAACCACCAATACGCTCAAGTTCATAAAGCGCCTTAACCGTTATAATCGCACCCGTTGCACCAACCGGATGACCCAAGGCAATCGCGCCGCCATTCGGGTTTACGCGGGCAGGATCAAGCCCCAGTTCCTTGGACACAGCTAAGGCTTGGGACGCAAATGCTTCGTTGCTTTCAATCACATCAAAGTCACTCGCTTTTAGACCTGTTTTAGCCAGCAATTTCTGAACTGCAGGAACCGGACCAATGCCCATTACCTCGGGACGCACACCTGCATGGGCGTATCCCAAAATGCGCGCTTTAGGCTTTAGGCCTGCCTTCTCAGCAGCTTCGGCAGTTGCAAGCACAAGCGCCCCGGCTCCGTCGTTGATACCACTTGCGTTGCCAGCTGTGACAGTTCCGTCTTTTTGGAAGACAGTGCGTAATCCAGTCAACTTATCCAAGCTTGTCGCCTTCGGATGCTCATCCACATTGAATGCAACAGTATCGCGTTTTACACGGACATCGACCGGGGTGATCTGGTCCACAAAATGACCTGAAGCTATGGCTGCTGCTGCCCGCTCCTGACTTTGCATAGCAAAAGCGTCCTGCGCTGCACGGATAATGCCGTGTTCAGCCGCTACATTCTCTGCCGTTACTCCCATGTGGCCTGTGCCAAATGGACAATTCAACGCGCCTAGCATCATATCTTGGGTTGTCACGTCACCCATCTTTGCACCCCAGCGCTGGGCGGGAATGATAAACGGGCTGCGCGACATGTTTTCCGCACCACCTGCCAGGCCAAATTCTGCATCGCCTAATATCAAAGATTGAATGACTGAAACGATAGCCTGAACACCTGACCCACATAGTCGATTGACGTTCATCGCCGGGACGACGTCTGGCACACCAGCTTGCATCGCAGCGACGCGGCTTAGGTACATATCGCGCGGTTCGGTGTTGATCACATGACCGAAGACAACGTGACCAATTTGGCCACCTTCAACCCCTGCGCGTTCCATCGCGGCCTTAGCCACGGTGGCACCCAGATCAATGGGGGAGGTGCCAACTAGCGCGCCACCAAATGTACCGATTGCTGTGCGTGCGCCATCTAGAATTACGATATCAGTCATATATTTTTCTCCATTACGCCTTAGTTATGTTTTTGCGGCCATCCGCTGAGAGTGTCCAAACCTTGCCATCTACAAACACCGCGGCTGCCAAGGGTTTTCCCGATCCTTGACCCGTGTCAAGGTTAACGCGGTTGCCGTAATGTGTGGCTTCATCAACCGGTGTATGTCCATGAATTATTAGCTTGGGATGTGGTTCAGAAAAGTCATGGAATTCTTCGCGTATCCAAATAAGATCCTCAAATGCTTGCGCATTTAACGGCACCTCGGGGCGTATCCCTGCGTGGCAAAAGAACAAGTCGCCGTGTTCATAAGTCATCGCAAGCGATTTTAGGAATTCGATATGCGTTTGCGGAACGGCTGCCAGCGCTTCGATATGAGTGCCGATAAGGCGGGCGCGGGGCGTTGAAATGACACCGTAGGATGCGAGCGTCGTATCGCCTCCAAGGCGCGGGTGAAGCCAGTACCGTTCGGTCACAAGGTAAGGGTCATGCTGGGGGGGGCTTTGCATGAACAGCTCGAACATATGGTCATGGTTGCCTTTGATAAAGGTCCAGTTTCGGCCAGTATTCTTACCCTCGATCAACATTTCAATGACGCCACGGCTGTCTGGTCCACGGTCAGTATAGTCGCCCAAGAAAACGATTTGCGCGTCTTTGCCGCCGTCTTTTTCGATCAATCCCAGAACGCGGTGCAGTTCGGCCAGTTGCCCATGGATATCGCCGATTGCATAAATAGGGGAATTTGTCTTTGATGTCATCGCTATGTCGCCTCACGCCAAACGCCGCCCCAATTGCTGAAGCGGCGTTTTTAATGTTAATGGATTTTCTGGTTTATACCACGTCAAAAGCCAATCGCTTGACCTGCGTGAACATACCGGTTGTGTCCAGCGCATTAATCACATCGTTTGAAACGGCATGATCAATGTAAAGCAAGGCAATCGCTTCGCCGCCAACTTCGCTACGGCCCAGGGTAAAGTTCGCGATGTTCACGCCGCTTTTGCCCATCGTATTTCCCAGCAAACCAATGATGCCCGGAACGTCTTCGTTTGTTGTGTACAGCATGTTTGCGCCAATTTCTGCGTCAATATTGATGCCTTTGATCTGGATAAACCGCGGTTTTCCATCGCTAAATACAGTGCCAGCAACAGAACGTTCACGCTTATCCGTCACCACGGTTACTTTGATGTAACCATCGAATGCGCCTGATTTGTCTTGGTTCGTGGTGCTTATTTTTACACCGCGTTCTTTGGCGATAACGGGGGCACTGACCATGTTCACATCGGGGTTGGCCTTTTTCATGATACCCGCAATGACACCGCAATTTAAGGCGTCCAGGTTCATTTCAGCGACACAACCATCGTAAAGGATATTGATGGCTTTGATCGGCTCATCTGTCATCTGCCCGATGAACGATCCGAGGTGTTCGGACAGTTTCAACCACGGGCCCATAACCTTTGCCTCTTCCGCAGTTACGGACGGCATGTTCAGGGCGTTTGTGACCGCACCAGTCAGCAGGTAATCGGACATTTGTTCAGCGACCTGCAGGGCTACATTTTCTTGGGCTTCGCTCGTTGCGGCACCAAGGTGAGGGGTGCAAACAACATTTGGTAAATTAAACAGGACATTTTCTGTCGCCGGTTCATTTGCGAACACGTCAAAGGCCGCGCCAGCGACGTGACCTGATTTCAATGCATCAGCCAATGCGTCTTCGTCCACCAAACCGCCACGTGCACAGTTGATGATCCGCACACCCTTTTTGGTTTTGGCGATGTTTTCGCGGCTTAGGATATTAGCTGTTTGTTCCGTGAATGGTACGTGTAACGTAATGAAATCAGCACGTTGCAGCAGTTCGTCCAGTTCAACTTTTTCGACGCCCATCTTGTCGGCTTTTTCTGCGCCAAGGAAGGGATCGTATGCGACAACTTTCATTTTCAGGCCACGCGCACGGTCACACACGATGCCACCAATGTTGCCTGCACCGATCACGCCAAGGGTTTTGCCTGTCAGTTCAACGCCCATAAACTTGGACTTCTCCCATTTGCCGGCATGTGTGGATGCACTGGCTTCGGGGATTTGACGCGCGACCGCAAACATCATTGCAATGGCATGTTCAGCCGTGGTGATCATGTTGCCGAAAGGCGTGTTCATCACGATCACACCCTTTTTCGAGGACGCTTCTTTATCGATGTTGTCCGTCCCGATACCAGCACGTGCGATCACCTTTAGGTTGGTCGCGTTGGCAAGAATTTTCTCGGTAACTTTGGTGGCAGAGCGGATAGCAAGACCGTCATATTTGTGGATCACAGCGGCAAGTGCGTCTTTGTCTTTTCCAAGGTCTGGTTGGAAGTCGACTTCGATTCCACGGTCACGGAAAATCTGGACAGCTGCGTCGCTAAGTTTGTCTGAGATAAGTACTTTGGGGGCCATGTGATTGGTCCAATTCTGATGTAGGTTTTACGTCGGTATAATGTCGGTATTGCGTAGGTGCAGGATACCGACAGTGCGAAAGAGATGGGTTTTAGGCAGTCGCGATTTCGGAATCAAAAGCCCAAGACAACCATGGCAACATTGCTGCAATGTCAGCGGTTTCAACCGTACCACCACACCAGATGCGAAGACCCGCAGGTGCGTCGCGATATGCCCCAACATCGAGGGCGACATTTTCATCGGCAAGACGTTTTGCGATTGCCTTAGCAAATGTTGCGCCGTCTGTAATCCGTACGTCTGTGAACTTTAAGCACACAGATGTGTTGGACCGTGTCGCGGGATCAACTGCTAAAAAATTGATCCAATCGTTTGTAGCCACAAAATCGTTGATAACTGCCGTATTGGCATCTGCGCGGGCGATCATTCCGTTCAATCCACCAACAGAGCGGGCCCAATCAAGGGCGAACAGGTAATCTTCAACTGCCAGCATGGAAGGCGTGTTTATCGTCTCTCCTTTAAAAATACCGTCGATCAATTTTCCACCTTTGGTGAGACGGAAAATCTTGGGCATTGGCCATGCTGGGGTGTAATTTTCCAATCGCGCAACTGCGCGCGGGGATAGGATGATCATGCCGTGCGCCGCTTCGCCGCCCAGCACTTTTTGCCAAGAGAATGTTGTGACGTCCAATTTGTCCCAAGGCAGGTCCATCGCGAAAGCCGCAGAAGTCGCGTCGCATAATGTTAGGCCCGCACGATCTGCGGGAATCGCATCGCCATTTGCCATACGCACGCCAGACGTCGTGCCGTTCCATGTGAAGCAGACGTCGTTGTCGTAATTCAGGGCGGCCATATCCACGATCTCGCCGTAGTCAGCGGTGTGGACGGAGTGTTCGATTTTTAGCTGTTTGACCACATCTGTGACCCAACCTGCGCCAAAGGATTCCCATGCAACCATTTGCGCTGGGCGTTCACCTAACAAAGACCACATCGCTATTTCATATGCGCCTGTGTCGGACGCGGGAACGATGCCGATTTTGTAATCTTCAGGAACGCCAAGAATGTCGCGGGTCTCTTCAATCGCGGCAAGCAATTTTGCTTTGCCAACAGCAGCGCGGTGCGAGCGACCAAGCGGAGCGTCGGACAAAGCAGCCAAATTATGTGTAGGGGGTTTGGCACATGGGCCAGACGAAAAACGCGGGTTCATCGGCCGCGTGGCCGGTTTCTGATTAGTCATTGCTGCTATCCTCACAGATATTTGCCCTTCGTTGGGGAAGGGTGTCCCAACTCGCTGGATACGCAAGCCCTACAAATACTGCAATAGGCAAAGGCACATCGTTTGCAGATCAATGCAGCGAAAAGCAGAACTTTGCAGGAACGCATGTGTCCGATTGGCACAAATCTGACACAATAGGGACACGCTTTGTTCCCCCAGACAATCAGCCAAAAGAAAACGCCGCGTCCTCGGCAAAGGACAGAGGCGTCAAAGATCTTGGGAAACGCGATGTTTCACCCTTAGTTGATAGCCCGAAAAGCGAGATTGCCGCAAGTCATATTGCGGATCGGATGGCCCGAGTCCAACTGGCCGGGGATGCTTTGAGCGATCTGGAGCCATGGCAGGCCGAAATGGTCGCCGCGAAAGTCTTAGGCGCGGCAGGTTCGCCATTGCCGTCATTCCTTGGCGGTATGGACGACGCACGTTTCTGGGCCAGCTTGGCGACACCGATCGAGGTTGAAGCCTATGGTGCAGCTTGCTTTGAAGTGATGGACCCGGCGCGTTTGCCCGACTTCCTCAGCTTCGTGCACGGGAGGGCAGCGGCATGACCTGTCCGTCCAACGTCAATCCGTATGAAGTCGAACGCCTGTTGCACCACATGCCTGCGGTAGCGGCCAAGGCAGAGAACGACTTTGCCCGTGGGTTTGCGGCGTCTGTCACACGTCAGGCACGCCGCAAGGGCTGGTGGCCTTCGCAAAAGCAGTTGCCGGTTATGCGCTCGCTTGTGTGCGACCTCTTTGCAAATGGCAGCGATAACGAGGGGGACTTTGACCTGATCGAAAGCTGACTGCCCGCTGCGCCGCTGTCGAGCGGTTGCGTCGTTGCGGGTGAAGCAACAGCCCTTGTCCACAATGAGCAAACCCACAACGGGGCATATCATAGGACAGGGGTCACGCTCTAGCTTTTGACCGTCGAGCGACATCGACGGGAACGATCCGGGAACTACCCCACTCCGTGCCGGAACCAGTGCCTACTAGGCCAGCACAGAAGCGCGACACAAAACCCACACCTGCATCGTCGGGGGGCCGCCTAGAGCAAAGCTGCAAAGGACGGCGCTGGAGCATAGCCAGCGGGACAGCGGTTGGCCTCCGATATCGGGCATCGCGTGGATACGGATCGATGAGACGTAGGACTGTCAACCGAGCAAGGGATCAACCTTTGTGAAGTGGGGGACAGTAGCGGGGGACGGGTGTGTATAAAAGAAATGACGTTACATTATAACATTAATGGTGTATGGTTAAGGAGATCGTCGAGATGACAGATCACAATCCCATCGAAGGAACGACCGCGCTGAACATGCTTCAATATATGGTCCCAATGCCCCTCTTTCTGTCCGTAGCAGGGGGCGCGGGGGTGGGTTATGCGTTCGCGCTTTGTAGGCGGCTTCACTCGTCGGATGGGAGGGGGGCGTTTAAGTCATCCATTAAGCGCTCAATAGCTTTAACCGACTCTTCGATGTTGGTAATGTCGGCTGCAGAAAGGGCGGGCCACCTAAAACCCTCGCCACTTAGTTGTGTGGCCGCTGAATCTGATAGTTCCGGTGAGTTTGAGGGGTTTCGAAGTACACTAATGGCCCATTCTCGTAGTGCGTCGGACCCATTTTCAGAAGGTTCGCCGGTCAAAACGCCGATGTCAATCTGGGTCATGGTTGCAGTGGTTTGGAACTTGGTTCGCTCCACGTTCCAAAGCCACACCGAAACGCCAACAACGATTGGCACAAGGACCTTACCGACAATGTCCGCCAAATCCCAAAAATCTTTTGGCTCTGACATTGTTTTACCTCCATCAATATTATGAGCGAGGTTCTCATGAAGACCTCCACCAAAGCAATTCGCATTCTGGAAACGCTGGCAAACCCTGAGGGTCCGAAGGTTGGCGAACTTATCCGGCTGGCAATGACGAAGGACAAGCCCACAGCGGCCCTCACAGGCGTTTATGCGCAAACGGGCAGTGGACAAGCAATGACACCCTAATGGCCCTCAGAGGAGTTCAATTTGTCATTTCAGATACCGAAGGACGCGCCACATGCCGCTAACTCCGAAGCAGGAACGCTTTGTTGCGGAATACCTGATTGACCTTAACGCGACACAAGCGGCAATCCGATCCGGATTCAGCGAAAAGACGGCAAGATCGCAAGGGCAGCGCATGTTGACAAATGCTGACATTGTGGCGGCTGTCGCAGGGGCGCAAGGGGACAGGACAGAGCGAACCAACATCACGCAAGACTACGTGCTGGAAAGCATTTTCTCAGCCATGGAACGCTGCAAGCAAGCTGATAGCTTCGATGCGACCGGCGTGTTCAAGGGCGCGAAACTTCTAGGGAAACACCTGGGAATGTTCCAAGGTGAAAACCAAGGCGTAACCGTAAACCTGCCCTTTGACGGCTGGCAGATTGAAAGGACGATTGTTTACCCTGACACCCAGGGGCCGGACATCTAATGCGTAGCATCACGAGCAGCGTCGGGGCGGGCGTCTATCAAGCCTTCAGGATTAAGAACAGCACTGCCTAGAAAGCGAAATTGGGGGTGCACATGGGGGTACGTTCGTTTTGGTAAGATTTAATGGTCAATAATTCCAGGTTGTTAGACGTTGATTGTGGGTCCCATAGAACCCACACTGGTTTAATCACAATTACCATAGCCACCACCGCTTACGCTGAGGGGCTGCACCATGCCTGCAAGGGGGGGTAACTCGGAGGGACCACCGGAAAATCAGGGAAGTCCTACAAGCATGATACAAATCGTAACATAGCCCCCTCCGCCTCAAGGTCGATCCTAGAGGCTATCAGTGACACCCGCAGGCTCATCATACGGCCTGATCTTAGCTGGCTTCCATACTGAGGTGCTGGTGACCTATCCTCATTGCTGGAAGTCAAAAACGTTCATTTTCGCCAAAAATATGGC
>CAJJBH010000015.1 GCA_905182355.1 uncultured Paracoccaceae bacterium | reverse complement strand
GGCCGCATGGAAGACAAAGATACATCAAAATCCGCGCCCAAAACGCCCTCGGCCCGTGACTTACGACTAAAGGCTGCGTTAAAGGCGAATTTAGGACGACGTAAGACCCAAACACGGGCCAGAAGCGCTGCCTCGGACGAAACACAGGCAAAGGACGACGGGTAATGGATTCAATTTTGGTACAAGGGGGCGGACCGCTTAAGGGGCAAATCCCGATTGCAGGTGCAAAAAATGCGTGCCTCACACTGATGCCCGCGACATTGTTGAGTGAAGAACCACTGACATTGACCAACGCGCCCCGCTTGTCTGACATCAAAACCATGACTGAACTTTTGCGATCCTTAGGGTCCGAAGTGGCGACGCTGCAAGACGGTAAAACGCTGGCCATGTCATGCCACGGTGACATCAACACCCGCGCAGAATATGACATTGTGCGCAAAATGCGGGCCTCAAATTTGGTGCTTGGTCCATTGCTGGCGCGTGAAGGCGTGGCTGTTGTATCGCTTCCGGGCGGTTGCGCGATTGGCGCACGTCCAATGGATATCCACACCGACGGCTTGATCCAAATGGGGGCCGATATCGAACTGCGCGACGGTTATTTGCACGCCAAAGCGCAAGGTGGCCGCCTTAAGAGCGCTGTTATTGACTTTCCATTCGCCTCGGTCGGGGCCACGGAAAATATCATGATGGCCGCGACATTGGCCAAAGGCACGACAGTCATCAACAACGCCGCACGTGAACCTGAAATCGTCGATCTGGCGGACTGCCTGCGCAAAATGGGCGCACAGATTGACGGCGACGGCACGTCCACAATCACCATCCAAGGTGTCGACCGTTTGGGCGGTGCCACGCACTCTGTTGTCACGGACCGCATCGAACTGGGCACCTACATGTTGGCCCCTGCGTTTTGTGGTGGCGAAGTTGAATGCCTTGGTGGTCGCATAGATTTGCTGTCTGCGTTTTGTGAAAAATTGGACGAGGCAGGCATCGACGTGACCGAGACGGACAAAGGCCTGAAAGTGAAGCGACGCACGGACGAGATCAAAGCGATCAACGTCACAACCGAACCGTTCCCGGGCTTCCCAACCGACCTTCAGGCGCAATTGATGGCCCTGCTTTGCACAGCCAACGGGACGTCAGTGTTGGAAGAGAAAATCTTTGAAAACCGCTTTATGCACGCGCCTGAACTGGTGCGTATGGGCGCTGACATTGATGTGCATGGTGGCACAGCAACCGTCAAAGGCGTGAAAAAACTTAAAGGTGCGCCAGTGATGGCAACGGATTTGCGGGCCTCGATCTCGTTGATCCTTGCGGGTCTTGCAGCTGAAGGCGAAACCAAAGTGAGCCGCGTGTATCACCTTGATCGTGGGTACGAAAAGGTGGTGCGCAAGCTGCAGGCCGTTGGTGCACAAATCGAACGGCTTTCTGAATGACCGATGCACGGTTTGAAGATGGTCACGAAAAGCCCCTAAACTTGGGGGCACAGGACGCGGAAGAGCTGCAAGTTTTGTCGGCGCTGATCCAAGACGCGATTTTTCCGATCACCGAAATGAAATGGCAGGCCAAGCAACACCGCTTTGGCCTGCTGCTGAACCGCTTTCGCTGGGAAGAAGGGGCGCGGGTACAAACCACACCCGAACGCGTGCAATCCTTACTGGTGATCGACAACGTTTTGTCCGTCGCCAGCCAAGGGGTTGATCGGGCTGAGAAGGATATGATCCTGTCAATCTTGACTGCTGAGTTTGAGGCAGGGGAAGATGGTGCAGGGGACATCGTGCTCACACTGGCCGGAGACGGCGCAATCCGTCTGAGCGTCGAGGCGATCGAGATGACGTTGAAAGACGTGACACGGCCCTACAAGGCGATTTCGAAGAAAGCGCCGAAGCATCCTGAGTAGAGGGGGCTAATGTCTCGTATGCGGACTTTGCTGCCGTTAGTGGTATTCGATTTCAAACACGCTCCATTGCAAATGCGCGGCGATTAGCCATTCTTGTGTCATGGCAGCATCAAATAGACAAATCGCACTTGATTATATCGCGGAGACGTTGTTGACGGGGTTGGGTATCAACTAAAGCGTTTAAAAAAGGCTTTAAAACAGACGGCTCCTACAGAATTGGAGTTCAATACTTTTTCACTCTCCATAGACCCTAAAGCACAGACTGCGACTTTGTATCATGATTGGTTCGCCTGTAAGCCTGAAGTTTTTGACGCGCCCGATCTGATTGAATTGATAGAAACCGCCAGGAAAAGACACCGGTCAAACTAGATCCGCTTGGACTCGGAGCGGGCATTGAGCCCCCCAAATCCCCAACCCCACTTGAGCCCCCACGCCCATCGCGCTAAGTGAACACCATCCAATCGGAGTTCCCTGATGCCCCAGTTCCTTGACGCCCAATCTGCTGACTTTGAAGCAGCCTTTACCACGCTTCTGAACGCCAAACGCGAAGACAGCCCCGATGTGGACGCCATCGTGGCTGATATCATCGCAGATGTCCGCGCACGTGGGGACGCAGCTGTTCTGGAGTTGACTGAAAAATTCGACCGCATCGCCTTAACCGCTGACACAATGCGCGTGACATCTGAAGAAATCGAAACCGCCGCGGCATTGGTCGAACCCGATGTGCGGGCCGCGTTAGAACTGGCTGCGCAGCGCATCATGGCCTACCACAGCCGCCAAATGCCCGAAGACGCGCAATGGACAGACGAAGCGGGCGCTACGCTGGGCTGGCGCTGGACGCCTGTTACCGCTGCGGGGCTATACGTGCCCGGTGGATTGGCAAGTTATCCGTCTTCAGTTTTGATGAACGCGATCCCTGCCAAAGTTGCAGGTGTAAAGCGTTTGGCGATCACCGTTCCAACGCCTGATGGCATTTTGAACCCCGCCGTATTGCTGGCTGCAAAACTTGCAGGCGTGGACGAGATTTATCGCATCGGCGGGGCGCAAGCCATTGCTGCCCTAGCTTACGGCACTGACACAATCGCGCCCGTTGACAAAATCACTGGCCCTGGAAATGCCTTTGTCGCTGCTGCCAAACGTCGCGTGTTCGGGAAGGTCGGGATCGACATGATCGCAGGCCCCTCCGAAATTCTAGTCATCGCGGACGGTGACAATGATCCCGATTGGATTGCGCTAGATTTGCTGTCTCAAGCGGAACACGACGAAAGCGCGCAGTCGATTTTGATCACCACTGATGCCGCCTTTGGACAGGCGGTGTCGAGGGCTGTTGATAAGCGCCTTGAAACCTTAGAGCGTCGCGCAATTGCAGGGGCCAGCTGGCGCGACAATGGGGCGATCATTACCGTACCTGATCTTGCAACGGCTGCTGCTTTGTCTGACCGCATCGCACCCGAACACCTTGAACTATGTGTGGCGGACCCCGTCGCACTTTCGAAAAATATTACCCATGCGGGTGCAATTTTCTTAGGACAATGGACACCCGAAGCCATCGGCGACTACATCGGCGGGCCTAACCACGTTCTGCCGACAGCGCGATCTGCAAGGTTCTCGTCTGGTTTGTCGGTTATGGATTTTGTGAAGCGTACGACGCTCACACAAATGACGCCTGATAGTTTACGGGCCATTGGCCCTGGGGCCGAAAGTTTGGCTGCGTCAGAAAGTCTTGAGGCGCATGGGCTTTCCGTCACCGCCCGTCTGCGCAAGTTGAACGGATAAGAGGGGCTTTGCCCCGCCGCCTTTGACGACTCCCCAGAATATTTTTGGCCAAAAGAAGCTTTGTTGCCGTTTGCCGAAGGCTGGTCTAAGCATGTCATGCAGTTTTACGGACGTTTTATCCCATGCCCAGTATCAGCCACATATCCTTAGACGACGCCAACTTGTCGCCGCCCACACCGGAGATCGAGCAAGAGCGCAAAGTCGCTATGTTCGACCTGCTTGAAGACAATACATTTGTGTTGCCCAAGCGAGATGATCGCGTGATCCCTGACGGGCCGTATCATGTTGGCCTGTCCATTCGTGACAAACGACTGATTTTTGATGTGAACACGGAAAAAGCGGAAAAAGCGGCTGAATTCCATCTGTCGCTTGGACCCTTTCGCCAAGTGGTCAAAGACTATTTCCAAATTTGCGAAAGCTACTTTGATGCGGTGAAAAAGCTGCCACCCAGCCAGATCGAAACGATTGATATGGCGCGGCGCGGCATCCACAACGAGGGCAGTCGGGTCTTGCAAGAACGGCTTGAAGGAAAGGCTGAGATTGACACCGACACAGCCCGCCGCCTTTTTACTTTGATCTGTGTCCTACACTTCGGGTCCTAAATGACAGAGCCGCTTCCACAGTCTGTTCTGTTTTGTTGCGATCACAACGCTGTGCGCTCACCAATGGCGGAAGGGATCATGAAACAATTTTATGGAATGGACACTTATGTTCAATCCGTAGGTGTCAAAAATGATCTTGAGATTGACGGGTTCTCAATCGCTGTGTGCCAAGAACTAAATGTCGAATTGTCGCGCCATCGTTCGCGCAGCTTTGACGAGATGGAAGAATGGGGCGAAGATCTTAGTTCCTTCGATCTGGTGGTGGCCTTGTCCCCTGCCAGCCAACGACGGGCGCTGGAACTTACGCGGTTCTATCATATTGAAGTTGAATATTGGCCAATCCTTGATCCCACAGGATTAGGGGATTCGCGCGAGTCCAAGCTGGACAGCTACCGCCAAGCCCGCGACCAAATTATCGCGCGATTGCACGAACACTGGGGCCAACCCACACAATCGCCGTCCTGAATCTATTTGTAATTACTCACACACACGGGCCGCATCATCACCGTAAGCTTTCCATTTCCTCCAAAATCGCTCGCTTGCGGGATTGTTGGATTGGCGGGTGTCTTGGGCCTTTTGCGGGTCCCTGAAAAAGGCCGCACCACGCGCCTGTTCCGAGCGGCTAAGACTGCGATTGGCGACAGCTTGCACACATCCACATAGGCTGCGCGACGCTTGGTTGCGACCCGCACTTTGGCAGGCCGTTGCAATTGGACCGCTGGCAAATCGAACCGTCGTTGATTGATACGATGTGCGTGCGCCCGACGATGTATTGCCTGCCGCGTTGCTGCTGGAATAACGGGATCCGCCACATGCCCCCACTAGGGCCAACACGCAGAGTGCTGTGATCAATCGGTACATGCCTATCGCCTCTTATTTTTGAACTGTGTGGGCTTAGGCCCATCTGTATGTCCAATTTGTGGGCCCATTAGGGCACTGTGCTCTGGGAGCAGTATGTCAAAGGTTTGGATGTGTTTCAATCACCCATGATGAAGGTGGCGGTGAGGTGATGAAAGAGGGTTCTGTCGCAAATTTTGGCGGACGGCGGATTCATGGATTTGGCTAGACACAGTTATCCAGCGAGAGCCGCAAATTGCTTGAATGCGGATTGGCCCGACGTCTCAAATTGTTGCTTGCGGATCAT
>CAJJBH010000014.1 GCA_905182355.1 uncultured Paracoccaceae bacterium | reverse complement strand
ATTTTGATTGATTGCCCTCCGTCTTTGAATTTACTGACTGTGAATGCGATGATTGCGTCCCATTCCATCCTTGTCCCGCTCCAAAGCGAGTTTTTTGCTTTAGAAGGATTGTCACAGCTTATGTTGACGATCCGGGAAGTGCGCCAAGCTGGGAACAAGGACCTACGCATTGAAGGTGTTGTGCTGACGATGTATGATAAGCGAAATAACCTGTCGCAGCAGGTTGAGCAGGATGCGCGCGAAAACCTTGGTGATCTGGTTTTCAACACTGTTATCCCTCGCAATGTACGCTTAAGCGAAGCGCCGTCGTTCGCTATGCCTGTGCTAACATACGATTCATCATCTAAAGGTGCCGTTGCATACCGCGCTTTGGCCCAGGAATTGATCAAAAAGAATAATCTGTAATCAAAGTGAGGGTTCAATATGGCTTCGGGAATTGACAAAAAGCGTGGACTAGGTCGTGGCCTTTCTGCATTGATGGCCGACGTTACAGAAGCTGAAGCTAAGCCAACAGGAACAAGCGGAAACACGGAGCGTCGTGTGCCAATTGAACAGGTTGAGCCAAACCCAGAGCAGCCGCGCAAACGATTTGAACAGGGCGATTTGGATGATCTTGCGGCGTCGATAAAGGAAAAGGGTGTCATTCAGCCTTTGATCGTACGTGTCTTGGACAACGGTCGTTTCCAGATTGTTGCAGGGGAACGTCGTTGGCGCGCAGCGCAAATGGCCAATCTACACGAATTACCGGTCGTGATCCGCCAATTTTCTGATGTTGAGGTGTTGGAAGTTGCTATCATCGAAAATATCCAACGCGCTGATTTAAACCCGATGGAAGAGGCATTGGGTTATCGCCAATTGATGGATCGCTTTGGCCACACGCAGGAAAAGATGGCAGAGGCATTAGGCAAAAGCCGAAGCCACATTGCTAACTTGCTTCGTTTGTTGAACTTGCCAGATGACGTAATCGAATTGGTACGCGACGGTTCGCTTTCTTCTGGGCATGCGCGGGCCTTGGTTCCTTCTGACGACGCGTCGGCCTTGGCGAAGCTTGTGGTTAAGGATGGGTTAAGTGTTCGTGCGACTGAAGCGCTGGTAAAGTCGTCCACCGCTGGCGCGCTTCCGGCCCGCGAACGTGCGACCAATACGGCGTCAGCCAAGGATGCAGACACGAAAGCCTTAGAGGGCGACTTATCGGCTGGATTGGGAATGAAGGTTTTGTTGAACCACAAACCTGGATCCGAGAACGGTCAAATGACGATTCAATACAGCTCTCTCGAAGAGCTGGATGATCTTTGTCGTAAGCTGGGTGGCGCTTAGTCCTCTAAGAGACGTCTTAAAACACCATTTAGGACCATAAACCCTTGATTTGAAACAGTAATACGTTGTTCTGACGAATGTAACAAACCAAGGGTTTCCAGATCAGAAATTGCACTTGGGTCAATTTTTCGGCCTGAAAGTTGAAAATACCGATTTGGGTCAACGCCTTCCTTCAAGCGTAGGCCCATTAACAACAATTCACTTGCTTGGTCTTCCATCGCTAAATGTTCGCGTGGTTTTTCGGTTTGAGCTGACAAAGCGCCATCAAGCCAGCGTTTGGGGTTGCTGAAACATTCGGTTGCTGTTCGCCTGCCGTCCAAGGTGAGCCGGCCATGTGCACCAGGACCAATTCCAACGTAATCCCCGTACCGCCAATAGATCAGATTGTGGCGCGATTGCGCGCCATCGCGTGCGTGGTTGGATACCTCATATGACGGCATGCCAGCAGCTCCGCATAGGTCTTGGGTCAGCTCATACATATCAGCACCAAGATCGTCGTCTGGGAGGCCAGAGAGTTTTCCAGCATTATAGCGGTCGCCAAACGCGGTCCCTTGTTCGACGGTTAGTTGGTACAAAGAAAGATGGTCTATCGCCATTTTTAGGGCCTGGTTTAACTCATCCTTCCATTCCACAAGGGTTTGATTTTGACGACCATAGATCAAATCAAAACTGACGCGATCAAACGTTGACCGTGCAATATCGAATGCGGTGCGGGCCTCGGCAACGGAATGCATACGCCCCAATCGGCGCAGGTCTTCGTCGTTCATTGCTTGGACGCCCATGGATATGCGGTTGATGCCGGCCTGACGAAATGCTGCAAAGCGACCAGTTTCAACTGAAGTGGGATTTGCTTCTAGTGTTGTTTCAAGTTCGTTGGCTGTTGGCCAAAGCCGATAGATCTCAGCCATGATGTCTGCAACGACGTCAGGGTCCATTAAACTGGGCGTACCACCGCCAAAGAAAACACTATGTAAAACGCGTCCTTTGGTCTCAGAAGCCGCGCGTCTAAGTTCCGCTATGTATCCATCACGCCATGCGGAATGATCAATGCTGCGTGAGACGTGGCTGTTGAAATCGCAATATGGGCATTTGGCAGCGCAAAACGGCCAATGGACATAAAGGCCGAAACCGCCGTTTTTCCAATCTTCAGCCAAAGCAACCCGCTATCAGTTTTGCGAATGCATTTGCACGGTGGCTGATCAGGTTCTTTGCGTCATGGTCCATTTCAGCAAAAGTAATGTTATGTCCCATTGGCATAAACATCGGATCATATCCGTGACCTTGTTTGCCACGCATGGGCCAGACCAGTGTGCCCTTAACCGTGCCTTCAAATGCCTCGTCATGCCCATCAGGCCATGCCATCACAAGAGTCGAACAAAACCGTGCTGTGCGTGGGTGCGGCGCATTTCGTTTCTCAAGCAAATTGTGTGTTTTGGTCATCGCCATAATGAAATCACGACCATTCAGTGTTTCAGCCCAATCGGCAGTGTAAACACCGGGTGCGCCGTCCAATCCATCGACTTGAATACCAGAATCATCAGAAAGCGCGGGTAGCCCCGTTGCCTTAACGGCGGCGTGGGCCTTTATCCGTGCGTTCCCGACAAATGTGTTTTCAGTTTCGACCGGCTCGGCCAGTTTCATTTCGGCCGCGCCAATAACATTCACCCCAAGGGGTTGGAAAAGCTGTTCCATTTCCTCCAATTTGCCCGCGTTGTGTGTTGCCACCAGCAAGCGATCTGAGGTGAATTTTCGGATCATTCTGTTGCCGCCTTCGCCGCAGTGACCAATTCGCCCACTCCTTTTTCAGCAAGGTCCATTAATTCGTTTAGCTGATCGCGTGAGAAAAGGGAGCCTTCGGCGCTCATTTGCACTTCGATCAAATTTTTAGAGCCTGTCATTATAAAATTGCCATCAACGCCAGCTTCAGAATCCTCTGGGTAATCCAGATCAAGAACAGGTTGTCCTGCGTAGATGCCACAGCTCACGGCCGCAACCGGATCAACCAGTGGATCGCTGACAACGTCGCCGGCTTTCATCAGTTTATTCACTGCCAAACGCAATGCAATCCAACCACCTGTGATCGATGCGCAACGTGTGCCACCGTCAGCTTGAAGTACATCACAATCGATGGTGATTTGACGTTCGCCCAAGGCGCTACGATCAACGCCTGCACGCAAAGAACGCCCTATTAGTCTCTGAATTTCTACCGTACGACCACCTTGTTTGCCAGCGGCTGCTTCGCGACGCATCCGTGTGTTAGTGGCACGTGGTAGCATTCCGTATTCAGCGGTTACCCAGCCAAGGCCTGAACCTTTGATGAACGATGGAACGCGCGGTTCAATTGATGCGGTGCACAAAACATGGGTATCACCCATTTTGATCAGGGCGGACCCTTCGGCGTGTTTGGTAAAGCCAGTTTCAATTGAAACTTCGCGCATTTGGTCGAGGGCACGTCCTGAAGGTCGCATGATATATCCTTTTTGAGTTGTTAAGGTGGATAACGTCCAAGACGTGCGTGATGCAACCCTGATCGGGTTTTCGCGGCTGTCCTCTTTATCGGGCACCGTGTTATAGGTGGAACATGACAAATACGCCCCGAATGTTGGAAGAGATGAATGACCGTTCCCGCGAGGTGTTCCGCCGCGTGGTTGAGGGATATCTGCACAACGGTGATCCTGTGGGGTCACGTACGTTGACCCGTGATTTCAGCGAAAAACTTAGCGCTGCGACCATTCGTAATGTGATGCAGGACCTAGAGTATATGGGGTTGCTGAATTCACCTCATGTCAGCGCTGGCCGGATTCCGACGCAAATGGGTTTGCGGATGTTTGTAGACGGGTTGATGGAGGTTGGTGTTCCTGACAATGCTGATCGAGAAAAGATTGATGCAACTTTAGGCCATGACGAACATGATATGGGTGGATTGTTGGATCGCGTGGGATCAGCTTTGTCTGGCGTGACCCAAGGCGCATCGCTCGTTTTGACGCCAAAGCATGAAGCACCGATAAAACACATCGAATTTGTATCTTTGGCCCAAGATCGCGCATTGGTCGTGCTGGTCTTTGCGGATGGGCACGTTGAGAACCGTCTGTTCACACCGCCGCCCGGATTGACCCCAAGTTCAATGCGCGAGGCTGCAAATTTTCTGAACTCCTTGATCGAGGGGCGAACGCTAAGCGACGTGCGCGGTGTCATACAGTCTGAAATTTCGCGGCGCCGTCAAGAGATCGACGTTCTAGCGCGTGATCTGATCGATAGCGGTTTAGCGGTTTGGCAGGACGAAGGGGAGCGGAGTGAGCGTTTAATTGTGCGCGGCCGTGCAAATTTGCTCGAATCCAGCACCGAAGAGCATGACCTTGAACGTATCAAAAACCTGTTTGATGATCTTGAACGTAAGCGAGATATCTCAGAATTCCTTGAATTGACTGAAGATGGTGACGGTGTGCGCATTTTTATTGGTTCTGAGAACAAACTTTTTTCACTTTCGGGTTCCTCTTTGGTCGTTTCCCCTTATATGAACTTTGATCGTAAGATCATTGGCGCCGTTGGTGTCATTGGTCCGACGAGACTGAATTATGGACGCATTGTGCCGATTGTAGATTACACGGCGCAACTGGTTGGGAAGCTCCTTTCCGATCGGAGTTAGAGGTGGATTATGGCTGAGCCGACAAACAACGATTTCCTTGATGACATCGAGGACATGGAAGCGGAAGAGTACGCTGACGAAATGGAAGAAATCAGCGATGAAGCGCTAGAATTGGATGAGCTGCGCGCGGATCGTGATCAGTACAAAGATCGCTTTATGCGTGCTTTGGCGGATGCAGAAAATGCACGCAAACGGTCTGACAAAGATCGTCGTGAGGCCGAGAATTATGGTGGGTCCAAATTGGCCCGTGACATGCTGCCGGTTTACGACAATCTGAAGCGTGCACTTGAAACGATTACGGACGAGCAACGTGAAGTTTCTGGCCCGTTGTTGGAAGGTATCGAGCTGACAATGCGCGAGCTATTGAACGTGTTCAAAAAACATGGCATCGAAGTGATTACGCCTGAGGTTGGCGATAAATTTGACCCGCAGCATCACCAAGCAATGTTTGAAGCACCAGTTCCTGGCACATCGTCTGGTGATATCATTCAGGTCGCGGCTGAAGGTTTCATGTTATATGACCGCTTGTTGCGTCCAGCCCAAGTCGGGGTATCTTCGACGCCAGCAAGTTGATCTTTGCGCGGTTAGAATTAGACAGAGGCGGTCAATTTTTGGCCGCCTCTTTTAGTTTGTAAATAAGGTCCAATGCCTGTTTGGGTGACAATTCGTCTGGCAGTATTTTCCCAAGTAGGTCCAAAGCTGGCGATGCTTCTATCTTAACCCTCGCAGGCGCCGGTGTTGTCGAAAATAACGGTAAATCATCAATCAGCGTTTTCTGGGTCGCCCCGCCTTCGCGTTCACCTTTTTCTAACGCCTCCAGAACCACGCGCGCGCGCGCGATAACGGCATCAGGAAGGCCCGCCAGTTTCGCGACCTGAACGCCGTAAGATCGGTCTGCAGCCCCTTTGTGAACTTCGTGCAAGAACACAACATCGCCATCGAACTCTTTAACTGCAACTGTGGCGTTATCGACACCTTCCAGCTTGCCAGAGAGCGCCGTCATTTCGTGGTAATGTGTGGCAAATAAGGCACGTGATTTGTTGACATCGTGCAGGTGCTCCAACGTCGCCCAAGCAATCGATAAGCCGTCATAAGTTGCAGTACCACGTCCGATTTCATCTAGTATCACTAGCGCATGATCATCGGCTTGGTTCAGGATTGCAGCTGTTTCCACCATTTCCACCATGAATGTCGAACGGCCACGTGCCAGATCATCAGATGCACCTACGCGGCTGAACAATTGACTGATCATCCCGATATGGGCAGAGGTTGCCGGAACGTAACTACCCATTTGAGCAAGAAGGGCGATCAACGCGTTCTGGCGTAAGAAAGTTGATTTACCAGCCATATTTGGACCAGTCAGCAGCCAGATGTTCGCTTTCTCGACGGCGGATAGGTCGCAATCATTCGCGATGAAGGGCTGACCAGATTGATCGCGCAGCGCTTTTTCGACAACGGGATGCCGCCCGCCGACTATTTTGAATGCACGGCTGTTATCGACAACCGGCTTGCACCAATCTTGGGAACGGGCGAGATGAGCCAAACTGGTGGCCAAATCTATCTCGGCCAAGGCGCGTGCGGTTTGCGTAATCAAAGCCGCGCTTTCCAAAATTGCTGACTTTAAGATTTCATAGAGCCGCTTTTCGATCTCAAGCGCACGATTGCCCGCGTTTAGAATTTTTGTTTCCATTTCTGACAAAGCAACTGTTGTAAAGCGAACTTGATTGGCTGTTGTTTGGCGGTGGATGAAATTTTCATTCAATGGTGGGGAAAGCATCTTGTCGGCATGGGCGGCTGTTGTTTCAATGAAGTAACCCAAGACATTATTGTGTTTGATTTTAAGCGCCGAAATTCCTGTGATGGAAACGAATTCGGTTTGCATTTTCGCAATTACACTACGGCCCTCGTCGCGCAGTTTGCGAACTTCATCTAAATCCTCGTCATACTTTGGCGCGATAAATCCACCGTCACGTGCCAACAATGGTGGTTCCGCGATCAATGCTTGATCCAGCAGATCGATCAATACGTCGTGGCCTTTCAAATCAGCCAACGCATTTGAAAGTAGGGTAGGGGTATCTCCCAAACCCTCGGCTGAAAGGTGGGCTGCTTGGGCAAGGCCATTTCGGATTGCAGTTAGGTCACGCGGACCACCCCGATCCAACGAAAGACGTGATAGTGCACGATCCAAATCTGGGACTTGGCGCAGTTGGCTTCGCACATCTTCAGTGATGCGTGAATTTTCTAACATGTGGGCCACAGCATCTAACCGTCCTGAAACTGTCTCTAACACACGCGAAGGGGCGGATAGTCTGCGTTCTAAAAGACGTGCACCACCTGCTGTTACAGTGAAGTCGAGCACAGATAAAAGCGATCCCGCACGACCACCAGACAACGCTTGGGTCAGCTCAAGGTTGCGCCGTGTCGCCGCATCGATTTGGACCGTCTTGTTGTGCTGTTCTTGTTGTGGCGGTTGAAGCAGCGGCAACTTGCCCTTCTGAGTGATGTTTAGGTAATCAACAATTGCGCCCATCGCTGCAATTTCGGCCCTGTCAAAGGTGCCATATGCGTCTAATGTCTGAACGCCAAACAGATCACATAGCCGCTTTTCACCAGATGTGCTGTCAAAGGAAGATCCAGACAATCCTGTTAAAGAGATACCAAATTCAGAGACTATTTGGTGCAAGTCACCCTCTAGTGATTGCGGAACAATCAATTCTGAAGGGGATAATCGCGCCAATTCTGGCCCTAACCGTGTTTGGTTCGCCTTCATCACGCTGAAGGTGCCAGTAGAAATATCGACCCAAGCAATCGCGGCCTGATCACGCACCTCAACAAATGCGGCAAGGTAGTTGTGAGAACGTGCATTAAGCAAGCTATCCTCGGTCAATGTGCCGGGTGTTACCAAACGCACCACGTTGCGTTTAACGATAGACTTGTAGCCCCGTTTTTTCGCCTCCGCGGGGCTTTCCAACTGTTCGCAAACACCAACGCGGAACCCTTTGCGGATTAACGTCAGTAGATATCCTTCGGCCGCGTGATGTGGAACGCCGCACATTGCGATATCTTTGCCGTCATGTTTGCCACGTTTTGTCAGCGCGATATCCAATGCCTCGGACGCTGCAACAGCATCGTCAAAGAACATCTCGTAGAAATCACCCATACGATAAAACAATAACGCATCGGGATGTGCTGCTTTTATCTCAAGGTATTGCGCCATCATGGGTGTGACCGTCATTTTTTGTCCCCCGACAAGTGTTGGATGACCTTACAAAGCGTGGGGCTGCGGGAAAACCCGTAAAGCGCCAAACTATTGAGGGATCGATGTGTCTAGGCTATGAGACATAAGCGCAGCAGAGGGAAACGCGGAATGTCTAAGACCAAAGTCACAGATGAAGAGGCATTGGCCTTTCACTTAGAGCCAACACCCGGCAAATTCGAGATCACAGCAACCGTGCCTATGACCACGCAACGCGACCTGTCGTTGGCCTATTCACCCGGTGTTGCAGTCCCTTGTTTGGCGATCGCTGAAAACCCAGAGTTGGCATATGACTATACTAACAAGGGTAATTTGGTTGCGGTTATTTCGAACGGTACAGCGGTCCTAGGATTGGGGAATTTGGGCGCATTAGGCTCGAAACCTGTCATGGAAGGCAAGGCAGTTTTGTTTAAACGCTTTGCAGATGTGAATAGCATCGATATCGAGCTGGACACCGAAGATCCTGATGAGTTCTGTAAAGCTGTAAGGCTGATGGGGCCGACATTTGGTGGCATCAACCTTGAGGATATCAAGGCACCAGAGTGCTTTATCATTGAGCAACGCTTGAAAGAGGAAATGGACATTCCCGTCTTTCATGACGACCAACACGGGACTGCTGTTATCTGTGCCGCTGGCTTGATTAACGCGCTACATCTGTCGGGAAAAAAGATTGAAGATGTGAAAATCGTTCTTAACGGTGCAGGCGCTGCGGGCATTGCGTGTCTTGAGTTGTTGAAAGCCATGGGTGCTAGAAACGATAATTGCATAATGTGCGACACTAAAGGCGTGATATATCAGGGCCGCACCGAGGGCATGAACCAATGGAAATCTGCGCATGCGGTGAAAACTGATGCCCGTTCATTGGATGACGCGATGAAAGGTTGTGATGTGTTCCTAGGTGTTTCGGCAAAAGGTGCCGTGACCCCATCGATGGTGGCAAGCATGGCGGACAATCCGGTGATTTTCGCGATGGCAAACCCTGATCCTGAGATAACGCCCGAAGAAGCGCACGAAGTTCGTATGGACGCAATCGTTGCTACAGGCCGTAGCGATTACCCGAACCAAGTGAACAACGTTTTGGGCTTTCCCTACCTGTTCCGCGGTGCCTTGGACATTCACGCCCGTGCCATCAACGATGAGATGAAGATCGCGTGTGCTCATGCCTTGGCGAACCTCGCTCGTGAAGACGTGCCTGACGAGGTTGCGCTTGCTTATGGCAAAAACCTGACGTTTGGACGCGATTACATTATTCCAACTCCGTTTGATCCGCGCCTTATTCACCGAATTCCACCAGCTGTTGCTAAGGCTGGTATGGACACAGGTGCAGCCCGTCGTCCGATCATTGATATCAAGGCTTATGAAGAGTCGTTGAAATCACGTATGGATCCAACGGCCAGCATTTTGCGCGGTCTGAATACACGTGCGCGTACAGCCCAAGCACGTATGATTTTTGCGGAGGGGGACGACCCACGCGCATTGCGCGCTGCGGTAAACTATCAGCGTTCAGGTCTGGGCAAAGCCTTGGTTGTTGGACGTCAAGATGATGTAAAGGCGAAGTTAGAAGCGGCTGGTTTGGGCGATGCAGTTCGTGAACTTGAAGTTGTGAACGCCGCGAATACAACCCATTTAGAGAATTATAAGGACTTCTTATACAAGCGTCTGCAACGCAAAGGTTTTGATGGTGCTGACATTCACCGTCTTGCTGCACGCGATCGCCATGTTTTCGCGGCATTAATGCTGGCGCATGGACATGGTGATGGTTTGGTTACAGGCGCGACACGTAAATCGGCGCATATTTTGGAACGGATCAATCATGTTTTTGATGCGGCGCCTGAAGATGGTGTCGCTGGGATTACTGCGCTTCTTCATAAGGGGCGGATTGTGTTTATGGCTGACACCTTGGTGCACGAATGGCCGGACGAAAATGATCTGGCCAACATTGCTGAACGTGCCGCCGATGTTGCCCGCGATATGGGGATCGAACCGCGTGTGGCTTTTGTCAGTTTTTCGACCTTTGGATATCCAGTGTCTGAACGTGCTGAGAAAATGCACCTTGCGCCCAAAGTATTGGACAAACGTGGCGTTAACTTCGAATACGAAGGTGAAATGACCGTCGATGTGGCGTTGAATGCAAAATCACAAGCGCAATATCCGTTTTCGCGTTTGACGGGTCCTGCCAATATTCTGGTCGTTCCTGCACGTCACTCTGCCAGCATTTCTGTCAAATTGATGCAGGAAATGGGTGGGGCGACTGTGATTGGTCCAATTTTGGCGGGTGTAGATGGCTCAATTCAGATCTGTTCATCTTCATCAACGGCGAATGACATCCTTAACATGGCGATCTTAGCCGCCTGTAAGGTGGGCTGAGCGTGCTGGGATGACGATTTATAATCTTGGCTCGATCAACATCGATATGGTTTACCAGGTGCCACATTTACCGGCACCTGGGGAAACGCTGGCAGCTAAGACATATTCACAAGGTTTAGGTGGTAAGGGCGCGAATATGTCTGTTGCCGCCGCCCGTGCGGCAGCCCGTGTTCGTCATATTGGTGCCATTGGCGCCGATGGGCGCTGGGCGGCCCAGCGATTGCTGGAATATGGTGTCGAAACCACACATATTGTGGAACTTTCCAACGCCACGGGGCATGCGATTATCAATGTCGATGATGCAGGTGAGAACGCGATTGTCTTATGGGCTGGCGCCAATGATCAGATCACCGTCGATCAAATTGGTCGCGCGTTGGCTGAGGCGAATACTGGCGACACGTTGATGATGCAGAATGAGACGACAGGTCAACTGGATGCTGCCATAATGGCAAAAGATTTGGGGCTTCAAGTGGTTTATGCTGCGGCGCCGTTTGATGCGGATGCCGTTACAGCGCTGTTGCCCTACATTGATTTACTGGTTTTGAACGAAGTTGAAGCTGAACAACTGGAAGCCGCGATTGGTCAATCGATCGAAGGCTTATCAATCCAAGATGTTATTGTAACATTGGGTGCTAATGGGTGCCGCTGGTATTCGAATGTTGCCAAGTTAGTGACTGATTTCCCTGCAATAAAAGTTGATCCGATAGACACAACAGGTGCTGGCGACACATTCACAGGTTATCTTGTTGCCGGCTTGGACCGGGGCATGGTGATGGAACAAGCGATCCAATTGGCGACCCAGGCCGGTGCCCTAATGGTCACACGGCTTGGAACGGCTGATGTTATTCCTGATCTCAAAGAAATTCAGGACGCTAGGCTGGGTTAACCTCTTACAAAGGATGCCGCACTGCCCCACAATTGCTTAACCCGATCATCACGTCCACAGGCATCGCGATAGGCTTTGTAAGCTTTTGATTGTTTTTTAGGGCCAAAACGGGTCAGTATAATTTTGCTACC
>CAJJBH010000013.1 GCA_905182355.1 uncultured Paracoccaceae bacterium | reverse complement strand
CATATGACGCATCACTTGGAATTCACCACTGATCCCGTTGCCGCCGTGCATGTCGCGCGACATGCGAGCGATATCCAAGGCTTTGCCACAGTTGTTGCGCTTCATGATCGAAATCATTTCGGGCGCGGCTTTCGCCTGATCCATCAAACGACCAACCTGCAATGCACCTTGTAGGCCCAGCGTAATTTCTGTCTGCATGTCAGCCAGCTTCTTCTGAAACAGTTGCGTACCCGCCAATGGTTTGTTGAATTGCTTGCGGTCTAATCCGTACTGACGTGCAGCGTGCCAGCAGAATTCGGCTGCGCCCATTGCGCCCCAAGCAATGCCGTAGCGCGCACGGTTCAGGCAGCCAAACGGACCTTTAAGCCCTTGAACATTCGGCAACAAAGCGTCTTCGCCAACTTCAACACCTTCCATCACGATTTCACCTGTAACAGACGCGCGGAGCGACAGTTTGTTGCCAATCTTAGGTGCGGACAGCCCCTTCATCCCTTTTTCCAAGACAAAGCCGCGAATTTTGCCACCATGCGCTTCGGACTTGGCCCAGATCACAAAAACATCCGCGATTGGTGCGTTTGAAATCCACATCTTAGAACCGCTAATGACGTATCCGCCATCGGTCTTTTTCGCGACTGTTTTCATGCCAGCCGGATCACTGCCTGCGTCTGGTTCAGTCAAGCCAAAGCAGCCAATCCATTCCCCAGATGCCAGTTTCGGCAAATATTTGCGGCGTTGTTCTTCGGATCCATAGGCGTAGATCGGATAGATCACGAGGCTGGATTGCACGGACATCATGGAACGATATCCACTGTCGATCCGTTCCACTTCGCGTGCCACTAAACCATAGCTGACATATGAGCCGCCCAAGCCGCCGTATTCTTCGGGCAAGGTCACGCCCAACAGTCCCATTTCGCCCATCTCTGCAAAGATATCAGGGTCTGTGACTTCATTCGCGAAAGCGTCGATAACGCGCGGAGCCAGTTTCTCGGACGCATATGCTGCTGCCGATGCCTGGATCATCCGCTCGTCTTCATCCAACTGGTCACTTAGACGGAATGGGTCAGCCCAATCAAAGCTGCTCAGATCTGGTGCATCTTTGGCTTTAAGGATATTTTGTTCTGCGTTCATGGGACAAGCCTTTTGTATCTTTTCAGTATTTCCCGCTGTATTGCAGATTTTCAATGAAAGTTCTAATGCTTGTTGTTCCTAAAACCTATGAGGAAAACGCATAGATGATCGCGCCGCGCCGTTTCTTACCCTCAACCTCATCGCTGCTTGCGTTTGAGGCCGTCGCGCGGCTTGGTACGGCCACTGCTGCCGCCGCTGAACTGTCACTGACGCAAAGCGCCATCAGTCGGCAGCTTAAGACCTTGGAGGAACAACTTGGCGCGCAATTGCTGCAGCGTGAGGGGCGCGTTTTACGTCTTACACCTGCGGGTCAGGCGTATGCTCTGAAGGCCCGTGATATCCTTGGTCAACTTGCATCCGCGTCGATCGAGGCGCGGGCGAACCCCAATGGCGGCACCCTGAATCTTGCGATTCTCCCTGCGTTTGGCATGCACTGGCTGGCACCGCGTTTATCAAATTTCGCAACTGCCCACCCCGAAGTAACCATCAATCTGTCCACCCGTCTTGCCCCGTTTGATTTCAGGTCTAATCCCTTTGATGCAGCCATTCACTTTGGACGCGAGGACTGGCCAAACGCGCAACATATGCAGCTGATGTCCGAACCAGTTATCCCCGTTTGCGCACCTAGAATTTTGGACAAGCCTGTATCTGACCCAAGGGCTATTTTGGACCATCCGTTATTGCATCTTGAGACTCGTTCAAGAGGCTGGGAAAGATGGTTAAGTACTTATGGTATAAAAGAAAACCTTCCGACCGGAATGATGTTTGACCAATTTTCAACCATGGCGCAGGCTGCCGTACACGGCATGGGAATTGCCCTTTTGCCAACGTTTGTGGCGGAGCCATATTTAAAAAGTGGCCAGTTGATGAAAGCCTCTATCCACACCAGCGAAAGCATTGGAACCTACTATCTTGTTTGGCCAAATGAGCGGGACAACATTGCCCCCCTAAAAGCATTTAGAACATGGTTAAAGTCACAAATTGACTAAGGTTCTGCGCCTGCAGCGTCACCGTCATATTTCCGCCTCAATCAGCATTTATCAACAATCTAATGTTTACGGGTGGGGCCCGATTTAACAGGAGCTCAGTAATGCTGCGCAAGACAACTTTGATGGCTGGTTTGGCCACTTTATTCATCTCAACGCCTGTGCAGGCGCTTGAGCACGAAATTCTTGTTCTGCCGGATGCATACTTCCCGCAGACATCTTACGTGACTGCTGGTGACACGCTCATTTTCTTTAACGAAGTTGGTTCTTCGATCACAGTTACGTCCATTGACGAACAGTGGTCAACTGGGCCAATGGGCATGGATCAATCTTCGATAATCCCTGTTTCCGATGGCATGACAACCGACTTTTACCTTGAAGGTTCCGAGGACGAAAACGGCGTACCAGCTGTGACTGGGATCATCAGCTTTGTTGTTGCGCCGCTGGACAGAGGCACAGCTAACACGGAAACTGAAGTTGAGGACCAAGCGCAGCCCGTGAATTAACTTCACGCTTAACTCTATGAAATTTAATTATTTTCTCTGGGGCTGCCCGCATAAGCGTGGCTGCCCCTTTGCCTTTTTCGCCCAGCCAAAGTGCAATTTGATCAGGGTCAAGAATAACAGGCATCCGGTGGTGGATTTCGCTGATTGAAGCATTGGACGCGGTGGTCACAATCGCGCAGGTTCTTAACTTGCCGTCTGCCCCTCCCCAAGGCTGCCAAATCGCTGCGAATGCAACAGGTGCGCTGTCGCAGCGCGAGATGTACCACGGGTTGCGCCCACCATCTGCGTCTTTGGTCCATTCATAAAACCCAGTCGCAACGATGACACATCGACGTGTCCGACAAGCGTCTTTAAACGCAGGTTTTTCTGCAATTGTCTCGGCCCGTGCGTTGATTAAAAGCGGGCCGTCATTCGGCGTTTTATACCATGTAGGAATGAACCCCCAGCGCATTGGTTCAAGACGTCGAGAACCCTCATTCGACGTCACTGTATGAACAGAATCCGTAGGACATATGTTGTAATTCGGGACGTCCGGCAGATCATTATTGGGCGCGGCTGCAAACAACTGCGCCATTGCGTCTGTCGGCAAGGTATTGGTGATGCGGCCGCACATTTCCATGTCCTTTTGATATAATTACGACCTGCCGTGCAGCGTGGTAAAGGCTGCGTTCGATGCTGAATCGGCCGTGATTTGTACATATAGCCCCCCAAATTAAACGATTTCGCAGGGGCCAGTTCGTGGGTTTAGACTGTATTTTTGGCGAATTGTACAATTCATCCTTACAAAATGTACAATTTCACCTTCACAAAGCCAGTCACGCGTTATTAACAAACAGGTGCTGTTAACCATTTATGCAAGCCCATTAAGGTTTTGTTAAACGCAACCTGCATCATACTCCCTCAATTTCCATTTTTGTCGTCGGAAACCGACAGTGTTCCCAGGGTGCATGGTCAATCTTCGAAACCTCATTTCTTTTGGCAACAAGTTCAGCACGCGCCATAAACACGCCGGATAATGACATACCAAAGTAATGCAATAACCCGCAAACATGCGCGCAAACTACGTTATAGACGTGATTGAGTTTTCAAATTTTGGCAATTTAGTAGGACGATAGGGTGCTCAAAAGGTTGTCTTCCGCATCAAAATGCACCTTTTTATTGGCTTTGGCTTGCCTTTTGTGATTCTCAAGACAATCAATGTGGAAATTATCATAACCCTGTTTCCCAAAAGGAGACAGTCAAGCAACCACACTTGTCGGAGATCAAAATGGAAGAACGTCGCATTCTTAAAACTATGGCCTTAGCTCCTTACCAACTGAGTGTTTATCAAGTGCTGCGCGAGCGGGCCATTGCAAGTTCTGCCGACTACGCGGAACTTCATTTAAAAGATGCAATGATTTTTAATGATGCTCGGATTTTATGGAATTATGCGGCTAAATCAGCCATTTTGGAAAAGGGATTGATCCTTGAGTTCGGAGTTTTCCGCGGCAAATCCATAAACCATTTTGCGAAGATTTTTGCAGATCACCAGTTGCACGGTTTTGATAGCTTTGAAGGGCTGGCTGAAGACTGGACCGGTTACCACCTCCCTAAAGGAACCTTTGATCTGGGCGGAAAATTACCAAAAGTGGAAGACAATGTCACGCTTCACAAAGGTTGGTTCGATGCCACGCTGCCCCCTTTTTGAAAGAAAACTCTGGCGACATCCGTATGTGCCATGTCGATTGTGATACATTTGAAAGCGCTCAATTTGTCCTGCAAACGATTTCAATACGATTGGTTAAGGGAAGTATAATCGTCTTTGATGACTACTATGGGTACCCGAATTGGAAAGAAGGCGAATACAAAGCTTGGCAAAATGTATGCAAGAAGAACAAAATCAAGTATACGTACATCGCCTTTGCCGACATGCAGGCGGCTGTGGAAATTCTGTAACAGCCCATTCACGATGCGCACATATGCGTTGGGCACCGCGCAATAGATCGCGTCAGATCGTGTGGGCGGCCGTCAATCATATCTTTGCCAACTTGTGCAAAGGTGCGATAGCGTACTGGAATATGGCCTAACACGCAGTTTCAGGAACATAAAATGCCAGACCAAAACCCAAATCCGATTTGTGCCTTTCACATTACAAATGATGGCGTACCCACCGAAATCGCGCTGCCTGAAGATCTACAGAACCTCCCCACAACTGATGGATATATCTGGCTACATTTTGATGTTGGCGACCCCGCCTTTGAAAAGTGGCTTCGGGACAAATTGCCGTTAACCGTTGCCAAGGCGATGGTCCAAAACGAAACCCGCCCCAGATGTGATGCATTGGAAAACGGGCTGATCCTGAACCTAAGAGGGGTCAATTTAAATCCCGGCGCTAATGCCGAAGACATGGTCTCCTTGCGGATGTGGGTGAGTGACGGTTTGATCGTCAGCGCCCGCATCCGCAAAATTTGGGCCGTTGATGCGATCCGCCAGAAGATGTTGGCAGGCACAGCCCCCACCACGATCGCCGCATTCTTGGCCGACCTTGCAAATGGCTTGGCAAAACGGATCGAAAAGGTGTCACTTGCCTTGGTCGAGGCCACAGATACAATTGAGGAAAATTCATTTTCGCCAGCCAAGACGCTGGCAGTGGACCTTGCCGAATTGCGCCAAAGCGTCATCAAATTACGCCGTTTTGTACGTCCTCAAAGTGAAGCCGTCACCAGTTTGGCGAGCGGCATTGATTGGCCCCTTGATCACACCAGCGCAAGCTATTTGGGCGAAACGGCCAACCGAACAGTTAGAACTTTGGAAGAACTTGATTCCACGTCTGACCGATTGAAGGCTATACAGGATCATCTGGACATTTTGCATAACTCGGCCCTTGGTCGGAACAGCTATGTGTTGTCGATTGTCGCAGCAATTTTCCTGCCCCTTGGATTTATTACAGGGTTGTTTGGTATCAATGTTGGCGGGATGCCCGGGGTAGACGCCCAATTTGGATTTTGGGCCGTGACGGTTGGTTCAGCCGTGATCGGCTTTGTGCTGTTCTTTGCGTTTAGGTATTTGAAGTGGCTATGACATTAGCTTTAGATTCATTGGCTTATTACAATTAAAAAAGGCGCACATTGCTACACGCCTTTTTGATTTACCTTTAAAGGTCGCTCTTATTTCACTGTGATACGACCATCAGTGTACGGTGTAAACGGACCTTTGGCGGCCAAGAATTCCGCCGTGACGTCTGCCAAATCTGGCCCGAAGTCATAAGCATTCGCCGCTGATTTGAACATTTTGTACCCGTCACCGCCGTTGCGCACGTAGTTGTTGGACACAACGCCATAAACTTTCGCCAGATCGATGGGTGCGCCACCAACCATAACGTCGCTGATGCGCGCACCAACTTCTGCTGATGGATCAACGGTGTAGGTGATGCCAGAAACCTGTGCAAAGCGACCACCGCCATCTTCCATTTGGCTGACGCCATTTTCAAGGGCCTCTACAACCGTGGCCCCGTTTACTTCAAACGTGGACAGCGTGTTTTGGAATGGCAGAACCGTCAAAACTTCACCCATTGTAATTGGACCCGCATCGATGCTGGCACGGATGCCGCCACCGTTTTGGATCGCAATTTCAACGCCTTGGTCTTTGACCCGTGCAAGCATTGCGTCAGCGATCAATGATCCCATTGAACATTCCATCGCACGGCAGACTGCACGATCGCCGCCAATGACGGTTGCCGCTTCGGCCACAACTTTGCTGCGGATCTCTTCCAGCGGTGCTGCTGCGTCGGCGATCCGTGCAACGGTTGCTGCGTCTTCCATAACGGATGCGTCCATAACCAACGGCTCGCCTGCGGCCTCAGTAATTTCGCCAGCGTCGTTGAACGTTACGTTCAGCTCGCCCAAGAATTTACCGTAGGCATAGGCCTGCACAATTGCCGTGTCGCCAACCATCGTTGGGTATGCGCCTTCTGCCCGTTCGTTTGTGTTGGACAGCAAGGTGTTGGAGTGACCACCAACGATCACGTCAACACCCGTGGTTTCTGCGGCAACCCTTTGGTCAACGTTGTAACCAGAGTGGGACAAAACGATAATTTTGTTCACACCCATCGCCGTCAATTTGTCCACTTCACCTTGAACCGCAGCCACGGGATCAGAGAACGTGATGTTGTCACCCGGACTTGCCAATTCATCCGTGTCTTGCGGCGTAAGACCGATCAGGCCCAGCTTTTCGCCGCCCCGTTCGATCACCGTGGATTTGGCCAATTTGCCAGCCAACAATGGTTCTGCAGACACGTCCGCGTTGGACATCAAAACAGGGAAGTTCACAGCGGACATAAAGCCTGCCAGCACTTCTGGGCCGTCGTCGAATTCGTGGTTGCCCACGGTCATCGCGTCATAACCGACCTTGTTCATCATCTCGGCGGCCAATGCGCCTTTGTAATATGTGTAGAACAATGTGCCTTGGAATTGGTCGCCACCATCTACCAAAATCGAATTGTTAGAACGTGCTTTTGCATCCGCAATCGCTGTGACCAAACGGGCTGACCCGCCAAAGCATTTGCCCTCCGCATTGTCTTCAGTTCCGCAGCCGCTATCGTATTTGCTGATCGGCTCGAACCGTGCGTGAAAATCATTGGTGTGCAGAATTGTCAGTGAATAATCTGCCGCTGCCGTGCCTGCTGTCAGCGCAAGTGCTGCTGCAGTTTGTGTCAAACGCATCATCATGTGAACGTCCCCTTAGATTGAATATGATCGCAGTGTGGCCTTGGCCCGTTCCAGAGTCAAAGCCGCAGTGGACCTTTGGCCGCTCAATCACTGCGCTGCCACCTTGACGCCTGTTTTCCTAGCAGGCATCACACGACCATGTTGATATTCAAAATTTTCCGCTCCGACGAATGGGCAGACTTGCGCGCCAAAGGCGAAACGCAAGGTGCGCCCATCGATATAGCTGACGGCTATGTGCATTTTTCAACCGCTGAACAGGCGCAAAAAACGGCTGACAAACATTTTGCAGGCCTGGCCAATTTGTTCCTGCTGGGGGTCGAAGCCGATCCCTTAGGCGATGATCTGAAGTGGGAAGTTTCGCGCGGCGATGCGTTGTTCCCCCATTTGTTCCGCAACCTGAAACTGTCCGATGTGGCGTGGGCGCAGCCTTTGCCGTTGGTCGATGGTAAACATGAATTTCCGGCGGGCCTGTTATGAGCGACATTCACATCGATCCGACCCCAGAACAGTTCCAAGCCTTTAAGGATCTGCCTCGCGACATGCCTATCCAGATGCTGAATCTGGTTCGGTTTCGCGATTTGGCTGCTTATCCAGTGGGGCATGAATTGGCGGCAGAGCCATTAACGGGTGCGCAGGCTTACAAGAATTACGGCGCCTTGACCGGCTCGCTTTTGGAGGGTGTTGGCGGCAGTATCCTTTGGCGCGGTCGATTTGAAGCGACCTTAATTGGTCCATCTGACGAGGCATGGGATGCCGTGTTTATCGCACAATACCCGAACGCAGGTGCTTTTTTAGCGATGATCACTTCGGCGGAGTATCAAAAAGCTGTTGTGCACCGCAACGCTGCCGTTTTGACATCGCGCCTGACCCGCTGTGCCCCAACCGGTGGAGGAACCACATTCGGATGAAGAAAATGATGGAACAGTTGGGGTTAAAGGCCCTGCTGCGGGTTGATCCTGAGATGGCGCATGGTTTGGCGATCAGGGCGTTGAAGTTGGGGCTGGCACCGACGCCGGGGCCCGTGACGTCGGACCGTTTAAAAACCACGGTTGCGGGTCTGGACATGCCAAACCCCGTGGGGTTGGCGGCTGGTTTTGACAAGAACGCCGAGGTGATGGGTCAGCTCTCGAACGCTGGGTTTGGCTTCATCGAAGTGGGTGCTGCAACCCCAATCGCGCAACCAGGAAACCCAAAACCACGACTGTTTCGCCTTAGTGAAGACTGCGCCGCGATCAATCGTTTCGGGTTCAACAATGAAGGAGTCGAGGCGATCACGGATCGGCTGCGCAAACGCGGCAAAGGCATCCCTGTGGGTCTGAACCTTGGTGCAAATAAAACCAGCACCGACCGAGCGGCCGATTTTGCCCAAGTGATGAAGCTGGCAGGCCCACATGTGGATTTCGCGACCGTGAATGTCTCGTCCCCCAATACCGAAAAGCTGCGGGATTTGCAGGGGCCGTTGGCCTTGGCTGCCTTGCTAGACGGTGTGATGCAAGTGCGTGGCAAAACGCCCGTCTTCCTGAAGATCGCACCAGATTTGACTGATCAAGACCTTGCTGACATCGCCAAAGTAGCGACTGATGCGCGCGTGGCCGCGATCATTACAACCAACACGACACTTGATCGGGCGGGCCTAAAAAGCCAGCATCGCGACGAAATGGGTGGGCTGTCCGGCGCGCCGTTGTTTGAAAAATCGACACGTATTCTTGCCAAGTTAAGCGACCTAACAGCGATCCCGTTGATTGGTGTGGGTGGCATCAGCACCGCGGAACAAGCTTATGCTAAAATCCGTGCGGGTGCCTCAGCCGTTCAACTGTACACTGCGCTGGTCTATGGCGGGCTTTCATTGGCCGCTAAAATTGCGCGTGATTTGGACATTCTTCTGGAAAACGACGGTTTCAAAAACGTGGCTGATGCCGTCGGGACTGACAAGGTACGCTGGCTTTAACCCCGGTTTTGTGCTGCGGCCTCTAACGCGGGATAGCGCAATGAAAGCGTGATCCCGCGGACCAAGAACGACACCAGCAACGCGGCCCAAAGCCCATGATTACCCCAAAGCGGCAGGAAAACCCAAACGGCGAACCAATAAAAGATAAAGCTGACAATCATCATATTGCGCATGTCGCGCGACTGGGTAGCACCAATAAAAATACCGTCCATCATCCATGCCACACACCCGATCAACGGGGCGACCACCATCCATGGCAGATAAATCCGCGCCTCAACCTGCACCTCGGGCGATTTGGCCAAAAGGTCGATAAGCCACGGACCCGCAATTGCAAATCCCAGAGCCGTAGTAACGCAGACCACCGCCCCCCAAAATCCTGTCATCAGGGCCGAACGGCGCAGACGGGATGCATCGCCCCGTCCCATTGCGCGCGCAATCAGCGTTTCGGCAGCAAAGGCAAAGCCGTCCATCGCATAGGCTGTGATATACATGAACTGGATCAACACCTCGTTCGAGGCCAGCGTCACATCACCGAATCCCGTCCCAAGGAACACGAAGGATGAAAAGATCACCATCAACAGGGCGGAGCGTATCAAAATATCTGTATTCAGCAGCGCCATGCGGACTAATTGTGCGCGGTCGAACACTTGTGTCCACTTGCGCCAATCGGGGTGTTTGAAGGCGTCACGACACAGATAAAGCGCCAATCCTGCGCCCAAAAGTTCGGCAATCACAGTTCCATAGGCAACGCCCTGAACTCCCATATCGAACCAGATTACAAAGGCATAGCTTAGCGCCATATTCACGCTGTTCATTACCAATTGAACCCAGAACACCCCTGAAGTGCGCTCCATCGCGACCAACCATCCGGTCAACGCATAGATCCCGATGGCAGCAGGTGCTGTCCATATCCGAATGGACAGGTAGCTGTAGGCAAGTGTTTCCACTTCTGCAGAGGCGCTGGACATACCTAGCGCGGCCATAAAAATCAGCGGCTGCAAGGCGATCAGCGCAAGACCTGCGGCAAGCGCAATCATCAGCGATCGTGTCAGGATGATTGACACCTCGGCCTCATCCCCCGCCCCTGCGGCCTGCCCGACCAGACCAACAGTGCCCATACGTAAGAACCCGAAAATCCAGAACACAGTTGTCAGAATAATAGCGCCAAGGCCGACGGCACCGATAGGGGCGGCCTCACCCATTTGCCCAACGACGCCAAGGTCAACCGCCCCGAGGATGGGCACGGTTGCGTTTGAAAGAACCAACGGCACCGCAAGCTTCAAGACGCGCTTGTGCGTGATGTCTTGGGGCGCCGTGGCTGGGTTAACTGTGCTCACGTCGTGTCGCTGCGCGGCTGTGGCATCAGAAAATGCCCCGTCGCCTGTGCAAACAATTTGCTCCGGTTGTCTTGCCAGGCCTCTACATGGACGGACGCATACCGCCGCCCTGCCCGTGTGATCCGCGCCCGTGCATAGGCATCCCGCGGCAGGCCAGAACGCAAGTAATCCACCGTAAAGTCGATGGTTTTCGGCATCCGTGGAAATGTCGTGGCATCTTCATGTGCGCCGTTTTCCAGATCATCCCATAAGTTTGTCCAGCCCAGGGTAATAACGGATGTGATTTCAAGAAACGCTGAGGTCACGCCGCCATGAATTGCAGGCAACAGTGGATTGCCAATCAACTTTTCCGCAAATGGTAGAACACCCGTAAGTTCATCACCACGCCGATCAAACGTGACACCAAGGTATTGAATATAAGGAACCCGCCCCACCAATCCAGCAAGGGCGGCCTCACGGCGTTGCTTAACAACCTGTACGGGCTCTGGTGGTTTTCTCATGTCCGACCTCCCTCAACAGTGAAGGTGCCTGTGGCCATAGCAACTGGGTTTTGGGTATCTTCATCCACGGCTGTCGCACGGACAAAGGCAACCGACCTTGTAATGTGATAACAGGTGGCCGTGGTTGATAGCGCCTGACCCGGTGTTGCCGACCGCATATAGTCGACGCGCAAATCAATTGTAGCGGTTCCGCCAGGGTTTGAGGGGTGGCACATCACAGCTGCCCCGCAACAGCTGTCCATCAGCGCGGCAACCGCACCGCCATGTAGAATGCCCGTTTCGGGGTCGCCGATCAGGCGTTCATCATAAGGCATAGTGATGGTAGCAACACCGCCCTCCAGTTCCGTCAGTTCCATCCCCAAATCACGTGCATGGGGGATTGCAGCCATGAACTGGCGGGCCATTTGAATTTTGGCGTTTCGGTTTTTATCTGACATGAACGCTGCCTTTCGTGACTTCGCCACCTTTTGAACAGGACGATGCGAAAAGGGCAAGAGCACCCGTTGCGCTTCTTTAATCGCGGGCATAACGTACGCGCAGGGAGAACTTGCATGACCGACGACCGATTATCGTTTAAGGAAATGTGCGCCGCGTTTGATGTGACGCCGCGGACCCTACGGTATTACGAATATATCGAACTTTTGCAGCCTGATCGCGAAGGCAGATCCCGGTTTTACGGGGCCCGGGAACGTGCGCGGATGAAACTGATCATGCGGGGCCGTAGATTTGGCTTCCAGCTTGAAGACATCCGCCAATGGCTGCTGATCTACGAAAAAGAAGGCACACGTGCGCAGATGGAAACATGGATTGGCATGGCTGATGGACAATTAAAAGAACTGTCCGATCAACGTGAACAACTGGAAGAAGCGTTCCAAGAGCTGCAGTCTTTGCGCAAAGATGTCGCGGCCAAGTTGTCCCAATCCTAAGCTATGTTTTGTGTTAAATGAACGATACGAGGCTTTGCCTCGTATTTGTGAGTATTTTAGTCAAAAAAAGCGATAGGTGCGTTGGTTTCTATTTGAATGACGTCGCCAACAGCAACGGGCCGTTTCTGAATCTATCAATATCGATTTCTTGCCAGAGTGGTCTGATGCACCTGTGGCTGTAATCCGTTTGTCCAGTTTTGGGGATTCGGACGCAAAAAACTTGCATTCCCCCCAATCCGTTCATTTTCACATCTTTCCAACAGATTGACGTAAGGAAACACTAGGTAAGGCAAATAGGTGACGTAGCGTCCGACTTACGTCAACCTTCGATGCCGTTGTAACACTGTTGAAAGATACCCAGTTTAACCTCGTAACAACGATCATGCGAGCAAAGATGATGCCTGAAACCACAAAGACGATCCGCCAAATGTGCGATGCACACAATGTAACACCACGCACTTTGCGCTTTTACGAAGCCAAAGAGCTGCTGTTCCCGATCCGCGAAGGCCAAAAGAGGTTGTTCACCAAACGGGACGGTGCACGTTTGAAACTGATTTTACTGGGCAAGCGCTTTGGCTTTAGCCTTGAGGAAATTCGCCAACTTCTGGACCTGTATCACGTTGGTGATGACCGCCAGACCCAGTTGGCCCGCGCCTATGACGTCGCAAACGAACGGCTGGCCGACATGGTGCGTCAACGCGACACGCTAAGTGAAGCGATTGAAGACCTGAAACATCAAATGCGTTGGGGTGAAAAAATGATCGCCTCGATTAACACAACAAAAAACGCCGCCGAATAGGTTGCGCTGACCCAAATCACGATAAACCGGAGAGACATATGCCCCGTTACACAGCCCCAACAAAAGACATGCAATTCATTCTACATGACGTGTTGAAAGTGTCGCAAAGCAGCATCCCAGGATATGATGAGCTTGAGCCTGATTTTACATCAGCTGTGTTGGAAGAAGCCGGTAAATTGACCTCTGACGTTTTGGCCCCGTTGAATTCAGTCGGCGACAAAGAAGGCTGTCGTTTAGAAAACGGCATGGTTTACACGCCGAAAGGATTCAAAGAAGCTTTTGCCCAAGTGAAAGAGGGCGGTTGGACCGGTTTGGACATGCCAGAACAGTACGGTGGCCAAAATATGCCAGCAGTTTTGGGATCAGCGGTGGGTGAATTGTTCTCTGGTTCGAACATGGCATTCACGATGTATCAAGGTCTGACCCACGGTGCCGCATCCGCGATTTTGGCCCACGGAACAGACGCCCAAAAAGACAAATGGTTGCCAAACATGGTGTCGTGCGAATGGACGGGCACGATGAACCTGACAGAGCCACACTGTGGTACTGATTTAGGTCTGATGCGCACCAAAGCCGAGCCACAAAACGATGGCAGCTATAAGATTACGGGCCAGAAAATTTTCATCTCGTCGGGTGATCACGACATGGCCGACAACATTGTCCACTTGGTTTTGGCCAAGATTGTGGGCGGTCCTGAGGGCATTAAAGGTGTGTCCTTGTTTATCGTACCAAAGGTCATGGTCAACGAGGATGGTTCCTTGGGTGAGCGCAATGGTGCCTCCGTTGGCAGCATCGAAGAAAAGATGGGCATCCACGGCAATTCGACCTGCGTCATGAACTATGACGACGCGACAGGATATCTGTTGGGTGATGAACACAAAGGCATGCGCGCCATGTTCACCATGATGAATGAGGCCCGGTTGGGTGTCGGCATGCAGGGCCTGTCCCAAGCTGAAGCTGCCTACCAAAACGCACTGGACTACGCCAAGGATCGCCTTCAAGGTCGCGCAGTGACTGGCGTTGAAAACCCTGATGGGCCAGCTGATCCATTGATCGTACACCCCGACATCCGCCGTTCTTTGATGGAACAAAAGTCTTTCGTTGAAGGGGCCCGCGCCTTCATCTTGTGGGGGGCCATGATGATTGATGGGGCCCACCGTTCCGGTGACAAGGATGCAGACGGTCTGGTGTCATTGCTGACCCCTGTGATCAAAGGTTTCTTGACCGATGTGGGCTATGACATGACGGTTAAAGCCCAACAGGTTTATGGCGGTCACGGGTACATCGAAGAATGGGGCATGTCCCAATTCACACGCGACGCCCGTATTGCCATGATCTATGAGGGTGCAAATGGCGTTCAGGCGCTTGACCTTGTTGGTCGCAAACTGGCCCAAGATGGCGGCAAACACGTGATGGCGTTCTTTGACATGGTTAAGACCTTTATCAAGGACAATTCTGGTCAGGATGAAGCGTTTGATAAGGATTTCATCGAACCATTGAAAGCCGCGTCAAAAGACCTGCAGGCTGCCGGCATGTATTTCATGCAAACCGGAATGACGAACCCGAACAATGCCCTGTCCGGATCAAATGATTTTATGCACATGTTTGGACATGTATGCCTTGGCCTGATGTGGGCGCGTATGGGCAAAGTGTCTGTTGATACTCTTGCCGCGGGTACGGATGATCCGACGTTTTATGAAACCAAACTGGCAACTGGTCGTTTCTATATGGCCCGTCAATTGCCAGCCACTGCATTGCACCTAACCCGCATTCAATCGGGCGGTGACACGGTTATGGCGCTGGACGCTACAAACTTCTAAGCTAATTTGGTGCGCCGTTGGCGCGCCAAGCACCCGCAACACGAAGGGGCCATTATGCCCAAACGCTTTCGCCTGACCCGCCGTTTTCCGGTTGCTATGACTGAAGATGGATATCGTAGATTAAAACGCTTCTCTGCTGATGCAGGATTAGATGACGGCGAGGCCCTGTCATTTTTGTTTGAAAACTTTAACAGCGTTATAAATGAAGAAAACCTGACAGCGCGATTGCGTCTTTTCAATACAGAATTAGATGCCCCAAAAAAAATGAACGCACTTTGAGAGGTTGCTTTTATGAATGATACGTCCACATCCAGAGGCTGGATGACCGACGAACACCAGATGATTGCTGATATGACTGCGCAATTTATCACCAAAGAATGGGCCCCTAAATTTGGCGCATGGCGTAAGCAAGGGCAGATGGATCGCTCGACTTGGGCCCAAGCAGGTGAATTGGGTTTGTTGTGCCCCTCCATTCCCGAAGAATTTGGCGGTGCAGGTGGTGACTTTGGTCACGAGGCCGCGATTTTGATAGAGGGCAGTCGCGCCAATTTAGCCAGTTGGGGGCATGGAATTCATTCAGGCATCGTCGCCCATTACATCCTGAACTGCGGCACGGACGAGCAAAAGGCGCGTTGGTTGCCCAAGATGGTGACAGGCGAATTGGTTGGCGCGTTGGCGATGACAGAACCCTCAACGGGATCTGATGTTCAAGCAATCAAAACCCGCGCCATTCGGGATGGGAATTCGTACCGTTTAAACGGCCAAAAGACGTTTATCACCAACGGGCAGCATGCCAACTTAATCATCGTGGCGGCAAAGACGGATCCTACCTTGGGGTCAAAAGGCGTGTCGTTGGTGGTCCTAGAGACGGATGGGGCAACAGGTTTCGCACGTGGGCGCAACCTTGAGAAAATCGGGATGCACGCGGCGGACACATCTGAACTGTTCTTTGACAATGTAGAGATCGCGCCAGAAAATATATTGGGCGGTGTTGATGGCCATGGGTTCTATCAGCTGATGGGCAATTTGCCCCAAGAGCGTTTGATCATTGCCTGCTCTGCCATCGGTGCTATGGAAGGGGCTGTCGAACGTACGATAGCGTATTGTCGTGAACGCGAGGCTTTTGGCGGCCCGATCATGCAGTTCCAAAACACCCGTTTCAAACTGGCGGAATGCAAAACCAAAACGATGGTCAGTCGAGCCTTTTTTGATGAATGTATGGCCGAACATTTGCGCGGTGAATTGACACCAGACAAGGCCGCAATGTGCAAATATTGGACAACCGATACCCAAGCATGGGTGTTGGATGAATGCCTACAATTGCATGGCGGTTATGGGTTCATGCAGGAATATGCGATTGGCGAGATGTGGACTGACGCGCGGGTACAACGCATTTACGGTGGAACGAATGAAATTATGAAGGAGCTGATTGCGCGGGCATTTTGACACAGATGTCCGGTGGGTGACCGATCTGAAGGAAGCCTCCAGCGGAAGTTTATTTGGCAAGATGAATATGGATCATGAACAAGATCCGCCTGCCACCAAACTTGAAATCGGGATTAACCCTAGGGGTCCAATGGTCAGGCTTCACCTTGCACGCCGCTCAGCTCTTCAGCCTACCGCGCAAACCTAATGTCGCGCATTAACTTTAACGAATGATGAACACCCCTTGTTCATCTTGCAAAATAAACTTCATGGGGGTCTGGGGGTGTGAAACCCTCAGCCTGCCCTAACAGAAACTACCTAGAGAGGGTTTTGGGATATGACATTGAAACTGCATTGCTTTGGCGAAAGTGGAAATGCTTATAAGGCGGCGCTGGCGCTGGAACTTTCTGGTCTCGAGTGGGAGGCAGTCTATGTCGACTTCTTCAACGGCGCATCCCGCACTGAAGCATTTAAAGCCCTAAACACCATGGGTGAAGTTCCGGCGCTTATCGACACGGAACACGAGTATGCCATCACCCAGTCTGGTGCGATCCAAGACTATATCAGCCATATAAGTGGCAAATTTGCCGGCAACAGCCCAGAAGAGCGCCGCGAGGTTTTGCGCTGGGTATTGTTTGATAATCACAAGCTTAGTTCAATTGCAGGCATGACCCGCTATCTGATGAACTTTCTGCCCGAAGATAAACGTCCCAAAGAAGTTATCGCCTTCAACCTTGGTCGCCTTCAGGGTGCCTATGCAACGTTGAATGCACATCTTGAGGGGCGCAACTGGATAGTGGGCGACGGCCTAACCAACGCCGATCTTAGCTGTTGTGGCTATTTGTTTTACCCAGAACCCTTTGGCTTTGTCCGCGCGGATTGGCCCAATATCGACGGATGGCTTACCCACATTTCAGAAACTCCCGGGTGGAAGCATCCTTATGACCTTATGCCCGGCAGCCCTGCTGATCGTGCGTAACCGACGCAGCGGCAGGGCTTGAACATCACGCCCTTCCCACCCCACATTGAATACAAAGAATATCGCCCGAAAGGATCACCACCATGACCGAAGCATACATCTATGACGCCCTGCGCACCCCGCGCGGCAAGGGACGCAAAGACGGCAGCTTGCACGAAGTCACTGCGCTTCGTCTGTCCGCCGTTACAATGAACGCATTGAAAGAGCGCAACAACCTGACCGGCCACGCCGTTGAGGATGTGATTTGGGGCAACGTTACCCAAGTTATGGAACAAGGCGGCTGTTTGGCCCGTTCCGCAGTTTTGGCATCTGATCTAGATGAATCTATCCCTGGCCTAGCGATCAACCGGTTCTGCGCTTCAGGTATGGAAGCTGTGAACTTGGCGGCAAACCAAGTTAAAGGTGGCGCAGGCATGGGGTACATCGCGGGTGGTGTTGAGATGATGGGCCGCGTGGCCATGGGGTCAGACGGCGCTGCTATCGCGGCTGATCCGTCCATCGCGCTTGATAGCTATTTTGTCCCACAAGGCATCAGCGCTGACATCATCGCAACTGAATATGGCTACACCCGTGAAGACGCAGACCTGTTGGCTGTTGAATCCCAACGCCGTGCCAAAATAGCGTGGGACGAGGGCCGCTTTGCCAATTCTGTCATCAACGTACGTGACATCAACGGTTTGTCGATCCTTGACCACGATGAATACATGCGCCCCCAAACGGACATGCAATCTTTGGGCTCCCTAAACCCTGCTTTCCAAGCGATGGGCGAAATGATGCCCGGCTTTGATAAGGTCGCGTTGATGAAGTACCCGCATTTGGAAAAAATTAACCACATCCACCACGCGGGCAACTCTTCTGGCATCGTTGATGGCTCTGCTGCTGTACTGATCGGCAACAAAGAATTCGGTGAAAAGTATGGCCTGAAACCACGGGCCCGTATCCGCGCTACCACGAAGATTGGCACCGATCCAACGATCATGTTGACGGGCCCTGTGCCTGCCACCCAGAAAATTCTGGCCGACAACGGTATGAACATTTCGGACATCGATTTGTTCGAAGTGAACGAGGCATTTGCCGCCGTGGTCATGTTGTTCATGGACAAGTTCAATGTCGATCATTCCTTGGTAAACGTGAATGGTGGGTCCATCGCAATGGGTCATCCTTTGGGTGCCACAGGTGCCATGATCATCGGCACATTGCTGGATGAGCTTGAGCGACAGGACAAAGAAGTTGGCCTTGCCACCCTTTGCATCGCGTCCGGCATGGGTGCCGCTACAATAATCGAGCGCGTATAATGGCCGCGCAAGCACACCCGTTCCATGCGGTCGCGGCACGAGCTGCGGCTGAAGGCATGACCAATCTTAAGCTTAAGGTGGCGAATGACGGTGCATATGTGCGCCTTATTCAACAAACCCCACCCTTGTTTTTTAAGTACAAGCCCGACCCAAATGACGACTTGGACCGAACAGACCTCAACGACTTTAAGCGCATCCTGCTAAGCGAAGAAGATTGCAGCAACGGACCAAACGCAACTTTGGCACTTGTCAAAATGTTGTTGGAAAAATTCGCTGATTACGGGTCATCGACCCCCGCCAAAAAACCCAACTTAGGGAGATACAAATGACCGATTTCACCATGAACAAAGACGCCGACGGCGTCGCAACCATCACATGGGACGTGGCTGGTAAAACCATGAATGTGATGTCGATTGATGGCGTACAACAGCTTAGCGATCATATTGACGATGCGCTTGCTGATGACGCTGTTAAAGGCATCGTGATCACATCCGGCAAGGAAACATTTGCGGGCGGTATGGACTTGAACCTGTTGGCTAAGATGAAAGCTGACGCTGGTGATGACCCTGCCAAAGGCCTGTTTGAAGGCACGATGCGAATGCATGGTGTGCTGCGCAAGATCGAACGCGCAGGCATGGACCCAAAGACCAACAAAGGCGGCAAACCGATTGCATCCGCCCTGCCCGGCACGGCGGCTGGTATTGGTTTGGAATTGCCATTGGCGACCCACCGTATTTTCTGCACATCCAATCCAAAGACCAAAGTTGGCTTGCCTGAGACACTTGTTGGTATTTTTCCAGGTGGCGGCGGTACGGTTCGTTTGCTGTTCAAAATGGGCTTGGTCAACGCATCTTCCCAAATTCTTGAAGGCCGCATGAATGCCCCTGAGAAGGCCAAATCTTTGGGCATCGTGGACGAGGTTTCTGACGATCCACTGGCTGCAGCCCGCGCTTGGGTTCTGTCCGCCACGGACGCGGACATTCTGAAACCATGGGATGCCAAAGGCTTTAAAATGCCCGGCGGCGCGCCCTACCACCCTGCTGGCTTCATGAACTATGTTGGTGCCAATGCGATGGTTGCTGGCAAAACGAAGAACGCATTTCCTGCGGCCAAAGCGGTTCTTAGCGTCTTGTATGAAGCGGCCCTTGTGCCCTTCGACACAGCGTTGAAGATTGAGGCCCGTTGGTTCACCCATGTTCTGATGAACCCGTCATCTTCTGCAATGATCCGTTCTTTGTTCATCAACAAAGAAGCTTTGGAAAAAGGCGCTGTGCGCCCCAAGGACGTTCCGGATCAACGCGTCAAAAAGCTTGGCGTTTTGGGTGCTGGCATGATGGGTGCAGGTATTGCACTCGTGTCAGCGCAGGCTGGTATCGAAGTTATTCTGATCGACCGCGACCAAGAAGCGGCTGACAAAGGCAAAGCCTATTCCGCCACCTATATGGACAAAGGCATCGCCCGTAAAAAAGCTACGCCTGAGAAGAAAGAGGCGTTGCTTAACCTGATCACCGCCACCCCTCACGTCGAAATGCTGAAGGGTTGCGATTTGATCATTGAGGCCGTGTTTGAAGACCCTGCTGTGAAGGCAGAGATCACCAAACGGGTTGAGGCGGTCATTCCAGAGGATTGTATTTTCGCCTCCAACACCTCGACATTGCCGATTTCCGAACTGGCCAAAGCATCATCACGCCCAGAGCAGTTTATCGGCATCCACTTCTTCTCACCCGTTGAGCGGATGTTGTTGGTCGAGATCATCAAAGGGGCCCAAACAGGCGACCGCGCGGTTGCCAAATCCCTTGATTACGTCCGCCAAATCCGCAAAACGCCTATCGTTGTGAACGACGCGCGGTTCTTCTACGCAAACCGTTGCATCATTCCTTACGGCAATGAAGCCACGCGCATGGTGACAGAAGGTGTCGCGCCGTATTTGATCGACAACGCAGCACAGCAGCTTGGCTTCCCAGTGGGGCCAATCCAGTTGGGTGACGAAACGTCCATCGACCTTGGTGTCCGGATCATGAAGGCAACAAAGGCGGCGATGGGCAACGCCTATCCAGCGTCTGAAGCCGACGATCTGATCGTCTGGATGGAAGACTTGGGACGTTTGGGTCGCAAGGCCAACGCGGGCTATTTCGACTATGACGAAAAGGGCAAGCGCACGGGCTATTGGAAAGGTATCCACGACAAATACCCATTGGCCGAAGAACAGCCAGCGATCCAAGAAGTCCAAGACCGTTTGATGTTCTCTCAGGTTCTAGAAGCCGTACGTGCGCTGGAAGAAGGCGTACTGGAAGACATCCGCGAAGGCGATGTTGGCGCGATTTTGGGTTGGGGTTTTGCACCAGCAACCGGTGGGCCATTCAGTTATCTGGATATCATCGGGACGCCCTATGCGGCAGAACGCTGTGACCAGTTGCAGGCGAAATTCGGGGATCGTTTTGAATGCCCCGCATTGCTGCGCGAAATGGCTGCTAAGAACCAATCGTTCTATGGCCGCTTTGCCAAAGAAGACACCGCTGCGGCTTAAACCCAAGCCAAGTGATGAAACGAAAAAGCCCCTTTTTCGAGGGGCTTTTTTTATGTCTACAGCTGGTAGATCACGGCTGCGAGATCGTTGCGCCCATGTGGTCTAAATAGACGTGTTGGCCCGCTATAATCTCATCCTCGAACGCTTCGGCTAAAAGGTAGGGTACTTCAAGTTCACTCCACCTTGGCTCCCAGATCGCTGGTGTCACGGTTCCCATGCCTTGGCGGATGAATTTCTTAAGAATGATCTTCAACACTTTTTTATGGGCGACGATCTGCTTTTCCTCGCCCTTGCCAGTGATTGCGTAGGTCCGCGTGCAGATGTCATACAAACGGGCGCAGACTGCATTTAACGCTGCAGATGGGTTTTTTGCGCGCTCTGTCATATCTAACAGACCGTCCTTAAACAGGCCTAGGTTCAAACCAATCATCGCAGCATGGTCCAATTCAATCGCGCCAAGGTAAGTTGCGGCATAACTTGCCAATCCGGTGTTGGTGTGATGCGCGGCACAGGCCGTTTGAGCCGCATCCGCAACAGCGTCATAAGATCCATACCAACGGGGCAGCAAAAACATGCCGTGTAATGAAAACGCTTCCATGTTTTTGGGATCAAGGGCGACCCATTCAGCATGCGCTTTTTCAAGATCGGCCAATCCAGTTGCGCCACCTGCGGCTTTACAACGGTAACGGATTTCAGCAACTAAGGGGGAATTCACAGACTGCGCGTCGATGTCTTTCGTTAAGTCCCAAGCCGCTTTGATGTGATAGTCAAACTCTTGGAACGCGTCGTCGCCTGAAAAATCAACATAATCACCACCACGGCGTATCCATCCCATTTCCAAGCGCATCCACGCAGCTAGGCATTGTAATCCGATACGATCAGGATGGGCCTGCGCCGCCGATACGAAATTTTCAATTTGGCTGTTGGGCAAGGCGTTGACCGACACAGGTTCACATGCTGCGGGATCATATTCAGGCAAAGCACGAGACACCATATTTGCCCACACACCGTTCAAGAGCGGGCGCATGAACCGCGTTCCTGATGGCAGACTTGCACGCGAACGATCAAAGCCTTCGATTATATCAGCAACAGCCAGCCACTCACTTGATTTAATATGTGCTTCTAACCCCACTTGAACTGGCAGCAATGCATCACGATTTGGATCCCCCTTTTCAATCTCGAATGAAAACGATTCAGCAAGTTCTTCATGGCTCATCTGCCAAATCGGGCTTTCTTGGGGGTGACCCTTTACTGCAGCCATAATCGCACCAAAAATAGCGATCGGAAAGAACAGCACATTCAACACCATCTTGATTGGGTTGGGCATGGAATTGTGAAAAGATGAATAATAATGGGATACTAGGTTCATTTGGGGCGACCTACTTACAAATACGAGGACCAAGAAGCACGACACTAAGCCGATATTGCATTGTATTTTAAGCAAAAAATAGAAGTTTCTGAATTTGTGGCCACCAAGCCATAAAAGGCAGCCACTAAAAAGGAGCCTCGAATGAAGCCCCCAGTATGCTTTGTCGGGATGGAAAAATTAATTTTGGTTGATTTTGGCGCGACGCTTAGGCCGCATAACCGTTGCTTGCCATGTGATCTTCGACCACCAAACGTTCGGCCAAGAATGCCGCGTCGGTTACAAACAAAACATCATAAGTGCCCTGGCCACCGTTCAACATTGTGTCCAGGGACATTTTTGATGCGGCGCAATGTACCAACACGTTGCCTTCTGCATAAATTACTTGTTCCGCGTCAAATGACAGTGTGATGATTTCCATCTTCTGAGGTGGAGCCTGACGGGTGATGCCGCGAACGCCAACCAAAGAAAGGGCAGGTACAACAGCATATGGATCACCATGTTGATCAAGGGCAGCGTCGCTTTCGATCATCAGACCTTGGTCAGCCAAAACGGTCATTTCTACGTAGTTGCCCAGCGCACCGGCAGGGATGTGAACAGGCCACATGTGTTCAGCTGTCCAAGGTGCGTCGATCCATGCAATAGAGCGGCTAACGTTTTTTACGATTTGCAGGCCGTAGTCGAATGTTAGAACTGCGTCACCCACAGCGATTGCATCGATCTGGTGCCAACCCATTGATGTGGCGATACGTGTGCCAACAATCAGGCCATTTGTAATTGTGTTAATGCCGCCATCATATGGGCCTGTTTGCTCCATCATCCGACGTGGCAGTGTGTTTGTTTTTGTTTTCCAACCGAACATTTTTCCATCCCCATGGTGTGTAGCGCTAAGGGCAGATCCATTTTTTGGAACTCAGCGCTGATTAAGTCTTGAAACCAGATGCTATGATTCGCATGACGGTCCTTGGTCACAACCGAGGCAAGACTGGGGCATTGTTTCGCCTTTGCAGGGCAATCTTGGGGCGATGGATAAGATTGAAGCCAAATTTGCGACGAATTAGGCGGAAAGTGAATTTCCCCTACTCAAAGCTGACTTATTCGAAGCTGTACCCGAATCTATCAATATCGTCAGCACAGGCTTGTCCAACCGCAGCGCGTGAGGCCGCGCAATAATAGCTTTGATAGGCTGATCTGCGGTTTGATGCGTTTACGTGATCTAATGTCAGGTCAAAACCAAGATGGTTTACCAAGGGTACTACATCTTTCGTAAAATGTTCGATCCGGATGTAGGCGTTGCACCGCACCTTACCCGTTGCATCTGTCATATAGTGCTGCGCAGGCGCTGCATTGAAACTGTTGGTAATCTGCGCGGACTGGGCAAAATCCGTGAACGTCATGGTCTGTGCCATTGTCACGGCGTCATGTTGAAAGGTTTGCACCTGTAGCCAATGATAATAGCTGACCATCCGATCCCAAGGGTTACGCACCAGCGTAAAGATAAATAGATCTTCCATCTGTTCAGGCGTGATGAGCCCATCAATATCAGCCAAGGTCGAATGCTTCCACAGCCGACCCGCTGCTTTGACATCCTTAAGCCGCTTGCGCCGCTTCACCGCTTTGGGCGTATCACCCAACATGATATCGTCTTTCATCGCCCGCCCCTCAAGCGCCAGCGCCATCGAGGTTCCCCCCGTCTTGGGGGCGTGCACAAATATGTATTTACGGCCAAGGCTGAGAATCATGGGGGCACTCTATCTTAGCCTTTGGTTTTCGTTGAATGGTTTTTGCCTCCCACCGGAGCATTGACCAAATATCGCCTTAATCCTTAGAGCGCACGGCAATGATCGCACCCGCGACAATAATCAGTGAAATCCCAGCGATCATTGTTGGTGTGATGGTTTGCCCCATCAGCAACCATCCAAAGAACGGCCAAAAATCATGATCGAATATTCAAGGACTGAGACTTGGCTTGCCTCCCCCCATTGATAGGCTCGGATCAAAAGGAAAACCCCAAAGACAGAGATAAATGCCTGAAGCACAATATAAGGGAAGACAGATGTGATGGGCCAGACCCAGCCGCGCAAAAGAAAACCGTCAGCACCTTCAGGCACTGTTGGCGACCAAATGGACAGGCCTATCAGGACGCAGACCCCAATCAACGCTTGCATGCTCATGATCCCAGCCAACATCGAAATCGTGCTTTCCTCGGTGCACAGTATCCGCGTTGTCAGTGATCCCATAGCGTAGAAAAAGCCTCCTGCCACAGGCATCAACATAATCCAACCCGGTGCACCCTGTTGCAAACCCAACACCAAAAGGATGCCCGTGAAGCCGATGACCACCGCAAACACACGCCAAGGCCCAATCTTTTGCTTCAGAACAACAACCGTCATCAGCAGTACAAAAATGGGTGAGGTGAACAGCCCCGCTAACGACTGTGCAATCGGCATGAACGCCAGCGATCCGAAATACAGCAACATACCCACTGCAATCAACACACTGCGCACAGAAACTGCCCAAAGCCGTTGTGGCCGCATCGTTCCAAAACCAAGCATCGACAGAACCCAGATAAATGGAACGGCCATCATGGCCCGTACAGTCAAGAATTGCCAAACGCTGATCTCAGCCGCGATTGTCGCCACGTAATTGTCGACAAAGCCCAGAAGGACCATCGCTGCGATCATACACAGCGCCGCTGCCATTGGCCGTGTTTGGGACGTGGTTAATGGCGTGGTGGCGTTTATACGGGAAGACTTTGCTTTTCAGATAGGTTTTACTTGCAATATCGTGTTTTCCACACGATTCAAGCATAGTGATGAATTGCGAAGGGGAGTGCGCAAATGGGTTGGATGAATGACGAGACTGGATTGGGCAAATGTGCGGCCAATTATGTACCGCTGACGCCCCTGTCACACCTGCGCCGCGCGGCCCATGTTTTTGCTACGCGTACCGCCGTTATCTATGGTGATCACCGCGTCACATACACTGAATACTATGACCGCTGCACGCGACTTGCATCAGGCCTGGCCAGTATGGGTGTTGCCTCTGGTGATGTGGTTGCGACCCTGATCCCAAACCTACCCGCGCAAGCCGAAGCACATTTTGGCGTGCCTGCTTGTGGTGCCGTCCTTAACACCATCAACACCCGCCTCGACGTAGATACCGTCGCCTACATCTTTGATCATGGCGAAGCCAAGGTTCTCATGGCTGACTCGCAGTTCGTTGAATTGGCCGAGGCCGCCATTGAACGGATGGACGGCCCTGCCCCTATCCTTATCGAAGTACCAGACGCCGCACATGGCTGGCCTGCCTCTGGCCGCCATGCAGTCTACGATGACGTTCTGGCCGCAGCTGACCCCACATTCGATTGGGTCATGCCACAGGACGAGTGGGAAAGCCTTGCGCTGAACTATACCTCTGGCACCACAGGCCGTCCCAAAGGCGTCGTGTATCATCACCGCGGCGCATACATGATGACCATGGGCACGGTCATATCGTGGCGCATGGTTTTGCACCCTGTTTTCATGGCGATCGTACCGCTGTTTCACTGCAACGGCTGGAATCACACGTGGATGATGCCCGTTGTTGGCGGCACGCTGGTATGCTGCCGCGACATCACTGCAAATGCGATTTATGACGCAATAGCGGATGAGGGCGTAACGCACTTTGGCGGCGCGCCTATCGTGCTGAACATGATCGTGAATGCACCAGTTACAGAGCGGCGCAAATTCGATCACGCAGTCGAGGTGTTTACCGCTGGCGCCCCACCTGCCCCCGCAACGCTTGGCAAGATTGAAGCGCTTGGGTTCAACATCACCCAAGTCTACGGACTGACCGAAACCTACGGCCACGTTACAGAATGCATCTGGCGGGGTGAAGATTGGGATGGGCTGGATCATACCGAAAGGGCTGCACTCAAAGCCCGTCAAGGGGTCGCAATGCCAATGATGGAACACATCACAGTTATGGACGAACAGATGGGTCAGGTCGCAATGGACAGCGCCACGCAAGGCGAGATCGTAATGCGCGGCAATTGCGTGATGAAAGGGTATTTGAAAAACCCCGATGCCACGGAAAAAGCATTTGCAGGCGGCTACTTCCATTCCGAAGATTTGGCCGTCCAACATCCTGACGGCTACATCCAGATTGCGGACAGGGCCAAAGACATCATCATATCAGGAGGTGAAAACATCAGCTCAGTCGAGGTCGAAGGGGTCTTAATGGGGCATCCAGATGTATTGCTCGCAGCAGTGGTCGCCAAACCGGATGACAAATGGGGTGAAGTTCCCTGTGCTTTTATTGAATTAAAGGAAGGGTGCACTGGCGACGCGGCACAGATGATCATCTTCGCCCGCCAAACTCTGGCGGGCTTCAAAGCACCAAAGACAGTGGTCTTCCAAGAATTGCCAAAAACATCGACGGGTAAAATTCAGAAATTCGAACTGCGACAACTGGCCAAAAACCTTTAACCACTATCAAGCCCCATCTTAGTCTTGTTTTCTTTTGGCCAAAAATATTCCGGGGTGTGGGGCAGCGCCCCATGCTTATCGCATTGCCCCCCCCCGCTCCCATGCGCTAGCTTGTCTTAAACCAAAGGCCGAGCAGCCCAAATGACCGCACTAACCAAATATGACCGCCTAGAAGCCACAGGATTGTGGCGGCAAACGCCGCAAGATCAGCGACGCGAAGTGATTGTATCTATTGGCGATGCAACCCTTGTGATCAGTGATATGAACGATCAGGCGATCACCCATTGGTCTTTGGCTGCGGTCGAGCGGTATGGCAGTTCAAATACTCCCGCCGTTTTTCACCCTGACGGCGACCCTGCTGAAACATTGGAATTGCTCGATTCTGAATCTGAAATGATCAGTGCAATTGATACGCTGCGCAAAGCCGTCTTAAAGGCCCGGCCAAATCCAGGTCGTTTGCGTTGGATGGGCGCGGCGGTATCAATCAGTGCCGTCATTGCCGCGATGGTATTTTGGCTGCCAAATGCGGTCCAGAAGCATACACTTAGCGTTGTTCCAGGCGTGACCCGCGCCAAGATTGGCGATGCACTGCTAACCCGCATTGAACGCGTCGCAGGAAAACCATGTCTGTCGCGACCTGCAATCCCTGCTCTTAAGATGCTGGCCCTGCGCACAAATGCAAAAGAGCTCATCATATTACGTTCCGGCATCACTGACAGCCTGTATTTACTAGGCGGCAAGGTGTTGGTGAACAGAGTGCTGGTAGAAGATTTTGAGGAACCCGATGTGGCCGCTGGCTATATCTTGGCAGAACAAGTGCGCAGCCACACAAGTGACAGTCTTGAGGCAATGTTGGAGCACGTAGGCCTACGTGCCACATTTACGTTGCTAACAACAGGCAGCCTGCCCTCTGCCGCCTTAGACGATTACGCAGAAGCGGTCCTAAGTAAGCAGCGCCCTGATGTGGATGAGACGGCACTGCTTGCGGCCTTTGCCGCAACCAACATCCGCAGCACACCTTATGCCAAGGCGGTGGATATCACAGGCGAAACCACCTTTGGCTTGATCGAAGCAGACCCAGTGTCTGGCACCCTCACCAAACCCTTGTTGCAGGACGGGGATTGGCTACGCCTTCAAGCGATCTGCGGCAACTAACGAAAAAGGGCGCACCGTCTGGCGCGCTCTTTTTGAAATACTGGAATCTGAAGCGCTTAGCGCAAAACGGCGTTTCTATATCCAGCAGAGCGCAGTTTGGACAGGACACGCGACGCGTCCGCACCAAATGGGCCCGCCAGAACCATACGGTAAGTTTTACCCGACCGCGTGTACTTGCCGATGCGAACAGGCAGACCCATACGTTTGATACGCTGTGCAACGGTTTGTGCACTGCCTTTTTGATCAAAGGTGCCAACATTCACAAACTGCGCTGCTGCAGATTTTGAGCCCACGCTATTGGCAGCGGCTTTAACCACAGGAGCGGAACGGCTGGACACAACTGGCAGGCGTACTCTTGTAGCATTCGCACTGCGCACAATCCGCTTCACGACTTGACCATTGAGCTGAACGATTGAGACAGAGCCCAGATTACGCGTTTGGTTCGCCATATCCACATATGGATACACCAGCGGAGTCGACGCAGTTACATCACGACCCGAAGATTTGTTGATCAACCGACGTGGTACAGTATTTGTCCACACCAATTTTATCTGACCCTGGCCGACAATAGATTGCTCTGCGCGGTTCGGATTTAGGCGATCGTCGGTCCAAACAGGACGGTAGCCGTCTGGAATCTGCAAATTTTGTGCGTTTTGACGGTTGGCCAAGACATGCTTTGGAACAATCCGCGTCGCACCATTGATTGTTGCCGTCCCTGCGTACGCAACTTGAGGGCGACGGCTTGTTACAACACCCTGGTTTTGTTGTGCAATCGCGACAGGTGCAACAGCGCCTGGGAAAATCGCGGGGACATTTCTTCTAACTGTAGAATACTATCTGGCTTGTGGTCCACAACTCACGGCCAAACTGCCAGCTGCTTTTCCCAGATATCGTTGGCTGGTTGCCGATGCGCCTGAACACGCTGATACACCATGTGATGTTTGTGGCTGTACCGAAACAACTTTGGGCTGGGCAACTTTTGCCGCTGGGCGAATGACAACTGGACTTGCTGCAATCGTAACAGGCTTACGTGCAGCCGCGGGTCCCGCAACGCTTACGCGGCGTGGCTTTGGCGCAGCGGCAACTTTGGCCTTTGCAACGGTTTTTGCAGTAGGGGCCACATTTACAGGCGCATCCAATGTGATCTGAATTGGTTTATCCGCAGCCTTGGCCCGTGGTTGTGCAGATGCAACCGCACCAGCAATTGACGGGGTTTGCCCACACAACTGTTTGCGCGACCGTGTGACACGTGGAATCCATGTCATGTCTCCGCTGATTCCAGCCCGCACATAAACACAGCCACGGCTGTCGACATATTGCGTGCTTTTGTAGCTGCTTGGCGGAAATTCAGCGGGGGGATCCGCGTTTCGTAGGCTTTGCGCCTGTGTCATTGCAACGCTAGACGACGCAACAATCACTGCCAATGCGATAATTTTAGTAATTTTCATCTATGTCCCCACAAGATATGGGCCACCGATTGCATAATTAAACGGCCCGTGTCCAGAGAGCCCATTTGATAACAGGCGGAAATTCGACCTGATTCCCCTAAACCTTACTTAGTTCCGAACATTCGATCGCCTGCATCACCTAAACCAGGCACGATATAGCCCACTTCATTTAACTTTTCATCAACAGCAGCCGTTACAATTGGCACGTCTGGATGTGCTTCTTTCATCCGTGCGATTCCCTCTGGCGAGGCTAAAAGGCATAGGAACCTGATATTACGTGCGCCAGCACTTTTTAGCAGATCAATAGCAGCGACAGAACTGTTGCCAGTCGCAAGCATCGGATCAACAGCGATTACCAACCGATCCTCAAGCCCGTCTGGCACTTTGAAATAGTACTGAACGGGCAACAGCGTTTCTTCGTCGCGGTAAAGGCCAACAAAACCAACACGCGCTGACGGGATCAACTCCAACACACCATCCAACAAGCCGTTGCCCGCCCGAAGGATCGAAATCAACGCCAGTTTTTTACCCGCCAAAGTTGGCGCATCCATCACCTGCATCGGAGTTTCGATTTGTTTGGTGGTCATCGGCAACCCACGTGTCACCTCATAGGCCAGCAATTGAGAGATCTCTCGCAGAAGTTGGCGAAACACCGCAGTTGGCGTGTCTTTGTCCCGCATGATGGTCAATTTGTGCTGCACCAGCGGGTGATCTACGACGGTCAAATGCTCAGACATGGGGGTGACTCCTTTGTTTAAGCCTTTGTGCCAAGCCGCGCGCACGGGCACAACCAAAGACCGCAGTCCCTTTAGTGGGAAACGCCCAAATAATCTGCAACAAGGTTGGCAACATCGACAAATCCAATGCGTCCCAACGCCTTTGCTGCGCCACCCGCAATTACAACAGGCACCCGTTCGCGGGTATGGTCTGTACCAATCCATGTGGGATCATTGCCGTGATCTGCCGTCAGAACCATAATATCGTCAGGCCCAAGACGGGCGATCAATATGCCTATTTCGCGGTCAAACCATTCTAGATGACGTGCGTATCCCGACACGTCGCGACGGTGGCCATATTCACTGTCAAATTCCACAAAGTTGGCGAATGTCAGGCTGCCTGCCTCTGCCCCATCCACCAAATCGCCCAGATGCTGCATAAGCTGCAAGTCAGTGCCTTTGCGTACTTCGTCAAAACCTTGCATCGAAAAAATATCGCCGATTTTGCCGATACCATACACCCGACGGCCCGCGTTCTGCACCCAATTGCTTAGAGCAGGCGCCGGCGGCATGATCGCATAGTCACGCCGACGGGGCGTCCGTTCAAAACTGCCTTCTTCGCCCACAAAAGGCCGTGCAATCACACGGCCAACTTTCATCTTGTGCAACATCGGCACAAGGCGTTTGCACAGGTCTAACAGACGTTCCAACCCAAAGGTTTCCTCGTGCGCCGCAATCTGTAAAACGCTGTCCGCAGAGGTGTAACAAATCGGCTTTCCCGTGCGCATATGTTCCGCACCATGCGCGTCAATGACCACAGTGCCCGAAGAATGTGCGTTGCCCAAAATCCCATCAACACCCGCGATGTTGCAGATGGCTTGGGTCACAACATCAGGAAATGCAGGATTCGTATCTGGAAAATAATGCCAATTCCACGGCACTGGCAGTCCTGCCAATTCCCAATGTCCTGACGGCGTATCCTTGCCTTTTGAGATCTCTTGCGCCGCACCCCATCCACCTGTTGGAACGATGCCTTGAATAACACGGTCATTCGCCAAAGCTTCGGCATGGAACAAGCCGAGGGCTGCCAAATTAGGCATATTTAAAGGCCCACTGCGCCCATCTTCGGCCACCCCATCAGCGCAGGCCCGCGCGATATGACCAAGTGTATTCGCCCCAGTGTCGGGCACATCCCCGTTAAAGAACTGATCTGCATCAGGCGCACCACCGATGCCAACGGAATCCATGACAACCAAAAACGCACGGCCCTTCTGGGCCTTTTGGGGATCATTTGCGACTGACATCATCCGATTCTTTCATGGATCAGGTTTGGCACAACAGGTTTCGCGGGGCCGATTGTAATGGCATCTTTCAAGGCATGTTCAGCGGCATCCGCCTTGTCGCCGCGAACGGCATGAACCACACCCAAAGGTTGCCCTTTGGTGACCTTTACGCCCAATCGGACCACATCAGAATATCCGACCGATGGATTGATCCGATCACTTTCAACTGTGCGCCCACCACCCAATGCAACAACGGAAAGCCCCAAGGCCTCGCCGTCAATCGCAGTGATAAAGCCTGACTTGCTGGCGGACACTTCGCGGATCACTGTTGCTTCGGGCAAAAAACGTTCCCAGTTTTCTGTGAATTTAACCGGACCGCCCATTGCCGCAATCATCTGACCAAAACGTTCTGCCGCACGACCATCGCGGATGGCTTTCACAATCATTTCGGCCCCAGCTTGCACCTCTTTGGCCAGACCTGCATTGGTTAGCAGAACACCCCCCAAAGCAGCACAAATATCAACCAAAGGCCCTTTGGGGGTTTTGGTCATCACCTTCATCACTTCGGCAACTTCCAGGGCGTTGCCCAGTGCGGGTGCCAAGGGTTGGCTCATATCGCTGATCACAGCCGTGGTGCGACAACCCGCAGCGTTGGCAGTTTTGGTCAACGCCTCGGCCAAGGTGCGTGCCGTGTCCATGTCTTTCATAAATGCGCCGCTGCCCATTTTGACGTCCAACACAAGGCCATCCAGCCCGCCAGCCAATTTCTTGGATAGGATCGATGCGGTGATCAAATCCATGCTTTCAACGGTCGATGTCACATCACGCACCGCATACAAGCGCTTGTCCGCAGGGGCGATGGATCCCGTTGCCCCAACAATCGCGCAGCCTGCTTTGCCGACAACTTCGCGAAATTTATCTTCAGTAAGTTGTGTGCTGACACCCGGGATCGATTCAAGTTTATCGAGTGTTCCACCTGTGTGGCCTAAACCGCGCCCGGAAATCATCGGAACATATGCACCGCATGCAGCCAAAGCCGGTGCAAGCAAAAGGCTGACGCAATCACCAACACCGCCAGTTGAGTGCTTGTCCAGAACAGGACCATCCAGATCCCAAGACAACACAGACCCACTGTCGCGCATCCCTATTGTCAAAGCGACACGGCCTACGTCACCCATACTGTTCAAGCAAATAGCCATCGCGAAAGCCCCTGCTTGGGCATCACTTACTGTATAGTCCGCTAAACCTTGGGCGAACCATGCAAGTTCTTGACGGCTGGGGGTTTGGCGTTGGCGCAGTTTGGCGATAACTGCACGGGCCGTGATTTCGGTCATACTAAATTACCCTTTCAGAAACGCGCCGTCAAAGGCACCGGGCAAAAGCGCATCGATGCGGATTACTTGTTCCAAACCCGTCATTGTGGCCATCGTTACTTCAACATCTGCTTTGGCAAATTCGGCCAATTTTTGGCGGCATCCGCCACACGGCGGCACAGGTTTTGCCGCCCCTGCAACAACATAGGCCGCTACAATTTCTGTTTCGCCCGCTGCGATCATTGCGGCAATTGCACCCGCTTCAGCACATGTGCCTTCAGGATATGCTGCATTTTCGACATTGCAGCCCACATAGACCGCACCAGAGGGTGTGCGGATCGCCGCCCCAACATGAAACTTTGAATAAGGCGCATAAGCGTTTTCACGTACTGCGATTGCCGCATCTTTGAGTGACATTTTATTTCCCAACAATTGTATCGAACACGGCAGGTAAGGACACCTCGAGCAGTTCCAAATCATCCGAAACGTCTGCATACCGCGTCTTCATGTCGGGTGGAATAACAAATGCGTCACCAGCCTCAAGGGGATAAGGGTCACGTCCTTCCCCCTCAAGGGTCAGTGTACCCTCCATCACAAATGTGAACAGAATATCGGTGGTGTGATTGGTCCAATCAGTTGTGCCTTCCCCTGCACGAATGACATGTACGCCTGCCACGTCACTTGTATGCGCGGCAATTGTGGTGTCGCGGCTTTGCAAACCTGGAACACGGAACGGTTTCCACATGGCTTCATCCGCTTTGTGATGCACAAATTTCTGATTCTGAAACACGCGGTTTGGATTGGCTGGCCCGTTGGGCAGTTCCATATCGTGATCAATTGTGGTGACGTGTTCGGCGGGCACACCAATCTCGATCACTTCGATATTGTCAGATGCGAATAATACACGGTGACGAATTTCAGGCGGCTGGATCACACAGTTGCCAGCATATAAGCGAAACGGTTCGCCTTGATCCTCGTAAACCAGATCAACCCAGCCACGATAACAGAAAATCAGTTGGAACCCGACAGTATGGTAATGCACCATATCAGGCACAGGGCCACCATCTGGAATGCGAATATGGCTGGCAATGATCGACCCACCCAAACGATCAGGAATAAGATCGCGGTAATGCATGCCAGCACGACCAATCACCCAAGGTGCCTGATCTTTTAGCCGGCGCACCACAAATGAATGCACGGTTTCAGGCATAACAACAGGTTCGTGCAAGGCTTCGATCGCAACCTTCGTCCCACCGGGGGAGGTCATTTCCCGCTGTCCTTGTGCAAATCCGTCAACGTCATCCGAGCGGATCAAAAGCTGACCCGCTTCACGGTCAAGTTCGCCATCAAGACGCACAGACAATCCATGTCCCGAAAAGACCGCTACCATCGGGTCATCAGCGGGATAGATCATATCCATCCGCATCCCCAACACCTTGTTAAAAAACCCAATATCGCCACGCAAATCTTGCGTTGGCAAACAAACTTCTGCGCGTATCTCTGTCATATCTCATAGCCTGATACCCACAGGCAGAATTGGCAACCCGTCCGCTTGTTTTTTGGCATAAAAAATGAACTGGCTAGTGTAATCTTCAAAGCTTACGAGGTTGGGCACAACTGATGGTGTGGAGGCGACGCAAATTAATACCAAAATGCAATTGGCCTTTATTGAAGCTGGCCCTGCCCCGATAGATTTTGGCAATTGTTGGAACGCTTGTGGGGCAATGCGAGTGATGCTTGAGAAATTGTGACGTTTGCAATCGCCACAGCAAAACTTTGCAAACCCACCCGAAATATTCAATATACAAGCGTATAGCGGCAGATTTGCAAAGTTTGCAGTCGATTTTTAGCCAAAAATGCAAAGTGCCTGCGTCAAATTTCCCTCCAGCGGATATAGTTACTTGCCCAAGCGTCACCTGCTGCCTAACACCATAGCACACGATCTTGGAGGAGAAATCGATGGGCTATCACGCAGAATACAACGCATGGAAATCCGATCCTGAAAGCTATTGGCTGAAAGCAGCCAAGGCGATTGACTGGGATGTCGCCCCAACCCGCGCCCTGTTTGATCGCGGCGACAATATGTATGAATGGTTTTCCGAGGCCCGCGTAAACACCTGTTACAACGCCGTTGACCGTCATGTTGAAAACGGACGTGGCGATCAGGTTGCAATCATCCACGACAGCCCAATCACAAATTCTCAATCCAAGATCACATACGCTGAGTTACAAACCCGCGTTGCCTCGCTGGCAGGCGCGTTGAAAGCCAAAGGCATTACCAAAGGCGACCGCGTCATCATCTATATGCCGATGGTCGCTGAAGCACTTGAAGCCATGTTGGCCTGCGCCCGCCTTGGCGCTGTGCATTCTGTTGTGTTTGGCGGCTTTGCTGCCAACGAACTCGCTGTGCGTATTGATGACTGCACGCCAAAGGCAATTATCGCCGCCTCTTGTGGATTAGAACCAAACCGTACGATCGAATATAAACCGTTGATTGACGGGGCCATTGAGTTGGCAGACCACAAGCCTGAGTTCACAGTCATTTTGCAGCGCGTACAGCACAAGTGTGATCTGGGTTCAAACGACGTGGATTGGCACGACTTCCAAAATGGCGTCACACCCGCAGATTGTGTGATGGTTGAAGGCAGCCACCCCGCCTACATTCTTTACACATCAGGCACGACGGGTGCCCCAAAGGGCGTTGTGCGTCCAACCGCAGGCCACTTGGTTGCGCTGAACTGGACGATGAAGAATATCTATAACGTTGATCCCGGTGATGTGTTCTGGGCCGCGTCCGATGTGGGCTGGGTCGTTGGCCACAGCTACATCTGCTACGCACCACTGATACACGGCAACACCACAGTGGTGTTTGAGGGCAAGCCTGTCGGCACACCTGATGCAGGTACATTCTGGCGGGTGATTTCCGAACATAACGTGCGCAGTTTCTTTACCGCACCAACAGCCATTCGCGCTGTGAAACGTGAAGACCCCAAAGGCGAATTCACCAAGAAATATGACCTTAGCTGCTTGCGTGCATTGTACCTTGCGGGCGAACGCGCCGATCCAGACACGATTGAGTGGGCACAAGATATCTTGCAAAAGCCAGTTTACGATCATTGGTGGCAAACCGAAACCGGCTACACCATCGCAGGCAATCCCGCAGGGCTTGAGGCGCTTCCGGTTAAGATCGGATCGCCTACTGTTCCTATGCCTGGGTATGACGTGCAAATCCTTGGGGATGATGGACATCCAGTGGAACCAAACACGCTGGGTGCAATCGTGATCAAACTGCCCCTGCCCCCCGGCACATTACCAACCCTTTGGAATGCGCCTGAACGCTTCAAGAAAAGCTACCTGACCGCCTTCCCCGGTTTTTATGAAACGGGTGATGCAGGCATGATCGACGACGACGGCTATCTTTATATCATGGCCCGCACTGATGACGTGATCAATGTGGCAGGCCACCGTCTGTCCACTGGTGGGATGGAAGAGGTTTTGGCAGCACATCCAGACGTCGCAGAATGTGCAGTGATCGGCGTTGCAGATCAACTCAAAGGGCAATTGCCTGTTGGCTTTGTCTGTCTGACAAATGGTGTGAACCGTCCACACAGCGAGATTACCGCAGAATGTGTGAAACTGGTCCGCGAACGCATTGGTCCAGTGGCCGCTTTCAAATTGGCCCTCGTGGTTGATCGTTTGCCAAAAACACGTTCAGGTAAAATCCTGCGCGCGACTATGGTTAAGATCGCAGGCAGCGAAGCATTTAAAATGCCTGCAACAATTGATGATCCCGCCATTTTGGATGAAATAAAGACATCTCTACAAACAATCGGCTATGCTAAGGAAGCCACCTGACCAGTTAGGACACCAAACGTGAGCATCGCAAACCCGACACACGATGAGACGATGACCGCCCTTGTCACTTGGGTTCTCGATGCGGGCCTGAATGGCACGGCGTTTGAGCAATTGCTTGAAAACCTTTGTTTGGGGCTGGTCAACGCTGGCGTTCCACTGATGCGTGTCAATTTCACAATGCGGGCGCATCACCCTGAAATCGGTGCTTTTTTCTATCGCTGGAAACGCGAAGACGGCATCACCCACGAGAAATTTCAGCGCACCAATTCTAATGACGTACACGAAGATTGGCGTGCCAGCCCATTGTACCATTTGATCAAAGGCAATGATCATGAGTTACGGTGCAAGATCACCGCGTCCGAAAAGCCATATAAATTTCCGATCCTATATGATTTGGAGGACCAAGGTGGAACAGATTACTTCGCAACGCGGGTAGAGTTTCCCGACCAATCCGCGTCAAATCAGGGAGACGGTGTTCAGTCGCCAATGGGATTGTTGGTCTCATGGGCCAGCGACGGCCCTGATGGATTTTCCGACATTGATCTTGCCGACATTCGCGCTGTGACAAAGCCGCTTGCCCTCACCCTTAAATCGAACTCCAACTACAATATGGCGACTGATTTGCTGTCGGCTTATTTGGGGGCCGATGCAGGGGGACGCGTCATGTCTGGGGATTACGCCCGCGGATCACTGGAAAGTATCGAGGCCGTGATCCTTTATTTCGACCTCCAAAGCTTTACCAAGCTATCTGAAGCCTTGGACGGCTCAGACCTGATCGATTTGTTGAACGACTATTTCGGCTCAGTTGTTCCGATTATCGAAGCCCGTGGCGGAAATGTCCTTAAATTCATGGGCGACGGAATTCTGGCGATCTTTGCAAAGGACAAAATTCCAGCTGCGGAACTTACCGCGATCCGAACAATTTGCGATATTAGTAAGGAAGTTGATGTAATAAACACCCGACGCCAAGCCGACGGCTTGGCGCACACAGGGTTTTCAATCGCGGTGCACTCAGGTGACGTTCTTTATGGTAATATCGGATCAAGCAGCCGCTTGGATTTCACAGTGATCGGCCCTGCCGTAAATACTGCTGCCCGCTTGATGGGCATGTGCAGCCTTGTCGATCAAACCGTAATTGTTGCGGCAAATGTTGCCCGCCCCATTATCGCTTTGCGCGATGATTTGGTGTCCCTTGGGCAATACCGCCTGCGCGGCGTTGCAGATCGCCAAGAGCTGTTTACGCTGGATTAACCGCTTATAGGTAAAACGTGATCGCCGCACGGTTGCGTGAATTTGTTCTGACAAGTAGCTTCAATATAACTGTAGCGTTCAAAAGAGGCTATTCCATGTTAAGACGACTATTCTTTACTGCATTGACTGCAATGGCATTTGCCAGCACAGCCCACGCGTCCGAGGGCACGCGCATTCAGGTCAAAGGCGAAATTATCGACACATGGTGCTATTACTCTGGCGTCATGGGTGGCCCAGATGCAGTTGTTGGCAGTGCACACCACACCTGCGCATTATGGTGCAGCGCTGGCGGTATACCCGTTGGATTGCTGGCCGAAGACGGCACCGTCTACATGGTCATTAAGATCGAGGATGATGATACATCTAATAGCAGCCCGACAGCCCTGCGCATGGCAGCACATACGATTGAAGCTGATGGCATGCATTACGAACGGGACGGGCTGAATTATCTGGTGGTCAATCGGGTTGTCTCTGATCTGGATATCCAAAATCTGACCCATGAAGATTATGGTAACGTACCCCCCTTCTCTATTCCGGATCCAAACAAATGAGACATTTCATAGCTGTACTGGCGCTGATCGCCAGCCCACTCGCCGCCCAAGATTTCTCTGAAGGATCACAGGCGAAATCATGGAACCTTTACGCCGAAGTCCCCGCAACATTTGAAGCAACAGTTGTTGATCTGTTGTGCACTCTGACAGGCAATTGCCCTGACAATTGTGGGGATGGCAGCCGTCAACTGGGGCTTTTGCGCAGCGTCGATAATGTGATGATCCTACCGCTGAAAAACAATCAAGCGGCGTTTACCGGGGCTGCCCCCGATCTTGCCGCATACTGTGGTCAAACCATTCGAGTCGATGGGTTAATGATCGAGGACGAGGATTTGAACGCCAAGAACCTTTATATGGTGCAAAAGATCAAAGCTGCAGGTGGAGAATGGGTAAAAGCCAGCCAAGCCACCAAAATTTGGGCCAAACAATTCCCCGAAGCAAAAGGCAAAGGCGCATGGTATCGCCGCGACCCACGTATCAAAGAGATTATTGGCCGCGAAGGTTACCTTGGTCTTGGCCTTGAAGCAGATGCAGTCTTTATCGAGGAAAATTTTTGATCCGCAGCAGCCTTGTTATATTTACGTTTTGGGCATCCGCTGCGGCGGCACAATCGCCGTTTCCTTTGGCCTTAGGTGGTGATTTCACCCTGAAGGATCAACACAATAATTCGCGCACCCAAAAAGACCCAGATGGCCGCGCCCAACTGGTGTTCTTTGGATATGTGAATTGCCCTGACATCTGTACTGCTGCACTGCCGTTGATGGCGAATGTGACGGATCAGCTGGACAGCCAAGGCTACGATATTACACCGGTGATGATCACCATTGCCCCCCAGCAAGACACCGTTGAAACGATGGACACACCGCTGGCGAGGTGGCATCCTGATTTTATTGGATTGACGGGGGAACCCGACGCTTTGAAACAAGCCTACAAAGCGTTCGCGATCGACATAAAACCACTGTTTGAAGACCCTGAATATGGTTGGATTTACGCCCACGGCTCGTTCATCCATCTGCTGGATGGAAACGGAGATATACTGACATTGATCCCGCCAGCTTTAGGTGCAGATCAAGTGGTTAGCATCATTGCAAAATATTTACGCCCCGCAGGTTAAGCGCGTTTAAGTGAACTGTTCTGAAATCAGTCGTTCTTCTAAACCGTGACCCGGATCGAACAAAATCCGATGCACCACGGAGGGCTCAGATTTAATAACGACAGACGTCACGTTGGCAAAGGACCGCGAATCCGCTTCGGCCATAACGGGACGTTTGTCAGGCTCTAACACGTCGAACCGAACACATGCCGTCCTTGGCAACAATGCACCACGCCAGCGACGGGGCCGAAACGCCGCCACCGCTGTCAGGGCCAAAACATCCGAACCGATCGGCAAAACCGGACCGTGCGCCGAATAATTATAAGCTGTCGATCCTGCTGGGGTCGCCACAAGGGCGCCATCACAAACCAAAGTATCCATCCGCAAACGGCCATCGACAGTGATCCGCAATTTGGCCGCTTGGGCACCTGCGCGCAGCAATGACACCTCATTGATCGCCAAAGCTTTGTGAACTGTACCATCCACGCCTGTGGCACACATCGACAATGGATGAACGTCCGCCTCTTCAGCGGCCTCTAACCGTTCAACCAGATCGTTCTCGTTGTACTTGTTCATCAGAAAACCAACGGTGCCACGGTTCATTCCATAAACGGGCGCGGCCAAATGTTCTGTGGAATGCAACGTCTGCAACATGAACCCGTCACCGCCAAGCGCCACAATGATATCGGCGTTTTCCAACGGCGCGTCACCATACCGTGCTGTCAACACAGCCCGCGCAGTTTGCGCCACAGGTGTCTCTGACGCGGCGAATCCGATTCTCAAAGGCCCTTTGGTGGTCATGTTCAAGTTTCCTATCGGGTCATCTTGTGCCGAAACAATCATATAATTCCTCTCTTCACCAGCTTTGCCGCATATTCTTTGTGTGGTGCCGCTTTACATGCTTTCAGATGTGGACCGTTTCCGATACGAAACTCACAAATTCTGATCCATCATACCGGAGCTGCCCAATGACTGCATCTGACCAAAACCGCGCTTTTTTCACCCAATCCCTCGCAGACCGTGACCCAGAGCTGTTCGGCTCGATCACATCCGAGTTGGGTCGCCAGCGCGACGAGATCGAATTGATCGCATCCGAGAACATCGTATCCGCGGCCGTGATGGAGGCCCAAGGGTCCGTCATGACCAACAAATACGCCGAGGGCTATCCAGGCCGTCGCTATTACGGCGGGTGCCAATACGTTGACGTGGCCGAGAACCTCGCAATATCACGCGCCTGCGAATTGTTCGCCTGTGACTTTGCGAACGTTCAGCCAAATTCAGGCTCCCAAGCGAACCAAGGTGTGTTCCAGGCGTTGTTGAAGCCAGGCGACACGATCCTTGGCATGTCTTTGGACGCTGGCGGTCACCTGACCCACGGTGCCAAACCAAACCAATCCGGCAAATGGTTTAACGCTGTACAGTACGGCGTGAAGCGCGAAGACAACCTGTTGGATTATGATGAGGTTGAGGCGCTCGCGAAAGAACACAAACCACAAATGATCATCGCAGGTGGTTCGGCCATTCCACGCCAGATTGATTTCAAACGTATGCGCGAGATTGCGGATATGGTTGGCGCATATCTTCACGTCGACATGGCCCACTTTGCAGGTCTGGTTGCGGCTGGCGAACACCCTTCCCCGTTCCCACATGCGCACGTGGCAACCACAACAACGCACAAGACTTTGCGCGGTCCACGCGGCGGCATGATCCTGACGAACGACGAGGCTTTGGCGAAGAAATTCAACTCTGCCATCTTCCCAGGCATCCAAGGCGGCCCACTGATGCACGTGATCGCAGCCAAGGCTGTGGCATTCGGCGAAGCGCTGCGTCCCGAGTTCAAAGACTACATCAAACAGGTTATCTTGAACGCCCAAGCGCTTGCAGATCAGCTGCACAAAGGTGGCCTTGATACTGTTACCCACGGCACAGACACGCACCTATTGCTGGTCGACCTGCGTCCAAAAGGCGTTAAGGGCAACGCAACTGAAAAGGCCTTGGGCCGCGCATTCATCACCTGCAACAAAAACGGCGTGCCGTTTGATGATGAAAAGCCAACGATCACATCAGGCATCCGCCTGGGTTCACCAGCAGGCACCACACGCGGATTTGGCGAAGCAGAATTCCGCCAGATCGGTGACTGGATCAACGAGGTTGTTGATGGGTTGGCCGCAAACGGCGAAGACGGCAACGGCGCAGTTGAGGCCAAGGTGCGCAGTGAAGTTGGCGAAATGTGCGCCCGCTTCCCAATGTACCCGAACCTTTAAGGCTTGACGGAACAATGATTTTGAAAGGCGGGCTTCGGCCCGCCTTTTTTAATATCATTTATTTTTATCAACTTGTCAGATCGCCTAACTGGAACAGCTAATTTACAATTCGGCCTCAAGCTGAGGAACGAATTTCACTATGACAAGAAAACTGGTTACTCTTGGCGATAAGCTTGCAGCCCTCCCAAAAGATGAGTCGAAAGGCGATTTTCGCGTGGGCGTCCAGGATACGCTGTCGTCTCTGCTAAATTTCTCTCTGGTTTCAGGCGTAATCTCCCTTCATCTCTGGGCCCTCACAGGGCGTGCCGAATTGGGCGATGCAACTGCTTTGACAATGATGTCAGCCGCGATTGCTGTTTGGTTTGGCACTGCCCTTTCACGTAGGCCTAAGTGCCGCGGTCCGCGCAATCTCAGTAAGAACGAAAACTTTAGTGACCTGCATCCATTGTTGCAGAATGATGAACTTGGGTTCATGGCAAACCTACGACTAAGCACGAAGACAGTGATCATTGATGGCAGCAACATTTATCATCTCGGGCACAAATATGGAATGCCCACCCACCCGCTGGGGTTGATTGCCAATCAATTACGAGAGAAAGCATACCGGATCGTTTGTTTCTTTGATGCCAATATTTTTCACACACTTGTTGAACTCGGTATTTTCCCGAGTGATCAATCGTATACGTATACCTTGCTCAGTTCTATTTTTGGACTCAATGAGAATGAAATTCTATGTAGTCCCCGGAGGGGTGCAAGCCGATCAATACATCTTGGATAGCTTAAAATTTCTTCCAGTTTCGTTTGCAATCACCAATGACCGCTTTCGAGATTATGCCGATAGATACCCAAGCGTAATGGCCGACAATCAGTGGCGCAAAGGGGTTGTATTTTCGAATGGCGAAATCCACCTGCACCAACATAAGTTCCAAAAACCAGTGCTATTGCCAACCAATACAACGTCCTAAAGGAAGTCTTTAAAATTTTCCCAACCTCCCTCATTGACACAGCCGATCTCACTCCTTACCTAACCATCGTTAGCACTCGAACCTGTTGAGTGATAACGGCCCCTCGGACGGGGTCAGGAATAAAATTTGAGCTTTAAGGAGCTATTACAAATGGCATTAACACCGCTTCACGACCGTGTGCTGGTTCGCCGCACTGAAGGCGAAGAAAAAACTGCTGGTGGATTGTACATCCCCGAAAGCGCGAAAGAAAAGCCAAGCGAAGGCGAAGTTATCTCTACTGGCCCCGGTGCTCGTAAAGACAGCGGCGAATTGATCGCTATGGATATCAAAGCAGGCGATAAAGTCTTGTTTGGTAAATGGAACGGTACAGAAATCACTGTTGACGGCGAAGAGTTGTTGATGATGAAAGAATCCGACATCATGGGTATCTTGTCCTAAGCACCCGCTTAGACGACCAGAGGCGGGATAAAACCTGCACTACCCTTTATATATTTGAATACTCTTAAGGAGAATACCACATGGCTGGTAAGGACGTAAAGTTCGGCACAGACGCCCGCAACCGGATGCTCACAGGTGTGAACATTCTAGCGGATGCCGTCAAAGTAACATTGGGCCCAAAGGGTCGTAACGTTGTCTTGGACAAATCTTTCGGCGCACCGCGCATCACCAAAGATGGTGTATCCGTGGCGAAAGAAATCGAACTGGAAGACAAGTTCGAAAACATGGGCGCACAAATGGTTAAGGAAGTTGCTTCCCGTACCAATGACGAAGCTGGCGACGGTACAACAACCGCGACTGTTTTGGCCCAAGCAATCGTTAAAGAGGGCATGAAGTCGGTAGCGGCTGGCATGAATCCGATGGATCTGAAACGCGGCATCGATCTTGCAACAACCAAAGTTGTTGCAGCGATCAAAGCAGCGGCACGTGATGTTTCCGACAGCGCAGAAGTTGCCCAAGTCGGCACCATCTCTGCAAACGGCGAAGCAGACATCGGTCAGCAAATCGCAGACGCAATGCAAAAAGTCGGCAACGAAGGCGTTATCACTGTTGAAGAGAACAAAGGTCTGGAAACAGAAACCGATGTTGTTGAAGGCATGCAGTTCGATCGCGGCTACCTCTCACCTTACTTTGTCACAAACTCTGACAAAATGACGGTTGAGTTGGAAGACTGCATGATCTTGTTGCACGAGAAGAAGCTTTCTTCTTTGCAGTCATTGGTTCCATTGCTTGAGCAAATCATTCAATCGCAAAAGCCATTGATGATCATCTCAGAAGATGTTGAAGGCGAAGCTTTGGCCACACTTGTTGTGAACAAACTGCGCGGCGGCTTGAAAATCGCAGCTGTTAAAGCACCTGGTTTCGGCGATCGTCGTAAAGCCATGTTGCAAGACATCGCGATCCTGACTGGCGGTCAAGTGATCTCCGAAGAGTTGGGCATGAAGCTTGAATCCGCAACGATGGACATGCTGGGTTCTGCCAAGCGCGTCACCATCACCAAAGATACAACAACAATTATCGATGGCAATGGCGACAAAGCTGAAATCGAAGCGCGCGTGACACAAGTCCGTCAGCAAATCGAAGAAACAGACAGCGACTATGATCGTGAAAAACTGCAAGAACGCGTAGCCAAATTGGCTGGTGGTGTTGCTGTGATCCGCGTTGGTGGCATGTCTGAAATCGAAGTTAAAGAACGCAAAGACCGCGTTGACGATGCATTGAACGCGACACGTGCCGCTGTTCAAGAAGGTATCGTTGTTGGTGGTGGTGTTGCTTTGATCCAAGCGGGCAAAGTGCTGGACGGCTTGAAGGGTGCAAACTCTGACCAAGACGTTGGCATCGCGATCATCCGCAAAGCTCTCGAAGCACCGTTGCGTCAAATCGCTGAAAACTCCGGCGTTGACGGTTCTGTGGTTGCTGGCAAAATTCGCGAAAGCGATGACAAGGCTTTTGGCTTTAACGCTCAAACCGAAGAATATGGCGACATGTTCAAATTCGGCGTGATCGATCCGGCCAAAGTTGTTCGTACAGCCCTTCAAGACGCAGCATCCGTTGCTGGCCTGTTGATCACAACCGAAGCTATGGTTGCCGACAAGCCTTCTAAAGACGGCGGCGGCGGCGGCGGCATGCCTGACATGGGCGGCATGGGCGGCATGATGTAAGAAGCCCTTTCCTTCGGGAAAGACTTCTTAATCGCAAGTATCGAGAGGGGCTGCCATTTGGCAGCCCCTTTTTTATGTACATGATCAAATCGCTCCTCTAGGAGAAATCCCAACAGCCACATCATCTTGGGAAATAGAAACACACCATGACCTCTAAGCCGCGCATCGTTCTTTCCAGCGACCACGCCGACATCCCCATGCGTCAGGCCATCGCCGCACATATCGAAGCAAAAGGTTATGAAGTCGAAGACATTGGTCCCGCCACCAATGAAAGCACCAACTACCCCACACACGGCGAAGCTGCTGCACGCAAAGTAGCCTCTGGCGATTGCCAACTAGGCGTCATCCTGTGCGGCACGGGTCAAGGCATCATGATGGCGGCCAACAAGGTCAAAGGCATCCGTTGTGGGGTATGTTCTGACACATTTTCTGCCCGCATGATCCGCGAACATAACGATGCCAACATGCTGTCGCTTGGTGCACGTGTGATTGGGATGGGTCTTGCGATTGAGATCGTCGACGCCTTTCTAGACGCAAAGTTTGAAGGTGGGCGTCACGGCACACGCGTCGATATGATCAAAGCAATCGAAGGCTAATGCTGCAATTCCCCGACCATGCCCGCGAGATGCGCAAAGGCGAAGAAGACGCCGTTGATGCGTTGCTTAAAGCTGCGTTTGAGACGAACAGCGAGGCGAACCTAGTCCGCGCCTTGCGCAAGTCTGGTCAGATTGCTGGCGAAACAGTGCTGCCAATGGGCGATCGGATCGTTGGGTATTACGCGTTGTCCACAATGACTGCGCCAAAGAAGTGGCTATGTTTGGCCCCTGTCGCAGTTGCGCCGGATGTTCAAGGACGCCGTTTTGGAACACGCATGATGGGAATGCTGACGGAGTGGGCGCGCCTTAGCAAATCCACAGTCGTCGTTCTGGGCAATGTATCATTTTACGAACGTGCCGGGTTTTCGGCGAAAAGTGCTGCCAAGCTGACCTCCCCCTATCCAGTAGGCCACACGATGTTGGCAGGGTCTGGGGAGAGCATCCCAACTGAAACATTGATTTATCCAAAGCCCTTTGCGGTTTTAGACTGATCATGGCGCAAGGCACGCGGGCTTTATCCACCCAAAACGTGACCACTTTGTGCCACCGCATCCGCACCTTTCGGTGTCAGCCCATAGACACCTTTTTCAACCTTTTCGAACCAGCCATAATGGTCATTGCGCATCATAGTTGTGGCATGATCTACACCGGTTTCACGCGCCGTATCCGCGCCTTTGCTTGCGCCAACCTCGTATAAATACATCGCGACCTTTAGCGCGTCTTGGCGGTAAGCGGTGATCAACCCAACCCGCATTTGTCCACCATCGTTGGGATCACCCACTCTTTTAGCAAATTCAGCCAACAATTGCCCTTCGCGTTTTTTCGACTTGCGCGAAGTATAAGGACCGGGATCACAATGCACCTGCACTAGATCATCCTTTAGACGAACCGTAATTAGGCCCAACCCCAAACGGCGACACAGCTTGGTCATGTTTTTTAGTGACTTAACAAAGGGTTTGCCCTTGCCGGTCGCCACAGCCATGTAGACGTCGTCCGACACAGCCAGACGAGACACACATTGGTGAACCAACGTCAAAGAGAACCCCAACTTCAACTCAACAATGACCGGTGGTTCGCCGCCGCGCAGAGCAACAACATCTGCGGCCCCCACTTCGGACTTCACCACGTATCCTTGTGCCTCAAGAAGGGCTTTAACGGGTCCGTACAGATCGGTTTCGCGGGGTGTCTTCATAAGGCAAAACCTATCAGCAATTGCGCTTAAAACCCAAGGGGCTAAAGTACGTTTATGACCCGTGATGAATTCAACAGCTTTTGCGCAAGCCTGCCCCAGTCCACCCATGTCATCCAATGGGGCAATTCAAACGTTTGGAAAATCGGGGGCAAGGTATACGCCTTATGTGGGTGGAATGACGGCGCACCTGCATTTACCTTTAAAGTGTCCGAAATGGCATTTGAGATTTTGCCAGACATGGAAGGCATCCGCCCCGCACCATATTTGGCGTCTCGCGGATTGAAATGGGTACAGCATTACGCAGAACCCGGGCTGTCTGAGGCCGAATTGCGCAATAACATTACCTATTCATACGACATGATCGTAGCCAAGCTGACAAAGAAGAAACGTGCTGAATTGGGTTTGGATGTTTATACTGCATAGCGCCTTTGACATCATTGCAGGGCTCAGATGGTGACAACAACACAACAGCGCCCTATAAAGCGCGAAAATCCATAGTTTATTCAGGAACATCCCAATGACCACGCTTGTTTTCGGCCACAAATCTCCAGACACAGACAGCACAGGCAGCCCGATCATTTGGGCGTGGTACCTGAACGAAATCAAAGGCGTCGCAGCCAAACCCGTCTTGTTGGGCGAGCCAAACACTGAAGCCCTGTTTGTTTTGAAGCGCTGGAACCTTGAAAAGCCAGAAATTATCTCGGACGTGGCCGCTGATACACCTGTTGTTATCGTTGACACCAACAATCCAGCCGAGTTGCCCGCTGGCATCAATAAGTGCGACATCACGGCCATCATCGATCACCATAAATTGGTGGGTGGTTTGGAAACAAAAGGTCCAATCGATATCCGTATCGAACCACTGGCCTGCACCGCGACAATCATGTGGAAGATAATCGGCAAAGATATGGCCCAGATGCCTACAGATGTGAAAGGCGCAATGTTGTCTTGCATCTTGTCTGACACGCTTGAATTCCGGTCCCCGACAACCACACAGGAAGACAAGGCAATTGCATCTGATCTGGCTAAAGATCTGGGTGTGGATATTGCCTCATATGCCGCCGAAATGTTCGAGGCAAAATCTGATATCTCTGGATTCTCTGACGCTGAATTGCTGCGTATGGACAGCAAAGAGTTTGAAGTTGAGGGTAAGAAATTTCGCGTTTCAGTCTTGGAAACCACGGCGCCTAAATTGGTGTTGGACCGCAAGGACAGCTTGATGGCCTCAATGACGGACGTCGCATCCGAGGATGGCGTCGATCAGGTTCTGTTGTTTGTCGTCGATATTCTGAATGAAGAAGCGACATTGATGGTGCCAAATGCCTTGGTCAAAACTGTGGCCGAGAAAAGCTTTGGCGTAGCAGTCAATGGCGACACGGTTGTCTTGCCAGGTGTTATGAGCCGTAAAAAGCAGATCATTCCGAACCTTAAAGTTTAAGGTTACTAAGTTAAGGATTGGGCCGCGGCCCCAAACCCCCGAATACTTTTCGCCAAAAGAAAATAGGGTCGCTTTGATTGGGCGGCCCTTTTGCTTTGGCCCTTGTTCTGAGTGTTGAGGCGTTTAAACACCAATAAACGTTATTTTCTTTACGGAGCAGGCATATGACCCAGATCATCACATCCCTTAGCGAGGTTTCTGCCCGCTATGACGCACTATTTGTTGATCTTTGGGGTTGTGTGCACAACGGTGTTGATGCTTTGCCCGACGCAGTTAAGGCGCTGCAAAACTACCGCGCACAGGGTGGCAAAGTTATTCTGGTCACCAACTCCCCCCGCCCACGCGCTGGGGTGTTGGTGCAACTTAAGACATTTGGCGTCCCTGATGATGCGTGGGACGACATAGCCAGTTCAGGCGACAGTGCCCGTTCTGCGATGTATCGTGGCGCTGTTGGATCAAAGGTTTGGTTCATCGGTCAAACCCACGATCAGGTGTTCTTTGATCCTATCGGCGTCGTCCATGATCCGGTTGAGATCACCCAAGTGCCCTTGGAACAAGCCACTGGTATCGTGTGTATGGGCCCCGCCGACCCGATGGCCGATCCTGATGTTATGCGACCCCAGTTGCTGTTAGCCAAACAGATGGGCCTAAAACTGCTATGCGCGAACCCTGACATTGTGGTGGATCGCGGTGACGTGCGCGAATGGTGTGCTGGTGCTTTGGCCCAGCTGTACACCGAGATGGGCGGCGAAAGCCTGTATTTCGGCAAACCACATCCACCCATCTATGATCTGGCCCGCCGCCGTCTCTCTGCTTTGGGTGTTGATGTGCCGGATTCAGCGATTCTTGCCATTGGGGATGGCGTGATCACCGACATCAAAGGGGCCATGGGCGAAGATATTGATTCTTTGTTTATCTCTGGTGGCCTTGCAGCTGCAGAAACTAAAACGGTCACCCAACCTGATCCAAACCTGTTAATCGCATATTTGGAAACAGAAATGTCCAGTCCAACCTTCACAATCGGCCATCTGCGCTGATAATTTTCCACTTGATTTTCTGCACCTGCAAAGTAATAAAGTTTCAAATGATCCGGCAATCCATGCCGGAAATTACTGGAGCATGGACTGTTGGACAATCTACCACGCGGCACAATTTGCATTGAAGACATCGAAATGGGCATGACGCGCTATCTGCGCAAAGTGGTCACTGATGAGGACATTGAGAAATTTGCAGAAGTCACAACTGACCATAATCCCGTACACTTGGACGAGGCTTACGCCCAAGACACAATCTTTGAAGGCCGCATTGCCCACGGGATGTTGACCGCTGGATTAATTTCAGCCGTGATTGGTGAACAGCTGCCAGGTCATGGCACGATCTACATGGGGCAAAGTCTGAAGTTCCTCGGGCCTGTGCGCCCCGGCGACATGGTTTATGCCGAAGTCAAAGTGGTCGATATCGAAATTGGCAAACGGCGAGTGAAATTGGAATGTCACTGCTCCGTTGATGGTAAAAAGGTTGTCATTGGCGAGGCAACTGTGATGGCACCGTCACGTAAATTCGACTGATCCCACGTGACCCAATTCAGGGTTCTTGCGTCCCCGCCTTTGCCCCGCTAGGCAAGGCACATGCGCATTATTCGAGACTATCAATTCATAGAAGACCACGATCGCGGTGCCACCGTGGCGATTGGCAATTTTGATGGCGTTCACATCGGCCATCGGTCGGTGATAGACATGGCGCGCGCCGCAGTTTCTGATGCGCCGTTGGGTGTGATGACATTTGAACCGCATCCACGTGCGTATTTTGCGCCCGATGCTCCGAATTTTCGATTGATGAGCCCCGAGGCCCGTTCCAGCCGCTTGGAAAAGCTGGGTGTTGAGCGGTTGTACGAATTGAACTTCAATACGGCTATGGCCTCCCTAACGCCGCGCGAATTTGCCCAAAATGTAATTTCGGATGGCTTGGGTCTTGCGCATGTGGTTGTCGGCGCTGACTTTTGCTTTGGTAAAGGGCGCGCTGGTAAGACGCAGGACTTAGTTGAATTTGGTAAAGAGATGGGATTTGGCGTGACGATTGCACCGCTTTTGGCCGAGGATGACAACACGGTGTCTTCCACCGCAATCCGCACTGCTTTGGCCGATGCACGGCCAGGTGATGCCGCAAAGATGTTGGGCCATTGGCACCGCATCGAAGGCCCCGTTATTGGCGGAGAACAACGTGGGCGCGAGTTGGGATATCCGACTGCCAACATGTCCGTTGATGGTTTGCTCCTGCCTGAGCTTGGCGTCTATGCGGTAATCTTTGACGTGCTTGATGGCCCACATATCGGCAGCTATCACGGTGTTGCATCATTGGGCGTGCGCCCGATGTTTGGCGAAAACAAACCCAACATCGAGACCTTTGTTTTTGATTTCTCGGGGGATCTGTATGGGGCCCAAGCCTCTGTCGCTTTGGTCGCCTACTTGCGCGGTGAAGAAAACTTTGACGGCCTAGAAACGCTTATCAAACAGATGGACACGGACAGCGCTGAGGCGCGTGAAATATTGGGTGCGTTATGACCAAATTGGCCTCTAAGTTCTGGGAAAACAAACCGCTCAAGAAAATGAACCCTGATGAGTGGGAAGCGCTGTGCGACGGGTGTGGAAAATGTTGCCTCAATAAACTTGAGGACGAAGACAGCGGCGAAGTTGCCCTTACCAACATTGCCTGCCGTCTTCTGGATGACGCGACATGCCGCTGCGTGCATTATGAAAACCGCCACCAATTTGTGCCAGACTGTATTGTCTTGAAACCTGACAACCTAGACACCCATGCCTATTGGATGCCACAAACCTGCGCTTATAGGCTGCTGTGGGAAGGGAAATCATTGCCCGAATGGCACCCGCTCATCACTGGTGATCCAGATTCTGTGCACAAGGCCGGCATCAGCATCCAAGGCCAGACGTTGTCTGAATTCAGTGTCCCAGAAGAAGATTGGGAAGACCACATAATCGAGGAACCGCTTTAATGTTTTTTGCCTCTGACAATGCAGGCCCAGCCCTGCCCCAAGTGATGCGGCGGGTATTAGAAGCCAACACCGATTACCAATTGCCCTACGGCAACGACACAATCATGGACGAGGTCCGCCAGACCTTGCGCGACCTGTTTGAAGCACCTGATGCCGCGATCTATCTGGTTGCCACAGGCACGGCGGCTAATTCATTGGCCTTGGCCAGCTACACCCAACCTTGGGACACGATATTCTGTTCTCCCGTCGCCCACATCCACGAGGACGAATGCAACGCGCCCGAATTCTATGCGGGTGGCGCAAAGTTAACGTTGGTGTCTGGTACAGACCGCATGACACCCGATGGTTTGCGCACCTCAATCGCAGGCGAACAAACACGTGGCGTGCACGGACCACAACGTGGGCCGGTGTCCATAACCCAAGTCACCGAATTGGGTGGCGTCTATACATTGGCAGAACTTCAGGCCCTGACCGCAGTGGCCCGCGAATTCGACCTGCCTGTTCATCTTGATGGCGCACGGTTTGCGAATGCCCTTGTTGCGCTTAAGTGCACATCCGCTGAGATGACATGGAAAGCTGGTGTCGACGTTGTCAGTTTTGGCGGCACCAAAAACGGCTGCATGGGGGTCGAGGCGGTGATCTTTTTCGATCCCAAAAAAGCGTGGGAATTTGAACTGCGCCGCAAACGCGGGGCGCATCTGTTTTCCAAACACCGCTTCCTGTCAGCGCAAATGGCGGGTTACTTGGCGGATAACGCATGGCTGGATGCCGCGCGCAAAGCCAACGCCAACTGTGCCCACCTGCACAAAGGGTTAAAGGCCAACGGTGCAACCATCCTGCATCCCGTTGACGCCAACATTATCTTCGCCACCTTGCCCCGCGCGACGCACAAAAAGTTGCAAGGCGCAGGCGCGGTCTATTACGTAATGGACGGGGATGTGACGGCGGGTGATCCAGACGAACATCTGACAGGACGCTTTGTGTGCGACTGGTCTTTAAATCTAGAACAAATTGATGCGTTCTTGTCGCTTTTCTAAGCCACGCCAAAGCTGACGACTTATGACCGCGCCAACAACGCACGAATGGGTACAGCGGTATCCTTCGGATGTGTGATCGGTGCCATGTGGCCCGCACCCTCAATACGTACCCGTATGGCATTTGGGAGACGGCGGGCGATGGATGCGTTCAGCACACCTGCAATCTCTGACGACGCGCCACCCTCGATCAACAACGCGGGCATCGTAGCGCCAGCGAACTTGTCATCCTTCAGCAATCCAGCGCTGTCTTCATGCAGAAATGCCGAACTGCCAGCAACGAAATGGATACGTTCGGCCATATAAGTACGGGCTCGGTCCGAAAAATCGTCCCACTTGGTTCCATCGCCCCACGCGCGGTTAAATGCCCGTGCAGCACCGTATGTATCCCCTGCGGCCCATGCATCATTAAATTCCTGATTGGTACCAAGGGCATCACCGACCAGTTTAGGTTCGTCCTTAAGTGCGGCGGCGAAATAAACGGGTTCAATCATAGTCACGCTGCGCACCAGTTCAGGGTGCTCAATCGCAAGCCGCAAAGCAACCGTCGCCCCAAATGAGTGACCAATCAAATCCGTCGGCTCTGTCAGCAATGCAAGACCCATGTCGGTGGCCACATCATGCAAGTTGCCCGTGCCGTCCCAATCTGCGGACCCACCGTGGCTGGGTAAATCATAAGCCACTGTGGTCAACAGATCAGACAATTCCCCCGCCAAACCAGCCAATGTGCCTGAATGTGCAAGGGTGCAATGGATCGCAAGGGCCTTGCGCGGCCCCTGCCCATATGTGCGTGTGTGCGTGTGCAAAACCAGCCCTTAAGCCAATGTTGCCAAATGCGCGTCTAGTTCAGAAATGCGGTCCTGACCCCAGAAACGTGCACCGTCATTGGTGATGTAAAATGGTGCGCCAAAGACGCCATTTTCAACTGCTTCTTCCAGATTACGACCATAGGTTTCCGCGCCCTCAAGCAAGCCACTGTCTGCCAAGGATGGATCAAACCCAGCTTCTTCCAAGCAGGCCTTAATGACACTTTCATCAGCCACATCTTTGTCTTCAACCCAGACGGCACGCAACATTGCGTGTGTCGCTTTGCCCATATCACCGCCACCCGCGTTCTGCGCTGCGATCAACGCGTATGAAGAAGGTGCCATGTTGGTCGGCCAATGCGCTGGCTTAAGGTTAAACTCCATACCCAAGCCTGCAGATTGGCGTAACAACTCGATCGAGCGGTATTCAATCCGGCTGATGTGACGATCTTTTGGCGGCGTACCACCAGTGCGGCCAAACAATGCCATGATATCCAATGGCTTATAGGTGATCGTCGCGCCGTGTTTGGCTGCAACTTCTTCCATGCGCATGCCTGCAAGATAAGCGTACGGGGACAAGGTCGCAAAATAATAATCAATATGGGCCATTTAGTTTCTCCGATTCAAGGGGCTGATGCTTTGCCCAGGGGTATAGGCGTGTTAAGCGAAGGTCGCCATCACGAATCTGTCACACTCCACTTCGCTCATCTGCCAATGTTCCGGGGAACACTCACATGCCAGCCAGCCACGAACCCAAACTTATCACGGGCAATGCAAACAAACCGCTGGCATCTGCCATCGCACGGCGCATGTCGCTGCACCGCGGCGTCAATGTCGGGCTGGTCGATACCCGTGTTGAACGATTTAATGATGGCGAACTTTTCGTCGAGGTTTATGAAAATGTGCGCGGCGAGGATATGTTTATCATTCAGCCCACGTCCAACCCAGCCAACGACAACCTGATGGAACTGCTGATCATGTGCGACGCCCTGCGCCGTTCCTCAGCAGCCCGTATCACCGCTGTGATCCCATACTTCGGATATGCCCGACAAGATCGCCGTACCAAAGCCCGCACACCTATCACCGCAAAGATGGTCGCAAACATGCTTGTCGGAGCTGGCATCGAACGGGTCCTAACGATGGACCTACACGCCGCCCAGATCCAAGGGTTCTTTGATATCCCAGTGGACAACCTTTATGCATCGCCCGTCTTTGCGCTTGATATCAAAGCGCAGTTCAAAGACCGGATGAGCGAATTGATGGTTGTCTCCCCCGATGTTGGTGGCGTGGCGCGTGCCCGTGAATTGGCCAAACGTATCAATTCTCCACTGGCCATCGTCGACAAACGCCGCGAAAAGCCGGGTGAAATTGCTGAAATGACTGTGATTGGTGACGTTAAGGGCAAAGTATGCCTGATCGTTGACGACATCTGCGACACCGCTGGCACACTGTGCAAAGCCGCCGAAATTCTCCTCGAAAACGGTGCCACAGAAGTACACAGCTACATCAGCCACGGCGTTATGTCCGGCCCTGCAGTTGAACGTGTGAAAAACTCGGTTATGAAATCACTGGTGCTGACCGACACGATCCAGCCAAGCCAAGAGATTTTGGATACGCCAAACATTCGGATCGTGCCAACAGCGCCAGTATTTGCCCAAGCGATCCTGAACATCTGGAATGGTACATCTGTGTCGTCCTTGTTTGAAGCTGAAAGCCTAGGACCAATCTATGACGGCATGTACGCGGCTGAATGATGATCCGTTTGTGACAGTTGGGAAAGTCCTGACTTTTGTTCAGGGCTGTCCCGACACCATCACGAGCAACCTACAAGGGCGGGATTTATCCCGCCTTTAGCGTTTAATTCTGAACCGAATTGCAGGTCTGAGCCCTCATTAGACGATGCTGCACTGCGCATGAATGCTAGCTTCTTTTGCAAAAAAAACCGATGGAAATACGTGGGTTGTCTTATAGGTTTGTTGCATGAAATTTTCCTGAGACTTCAGCCAACGTCAATATTTCATCAGTTCGCCTGACAATTGATGGCAGTGGCTATCAGGGGAATTTATCGAATGATAAGTTGCTATCAGTAAAGAGAGGCGGCCTAAATAACGCAATTGGAATAAAGGGACACACAGCATGAAAACTACCGCAATCGCATCCACGATAATGATGATTTGCGCTGCTGCCAGCAGTCCATTGCACGCCCAAACACTTGAGTCGTGGGGGGCGTCAGATTATTGGGATGTGATGGTTGACCCCTCATTGGGAGACGGCTGTCTAATACAGTCCGAGTTTAACGACGGTTCTATTGTACGCATCGGTTTCGATCCCACACAGGGCGGTGCTTATGTCACTGCATTCAACATGGCCTGGGGGGAAATCGAAGAAGGTGGAATTTATTCGGTTCTCTTCTCGCTCGACGGCGAAGATTATGATGCTGAAGCACAAGGGATTTACCTCAAAGACGTGCCAGGGGCTGATATTTTCTTCGACAATCCCGACTTTCTGTTTGATCTCGCAGTAAAACAAACGATGACATTGTACACCGAAGACGGTGAAGTTATGGCGATCGACCTCACGGGGAGCTACCAGGCACTGGAAGCCATGATTGAGTGCCAAGACGAGATGGGCTGAGGTTCCGAACAAACAAACTTTTGCAAATAGTTACTGAATTAATGAAGCCGTTTATAACCTTGGCATCCACTCCTCTCTTTATCGGCGTTCACGCAGTAGTTGCTTAGCCAATTCGAGGTTTCAATTTAGCTGGCGTCAATCCCGGCGACAGTACGCCTTATGATGGTACGGTCTACTGTAGAGATAAATGGCACCACATACACAGTGATATGGCAAGTTGGCGGTGAGGAATATATAGGCGCGGCCATTGGCGCGGCAAACCTCAAAGGTTCTATCATCTTCGGTGAGGCTGTAGCGAACGACACAGCACTCGCAGTCTCATATGGATCGGGTGGCAATTTTGGATTGGCGCTGTTTGTCGAGCAGGAAAACAGGCAATAGCGCAGTATATGGACTTATGGCAGTTCTAACGCGATCAGATCTGAAACGTGGACACGCAAATAGCATAAACCTTTGCATGCTCATTAAAATTACATCGGGTTTTGGAACGTATGCTCACTTCGTATTCAAATCGGACCCTCAAGCCCTACCTATCCTAAACAACGTCCCAATCTTCGTCGTCTGACAATTCGCCCATCGCGATCCACCCGATGCGCACCCGCGCAATGCTGCTGTCGCCCCATGTCCGAAATACCAGATCAAAACCATCTTCAGTCACTGTCTCGACTGAAACATCAGCGCGGATGACGGTGGCGGCGTCCATATCCCACAAGCTCACTGATGTTTGTACAGTCGGCGGGAAACGGAAGGCTTCGGAAAACTTGATCCGACGGCGGCGCTCGCGCTGACCACGTCCCGTCCACATCTCACCATTGTTCTGGAAGTCCGAGAACAATAGCGTGTCGCCTTGATCGATGCCTATCAGATGACTGCGTAGCCGTTTCATATTTTCTTCACTCAAAATGCCTGTCGCTATCTAGCACCAGATCACACCCACTTCACCAGCCCTAGAAACGCAAAAAGGCCCTGATTTCTCAGGGCCTTTTGCTATCTTTAGTTGTAGCACCAACTACTTGGAGCCAACACCAATATTGTCACCCATTGCGACCATGTCTGCCAGCAATTTGGCAGCATCATCAACTGGGCCCGGCGCGTTTTCAAAGAACTCTTTGGCGTTGTTAAGCGCAGCGCGCGCCTCATCCACCATTGATTTCATATCGTCCGCCGTCATGTCGCCTTTAGCAACCGCACGTTCGGCCAAAACCGAAACGCCTGTCTCGCTGATTTCAGCAAAGCCACCTGTCACAACGTATTCTGTTGTTGCGTCAGGTCCTTCAACACGCAGCACGCCAGGGCGCAACGTGGTAATGGTCGGGGCATGGTTCGCCATGACTGTCATGTCGCCATCCGCACCCGGGATTTGCACTGCAGTCGCTGGCCCAGAGGCCAACAACTTTTCAGGGGAAACCAGATCAAATTGCATCGTGTCTGCCATTATATCGGCTCCTTAGGCTGCGTCTGCTGCCATTTTCTCGGCTTTTGCAATCACGTCTTCGATGCCGCCAACCATATAGAAGGCGCCCTCTGGGAGATGATCGTATTCGCCAGCAACAACTGCTTTGAACGATTTGATTGTGTCTTCAAGCTGAACCTGTTTGCCGTCTGCGCCAGTAAATACTTTTGCAACGTCAAAGGGTTGTGACAAGAAGCGTTCGATCTTACGCGCACGTGCAACCGCCAGTTTGTCTTCTTCTGACAATTCGTCCATGCCCAAAATCGCGATGATGTCTTGCAAAGACTTGTAGCGCTGCAAAACTTGCTGAACGTCTGTCGCAACTTTGTAGTGCTCGTCACCAATAATCAACGGATCTAGCAAACGTGATGTTGAACCAAGTGGATCAACCGCAGGATAGATACCTTTTTCTGAAATTGCACGATCCAAAACCGTTGTCGCATCAAGGTGCGCGAACGATGTTGCAGGTGCAGGGTCGGTAAGGTCATCCGCAGGAACATACACAGCTTGAACTGATGTAATCGAACCGTTTTTCGTAGACGCGATACGCTCTTGCATCATGCCCATGTCGGTCGCCAATGTTGGCTGGTAGCCAACAGCTGAAGGAATACGACCCAAAAGGGCGGACACTTCGGAACCAGCTTGAGTAAAGCGGAAGATGTTATCAACGAAGAACAAAACATCAGAACCCGTATCATCGCGGAACTGCTCTGCCAAAGACAGACCAGTCAAAGCGATACGCATACGCGCACCGGGAGGTTCGTTCATCTGGCCGTAAACCAACGCAATTTTGGACTCTGGCAAGTTGTCAGGCACAATAACGTTGGATTCGATCATCTCGTGGTAAAGGTCATTCCCTTCACGCGTCCGCTCACCAACACCCGCAAACACAGACACACCAGAGTGCACTTTTGCGATGTTGTTGATCAATTCCATGATCAAAACGGTTTTGCCAACACCAGCACCACCGAACAAACCAATTTTACCACCTTTGGTATAAGGGGCCAAAAGGTCGATCACTTTGATGCCTGTTGTCAGAATTTCAGTCGCTGTAGACTGTTGGTCGAACGCAGGTGCTTCGCCGTGGATGGAACGGGTTTCAGTTGCAATAACTGGACCCTGCTCGTCCACAGGGTCGCCTGTCACGTTCAGGATACGGCCCAATGTGCCAGGACCAACTGGAACCTGAATAGGTCCGCCGGTGTCAGTCACTGCGGTGCCGCGAACCAAACCTTCGGTCGCATCCATCGCGATTGCGCGAACTGTGTTTTCGCCAAGGTGCTGGGCCACTTCGAGGACCAGCTTCTTGCCGTTGTTGTCAGTCACGATAGCGTTCAGAATTGCAGGAAGGAAATCCTGAAACTGAACGTCGACGACGGCGCCGATGACTTGGGTAATTTTGCCGACTGCATTTGCCATGTCGTAATTCTCCGGTTCTTACTAGAGTGCTTCCGCACCCGAAATAATTTCAATCAGCTCGTTGGTGATCACGGCCTGACGCGAACGGTTGTATTGGATGGTCAGCTTATCAACCATCTCACCCGCGTTGCGTGTGGCGTTGTCCATTGCGGACATCCGCGCGCCCTGTTCGGACGCTCCGTTTTCCAACAGCGCACTAAAGATCGAAGTCGCAACACCACGTGGCAACAAGTCGGCCAAAATGGCTTCCTCAGATGGCTCGTAGTCATACAACGTCGTTTCAGTTGCATCCTCATCCACTTCAAACGAAGCCGGAATGATTTGCTGTGCAGTTGGAGTCTGCGACACAACGTTCACGAATTTTGCATAAAACAGCGTCGCAATGTCGAATTCACCAGCATCAAAGCGGGTCAATACGTCTTTAGCGATGCCTTGCGCATCCGTGTAGCCAACGCGTTTCACTTCAGTCAGGTCAACGTGACCAACAAACAAATCGCCATACTCGCGCTTCATCTGGTCACGACCTTTTTTGCCAACAGTCAAGATTTTAACAGTCTTGCCCGCAGCCTTCAGTGCGTTCGAGTGTGCTTTGGCCTTTTTGACGATGTTCGAATTGAACCCGCCGCAAAGTCCACGTTCTGACGTCATAACGACCATCAGCTGCACCGCGTTGCTGCCCGTACCGGACAGCAATTTAGGTGCAGATCCACTGCCACCTACGGATGCGGCCAAGCCACCCATCACCGCGTTAAAACGCGATGTATAGGGGCGTGACTGTTCCGCAGCTTCCTGCGCGCGGCGAAGCTTCGCCGCGGCAACCATTTGCATGGCCTTTGTGATCTTACGGGTGTTCTTAACACTCGCGATCCTGTTTTTGAGTTCCTTAAGGTTGGCCATCTGGCTTTATCCCCTTAAGCGAAATCTGCGACGAATGCGTCAAGTGCGGCCTTGATCTTGTCTTCAAGCTCGCCCTTCACCTTACGGTCGTTGTCGGTGATGTCAGCCAACAAGTCAGCGTTGCTGTTGCGCAGATGCGCCAACATTGCTGTCTCGAAACGACCAACGTCTTTTATGTCAACGGCGTCAAGGTAACCATTCGTACCCGCAAAGATGACAATAACGATCTCGGCGTTTGTCAGTGGGGAGTACTGTGGTTGCTTCATCAATTCAGTAAGGCGTGCACCACGGTTCAACATTTTTTGTGTGGACGCATCCAAGTCAGAACCAAACTGCGCGAACGCAGCCATTTCGCGGTACTGAGCCAAGGACAATTTCACCGGACCGGCAACCGAAGACATAGCTTTGGTTTGGGCAGATGAGCCAACACGAGAAACAGATAGACCTGTGTTCACAGCAGGGCGGATGCCTTGGTAGAACAATTCAGTTTCCAAGAAGATCTGACCGTCAGTGATCGAAATCACGTTTGTCGGAATAAACGCAGAAACGTCGCCGCCTTGAGTTTCAATGATCGGCAAAGCAGTCAATGAACCGTTACCAGCCGCATCGCCCAATTTCGCAGAACGCTCAAGCAATCTGGAGTGAAGATAGAAAACGTCGCCAGGATACGCTTCACGTCCCGGAGGACGACGCAATAGCAAGGACATTTGACGGTAAGACACCGCTTGCTTGGACAAATCATCATAGATGATCAAAGCGTGGCGACCGTTGTCACGGAAGTGCTCTGCCATCGTTGTAGCGGCATAGGGTGCCAAGAACTGCATTGGTGCTGGGTCGGAAGCGGTCGCAGCAACGACGATGGAATATTCCATCGCGCCAGATTCTTCGAGCTTCTTAACCAACTGCGCAACAGTGGAACGCTTTTGACCAATAGCCACATAAACACAGTACAATTTCTTGTACTCGTCATCGCCAGCTGCCTCGTTATAAGACTTCTGATTCAGGATCGCATCAAGTGCCACAGCTGTTTTACCGGTCTGACGGTCACCAATAATCAATTCGCGTTGGCCACGGCCAATCGGGATCATCGCATCAACAGATTTCAGACCAGTCGCCATCGGCTCGTGAACCGATTTACGTGGGATAATGCCCGGTGCTTTAACTTCAGCCAAACCGCGCTTTTTGGTTTTGATCGGACCTTTGCCATCGATTGGATTGCCCAAACCGTCAACAACACGACCCAAAAGTTCGTCACCAATTGGCACGTCCACGATTGAGTTGGTGCGCTTAACAACGTCACCCTCTTTGATGTCTTGGTCAGACCCAAAAATAACAACACCAACGTTATCAGATTCAAGGTTCAAGGCCATGCCCTGAATTCCGCCTGGGAATTCAACCATTTCGCCGGCTTGAACATTGTCCAAACCATATACGCGGGCGATACCATCGCCAACGGACAGAACGCGGCCAACTTCGGCGACTTCTGCTTCTTGACCAAAATTCTTGATCTGATCTTTTAGGATCGCAGAAATTTCTGCAGCTTGGATACCCATTATCCGACCTCTTTCATTGCATTCTGGAGGGAATTCAGCTTCGAGCGGATCGACGTATCGATCATTTTCGAACCCACTTTTACTACAAGACCGCCGATGAGTGATTCATCCACGGTCGCGTTGATTGTTACAGTCTTGCCCAATTTCGCCTTAAGCGTCTTGGACAAAGCGTCTGCTTGCGTCACGGTCAGCGCCTTGGCGCTGGTGACGTCTGCTGTTATTTCGCCGTTATCCGTCGCGATGGCTTCGCGCAGGGCGACAACCAACTGAGGCAACACAAACAAACGACGCTTGGAGGCCATCAAGGCCAGCGTGTTTGCCATGATTGGCGAAAGTTTCATCTCTTTCGCGAGGGCGGCAATAGCTTTGCCCTGTTCGATCCGCGAATAGATTGGTGAATGGATCAGCGCATTAAAGTCGCTGCTGTCTGCCATTGCATCGGACAAGGTGCCCAAATCTGTTTCAATGGCTTTGACCTTCTTGCCTTCTTTGGCAAGGTCGTAAACGGCCGTCGCATAACGGTCCGCAATACTTGTGGAGATCGAAGCTGGTTCTGACACGTCCACCCTTCCGGATTATTGCCCTACGTCGCGCCAATTTTGGCAATCCGTAGAGGGTTAGCGCGCCTCTTGCCTCCAAAAGACGACGAAATCAAGGCGTACGTAACAGACCCAAACAGACCTCGCAACATATCTGTGATAACAACCCGAAATTGGGTTATTGTTTATTATCATACTCTTAAGCTAGGTGCGACGCTATGCACCATCAAATTTGCTGCAAAAATCGACATTATTTTGATAATTCCGACCTCGAATCTGTAAATATTTGGCTAATTTTTTCGATTGAAGCCTAAATTCCCACGCGAACACAACCACGCCGTGGACGCTGCCAAATCACTTTTGCACCATAAGGCCACAAGTTGCATGGACGTTTATGGCAAGGCGTGAGTAAGATCATGCAACCGCGTATGTATCTACGCCAGAGTGCGCCAAACTTGCTAAACTGCCGCCTTTAGGAGAGTTCCCAATGCCCCTCGCATCTACCACGTTCTTCAAGATCAAAAGCCTCGCAGCTGTCGTCGTCTATACAGTCGCGATGTTTATTGCACTTCCAAGCATGACCAAAGCCGACATCATCACCCCCTTTCTAGGGGCCTACACAGGCAGCGCTAAGTTCGTTGAAGGCGGCAAAACGGTACATCGCGACATGAGCGCAAGGATTGAGGAAACCGACGACGGCTTTAGCATCAGCTGGACATCAGCAACCTACAAACCTGACGGACGGATCAAAGAGAAATCCTACACCATTGAATTTGTCCCCAGCGTACGGGACGGCATCTATGCATCCGCCATGCAAACAAACGTCTTTGGCAAACAAATCCCACTGAACCCGTTAAAAGGTGAACCTTTCGTATGGTCGCGCATTGTCGATGATACGCTGACCGTGTTCTCGTTGTTCATCAACGAGGCGGGAAATTACGAAATGCAAGAATATCACCGCACCTTGGCTGAAGGTGGGCTTGATCTGGAATTCCGGCGGTTCCAAAACGGCGACAAAGTGCGGGCTGTGGAGACGTTCCTCAAGAGGGAATGAAAACAATTGGTTTCAAGAATGGCAACATTATAACCAATTGACACAAATTGAATGTTCGCCGATTGTTCAAAGCCTGTCCTAGGTTGTAAAAGGTATTCCCTGTGTCCCCATTATTTTTGCTTTTGCTTTTGGGCTTAAGCCTTGCTGTAGTGGCCTTCGACAGCTCCGACACCGACGAAGACGATGAGCAAGTCGTTGATGATGAAATCATCGAAGGAACCGACGGTCCTGACACCCTAACTGCAGGAAGGGACCAGACAACCAACGGTTTGGGTGGCGATGACACGCTCGAAGCGGCGGGCGACAACGCAAAGCTGAATGGTGGACTGGGCGATGACACATTAATATCTATCGAAAATGACAACGTCTTGATCGACGGTGGCGAAGGCGACGATAAAATTACGTTCCAGCCCGCCAGCCAAAATGGCACCGATACTGGGCGCGCCTTGAGCGGTTTGGGCGCTGACACCATTTCTGTTTTAGCTGGGGTGGTAATGTGGACGGCGGCGCGGGCAACGACCTCATCAACGCCCAAGGATCGATCACAGGCGTTTCAGGTGGCGATGGCAACGACACAATCACAGGCGACTCTGCGGATTATGGCGGTGGCACCCCATTGTCGGGTGATGCTGGTGACGATCTGCTTATTCTAAGTAATTCGCCCAGTTTTCAGATCGGAGCCACAGCAGACGGTGGGATGGGCGACGATACAATTCAATCGACCACCCATCTTTTCAGCTCTGATTCATATGATACGCTGACGGGTGGCGAAGGGTCTGATCGGTTTGAGCTAGAGTTCACAAATGCACAATTCAGCAATGCTAACGAGGACGTTGGCGTTGTCACAACAATCACAGATTTTACCCCGGGTGTCGATGTACTGGTTTTGCCCAATTCTCATGAAGACGCTGGTGGCGGTCTGACTCTAGGACAACTGACAATCGAAATTGTCCAAGCACCTGATGACAGCTACACCGATGTCGTATTCGTCGCGGTGTCACCGGAAGCCGCAGGCAAGATCACTGGCACTATTCGGCTGAATGGCACAACAGGCCTCAACGCGAGCGACATTCTTTTAGTCGAACGGTGATGTCTTTTTGAGGCTACCATTTTAAAAATGGCCCTAAAATCTGTAAAATTAACGCATTTTTTTCGGGCGTTTCTCCTAATTTTGGGAAATTGTACAAACGGCCCCCCCAATATGTACAATATCGGACAGTTCGCACTTTTTTAGTGCGAGAACACATTCGCCAGTTTGTACATACCGGCCTATGAATTGTACAAATGCGGTTTATTTCTGTGGGAATTTCGCGTGCAAACAGCGTTAAAATTCCTAGTTAACGCACCGCGCTTAGGTCGGCTCAACCACAGCATTGCCAAGCCCCTCAAGCACGTTGATCGTCCGCCGTGCACGCGCCACTTTGCCCTTTGGCGGATAGACCAGCTTCGTCGCTTCAACCATCACCGCACCCCCTGCAAACATGGCTGGCATGTGCTCCCCAATCCGTTCGAAAATAGGTCCAGATTTCATCCAAATCCGTCGCCCGGATGGTATTTGATACAACGCACCCATATGCCGTTCGGGCAAGAATTGATGCCGTCTAAGTTCTGCCTCTAATTGCCCCACCAAATAAGGTCGTCCATACCCGAACGGCGTCCCGTCCCATCGCGCCCAAACCCCTGCTCGATTGGGCACGATAAACAAAACCTTGCCCCCTGGGCCCAGCACACGCCAGCATTCTTCTAGTAAATCACAAGGCTGCTCTGACGTCTCAAGCCCATGTAAAACAACAAGTTTATCAACACGCCCCGTTTCAACTGGCCACCGTGTTTCCTCGGTCAACACAGAAACATTGGGTTGGTTCGCAGGCCATGGCATCACACCCTGCGGCCCCGGCATCAGCGCAATCACCCGCCGCGCATCCTTCAGATATGGCCGCAACAATGGGGCTGCAAACCCGTATCCCACAACGGTTTGCCCCTTGGCCTCGGGCCAGATTTTCAACATCCGTGTACGCATGGATTTCTGCGCCGCACGCCCCAGCGCGCTGCGATAATAGAAATTCCTTAAATCTTGCACATCAAGATGCATTGCAGCCTGTTCCCCAATAGGTCAATCTAGGTTCAAATCACTTGCAGTGTAACAACCCAAAGGCAAATTGCCATGCCCCTTGAAATCATCACAGTCCCCTGTCTTTCCGACAATTACGCGTTTCTGGTTCACGATCCCCAATCAGGCAAAACCGCTGTGGTTGACGCCCCCGAAGCTGGGCCTATCAAAGCGGAATTAAGTCAACGTGGTTGGGAGCTTAGCGAAATTTGGCTCACCCATCACCACGACGATCACATCGATGGCGTGCCAGAACTATTGGCGGCCTATTCTGCAACAGTTGTGGGTGCGAAAGCCGACGTGCACCGCTTGCCAAAACTGGACCGCGCCGTATCGGACGGCGACAGTTTCACGTTTGGTGGTGAGGTCGTTCACATCCTTGACGTGTCTGGCCATACCATCGGCCATATCGCCCTGCATCTTCCCGAAACTGCAGCACTTTTTACAGCTGATAGCCTGATGGCATTGGGGTGTGGTCGCCTGTTTGAAGGCACACCAGCCCAGATGTTTGCTAGCCTGCAAAAAACAACCGCTATGCCGGATGAAACGACCGTTTATTCAGGCCACGAATACACCGCCAGCAACGCCGTTTTCGCCTCAATGGTTGACCCAGAAAATCCCGCCCTTATATCTAGGATACTGGACATCACGGCCAAACGTAAAAACAGCCAACCCACCGTCCCGTCATCCCTGCAACTGGAGCGTGCTACCAACCCATTCCTACGCGCCCATGACCCCGCAATCCAAGCGCACCTAAATATGGTTGGCGCTGCCCCCGTTGACGTCTTTACAGAAATCCGAGCCCGAAAAGATCGGTTCTGATGTTGTTTTCTTAGCTGTTTGATAAGTGATCACGCATTTTGTGACCTTTTTTAAAAAGAAAGGACTTGAAGCTGGCCACCGATCAACCAAACTCTAACTGTATAATGCCATGGTGGCTTCAGGGACGTGAGATCGTTCCATCCCAAAACCACCCCCGATCGACAGGAGCACACAGTGCCTTCATTTTCGACCACACTGGAAAAGGCGATCCATTCCGCGCTTGCGCTGGCCAATGATCGTCATCACGAATTTGCAACGCTTGAGCATTTGTTGCTTACGTTGCTTGATGAACCCAAAGCGAAAAAAGTCATGCAGGCTTGTTCTGTTGACGGCGACGAATTACGCGCCACTTTAAACAAGTTTATTGATGAAGAATTGTCCAATCTGGTGACCGATATTGACGGGTCAGAGGCTGTTCCAACAGCAGCGTTTCAACGCGTCATTCAGCGTGCGGCAATCCATGTTCAATCCTCTGGACGCACGGAGGTAACAGGTGCCAATGTCTTGGTAGCCATATTCGCCGAACGTGAATCAAATGCTGCATACTTCCTGCAAGAGCAGGACATGACACGTTACGACGCCGTAAACTTCATCGCTCATGGTGTTGCCAAAGATCCAGAATTTGGTGAAGAACGTTCTGTTTCCGGCACACCTGAAGGGGACGAAGACCTTGGTGTTACCGAGGGTGAAAAGAAGGAGAGCGCGCTTGAAAAATATTGCGTTGATCTGAACGCAAAATCCCGTGAAGGCGACATCGACCCATTAATCGGCCGCGACAGCGAAGTTGAGCGCTGTATTCAAGTGTTGTGCCGTCGCCGCAAGAATAATCCACTGCTTGTCGGCGACCCCGGCGTTGGTAAAACGGCTATTGCCGAAGGATTGGCCCGTAAAATCGTAGCCGGTGAAATCCCAGAGGTCCTTTCTAAAACCACGATATACTCGCTAGATCTGGGTGCATTGCTTGCAGGTACCCGCTATCGTGGCGACTTTGAGGAACGCCTGAAAGCTGTCGTCACCGAATTGGAAAACCACGATGATGCGGTTTTGTTCATTGACGAAATTCACACTGTTATAGGTGCTGGTGCGACATCAGGTGGGGCAATGGATGCATCCAATTTGCTTAAACCTGCATTGGCAGGTGGCAAATTGCGCACGATGGGATCAACCACTTATCAAGAATTCCGTCAGCACTTTGAAAAGGATCGCGCGTTAAGCCGTCGGTTCCAGAAGATCGACGTGAACGAACCCTCAGTCGAGGATGCTGTTAAAATCTTGCGCGGCATCAAGACGTATTTCGAAGATCACCATTCGGTCAAATATACTGCGGAAGCCATCAAAACCTCTGTTGAATTGGCCGCGCGCTATATCAATGACCGCAAATTGCCAGACAGCGCGATTGATGTGATTGACGAGGCCGGCGCGGCACAGCATTTGGTCCATGCCGCCAAACGTCGTAAAACCATCGGTGTGAAAGAGGTCGAAGCAGTCGTTGCAAAGATCGCGCGCATTCCACCTAAAAGTGTTTCTAAGGACGACGCAGTTGTTTTGCGTGATTTAGAGGCGTCATTGAAACGTGTTGTGTTTGGCCAAGACAAAGCAATCGAGGCACTTTCCAGTGCCATCAAACTGGCCCGTGCTGGTCTTCGCGAGCCTGAAAAACCCATTGGGAACTACCTGTTTGCTGGCCCGACGGGCGTTGGTAAGACTGAAGTTGCCAAACAATTGGCTGATACCTTGGGTGTAGAGTTACTGCGTTTTGACATGTCAGAATACATGGAAAAACACGCTATTTCACGTTTGATTGGTGCCCCTCCTGGCTATGTAGGGTTCGATCAAGGGGGCATGTTGACTGACGGTGTCGACCAACATCCACATTGCGTTCTGCTGCTTGACGAAATGGAGAAAGCACACCCAGACGTCTACAATATTCTGTTGCAAGTTATGGATCACGGCAAACTGACGGATCACAACGGACGCACAGTTGATTTCCGTAATGTCGTTGTGATCATGACAACAAATGCTGGCGCTGCCGAACAAGCGAAAGAGGCCATTGGATTTGGCCGTGATGCCCGTGAAGGTGAAGACACCGCCGCGATTGAACGTACGTTCACACCAGAATTCCGCAACCGTCTGGACGCCGTCATTAGTTTTGCACGTCTTCCAAAAGAAGTGATCATGCAAGTTGTAGAGAAATTTGTTCTTCAGCTTGAGGCACAATTAATGGACCGCAACGTCACGATCGAACTGACTAAAGCGGCCGCGGCGTGGTTGGCAGATCGTGGATATGATGAGAAAATGGGTGCACGGCCATTGGGTCGAGTTATTCAAGAGCACATCAAGAAGCCGTTGGCCGAAGAACTGCTGTTTGGCAAATTGGCTAAAGGTGGTGTTGTTAAGGTTGGCGTCAAAGCTGGTGCCTTGGATATCAAGACCGAGGGACCTGAAAAGCCGCGTATCTCTGGTGATAAACCACCCTTGTTAACAGCGGAGTGATCCGCACCGTCATTTCAGTTATAGCTTTGTCTTGCGCCGCAACTTTTGTTGCGGCGCAAGACCTTGTATTGACGTCCCCGATCGATTGCTCGCTTGGCGACGACTGCTATATCCAGCAATATGTCGATCACACCAAAGGCAAAGGCGTATCCGACTTTCGTTGTTCAACGCTAAGCTACCAACGCCATAAAGGTACGGATTTTGCTTTGCGCACACTAAACCAGATGCGAAAAGGTGTGAACGTGCTGGCATCGGCAGATGGGACGGTAAAATCTGTCCGTAGCGGCGTAGAAGACATCATATACTCAGCTCGTAATGCCGACGCCGTACGGGGGCGTGAGTGCGGGAATGGTATTGTAATTAGCCATCAAAACGGATGGGAAACCCAATATTGCCATATGAAAAGCGGCTCTCTCAAAGTACGCAGAGGCCAAAAGGTGCGGGCTGGCACGGTCTTAGGTGAAATTGGCTTAAGCGGTAGAACACAATTTCCGCATATACATTTGTCGGTGCGCAAAAACGGCAAAGTCATTGATCCTTTTGACCCAGATGGAAAAATCACATGTGGTGTACCTGACAAAAAGGGGATGTGGAAAAATCCACTTCCCTATCGCGCTGGTGGAATTTTGTACGTAGGGTTTTCTGATGAAATTCCTACGTACAAAGACGTCAAATCAGGACGCGCAGCACAAACGCAATTGCCTTCAAACGCTCCCGCAATAGTGATTTTTGGTTTTGGCTTTGGCGCGCAGAAAGGTGATCAAATGCGGCTGGTTCTAAAAGGACCAACGGGAACTATGCTGGATAAGACTATAGAGGTTGAAAAAAATCAGGCTCAATTGTTCAAGGCCGTTGGAAAACGTTTATCTGTAGAACGATGGCCGAACGGAAAATATTCAGGAACGGTATCCCTAATCCGGAATGGCCGCGTCATAAACACCGAACGAACAACGATTTCAGTGCAATAAGGACTGCAATAGCTGCCCTATTTCTCAGTAAACTTTAATTCGATACGTCGATTTTGCGCCCGCGCTTCCAATGTATTGTCCAGATTTATCGGTTGATATTGGCCAAAGCCATTTGCCGCCAGTCGATTTGGTGAAATACCTAGGAAATTTGCCATATATTTCACAACAGACAGGGCCCGCGCTTGGCTTAACTCCCAGTTGTCTGCAAATTCCCCATTTCCTGACAGTGGAATGTTGTCGGTGTGACCGTCAACCCTAATGACCCAGTTGATTTCTGGCGGAATTTCATCAGCGATCCCACGCAAAATTTCAGCAATCTTGGAAATTTCTCCCTGTCCCAAACTTGAAAGCTCCGCGCCGCCGGGTGGGAAAAGCACCTCAGACGAGAACACAAAGCGGTCGCCTTCGATACGCACACCGTCCTGGGTTCCCAATAGGTCACGTAATCGCCCAAAAAACTCTGACCGATACTGCTCCAGATCCTGTGTCTGTGCCTCAAGACGTTTGCGTTCCGCCTCTTCCAAAATACGGCGGCGACGTTCTTCAGCCACGGCCCGTGCGAGCGCTGTGTTCAGGTCAGAACCCAGCGATTGCAATTGGACTTGCGCGTCTTGGTCGCGCGATTTCGCTAAATCCAGCAGACCGCCTAGGTCTTTCAGTTGGGTACGTAAAGCCGCGACTTGTTGATTCAACAACTCCGTTTGGCGCTGCGCAGCAAGGCTAGATTCACGCTCATCCGTCAGCGCAGCCTTTGCGTTTTCTAAAAGCAAAGACCGTTGTTCCGCAGTCGTAAGCAAATCACGAGAGGCTTGTTCTGACTTAAGTTTCGCCGCAAGTGCAGCCATTAATTGCTGTCTAACCTCATTGGCATCCACACCGACAGTGTCCAACGTCTGCTCCGACGCCAACTTTGCGGCTAACGCAGCCGTCAACTGGGCTTGAACCTGTGCCGCGGTTTTATCACTTGATGCAACTTGGTCCTGCAGCGCAGTGATGCGCCGCCCCGCAACAACCAATTGTGCCTGAAGCTCGATGGTGCTTTGATCGGTTAAGTTAAGTTGCGCACGTAGATTTTCGGTTGCCTGTTCGGCAGTTCGCAACTGTTTCTGCAGTTGTGCAACATTCTGCCCAGTATTTGCGAGATCAGCCGCAGCCAGTTCCTGCGCGTTTTGCGCTGCCAATAAATCAGTCTGTAACTGTTCCGATTTTGACGTTCCACTAGCAACCTGAGACAACAACGCAATCAATTGCGTATTTAGATCACCCTGCGCCGAACGTGCTGCAGCAAGAAGCGTGAGGGTATCCTCAGCTTCGCGACGTTTTTCGTCCAACAGCAACGTCATTGCTGTTAACTCACTGTCCGCATTCTCAAGCCGATTACGCAGCGCTTCTGCTGCTGCTGCCTCGACCAGTTTCGCCGTTTCTTGATCACTAAGGGCTATCGCGGTTTCAGCCAATTGCCCTTCTAACGCCAATACGCGCTCATTTGCGTTAGCACCCTGTGTTCGCAAATCATCAATCAACGCGTCAAGGGCTGCACGCCGACTGGCGGCCAAACGCGCCGCTTCAGTTTGCAAATCAATTTCTGTCCGGCTTTGCGCAAGCGCCAGATTTAGCGCCTCTTGTTCTGACACAAGCCGCGTTTGCTCTGTGTCAAGATCAGCAATCGCAACCAATGCGTCATCGCGCTGTGACAACAGGCCTGCAACTTGTGCTTCAAACGCCGTGATTTGTGTGTTCGCCGTCGTCAATTGTTGCGCCTGCGCATCCCGTTCGATGGTTAAGCTGTCAATCAAATTGGCTTGTGAGGTCACTTGATCACGCGCATCATTCAAAGTGGTGTTCAGCGCGTTGACCCGCGCGTCAAGCTGGTTGCCCCGTTGTTCTTCCAAACCTAATGCCTGCGCCAATGCAGCCACTTCGCCAGCAAGTTCATTCAACTCAGTCTCTTGACCAGAAATCGTTTCGCGCAGAACAAACTGAACCACCATAAAGATGGTTAAAACGAACATCAAAACCAGTAGTAGCCCAGTCATAGCATCGACAAAACCAGGCCAGATTGCAGCCTGGAAACGTGATCCTGTGCGGCGCGATAAACCCATTACTCAGGCTCATCCTGCTGTTTGACACCCTCAGGTTTTGATTTTGCCAATCGGCGGGCTTGGCCGCGTGGTTGCGAAAATGCTTGGGCCAGTGCTGAAATATCGGTCCGCAGTTCTGCCATGCTTTCCTGGCGACCCGCCGAAATCTCTTCGAGGATGCGCAACATTTGAACGTCGATAGACCGCAGACGCATACGGCTTTCCGCGTCAATTCCACCTTCACCACCACCGAACGTCTCCAAGTGAGTAATAAGACGTTCTTGACCTGCAGCAACTCGCTCAAGAGCTGAATTTTCGGCGTCGCCATGCTGCATTTGATGGGTCATTCGTTCAATTGATCTGCTAAGTTCGCCCAACCTTTCATCCACCAGCGATCGGCTGACATCAGATTGCACGAACATATGCTGCATCGTTTCCATTTGTTCAGCCATATGGTCCAGCACGCTTGTCATCGCAGCTTGTTCCGTTGTCGCATCTTCACCAGAAGAGAACCCAACACGTGTGATCGAACTTAGCCATTCTTCCAATTCGCGGTAAAAACGGTTTTGACCGTGACCTGCAAACAATTCCAAAATGCCGACAACCAAAGACCCTGCAAGACCTAGAAGCGACGAAGCAAACGCAACGCCCATTCCGCTAAGCTGCGATTCAAGGCCATTCATAAGGCGGCCAAAAACTTCGACACCCCCCTCCCCGTTTTGGGGTGCAAGGCTGCGGATCGTGTCGACCAAGGCAGGAACCGTTGTGGCCAACCCGTAAAAGGTTCCCAGAAGTCCCAAGAAAATTAACGTGTTCACAAGGTAGCGGGTGATCTCGCGGGCCTCATCGATGCGTGTGGCCACCGAGTCCAAAATTGAACGCGTGGATGACGCATTTACCTGCATTCGCGCCCCACGTGTTCGCAACAATGATGCTAATGGTGCCAGCAGTTGCGGCGCTTTTGAGTTTACTTCGGATGTGTCATCAGCAAAACGTTCGATCCAATGCACCGACCCGAACAACTGGATCACCTGCCAAAAACACGCGACCACCCCGATCAAAAATACGAAAAAGATAAAACCGTTCAACTGTGGATTGGCCTGAAACACAGGCAGTACCTGCGGCAACGCCATGAACGCGCCAACAGTGGTTAACACTATGACGGTCAACATCAGTGCGATTTGACGCACAGGTTGGGTAAATTGTGGTCTTGCCGCGTTGTCTGCCTGCGCCATGCGCCATGCTCCGGGCTTTAAGTCTGCTCTAAATCGCAACCTAACTAAAATTCAACGAAAGTGCCAAGGTTTTATGCAGCTAGTTCGCGCACACGGTTTGTGAGCCACTCTAGGTCTGGATCATGCAATTCGATCTCTCGCAAATGATTGGAAGTATTGTACAAATATTCGGTATTTGGTCCACGCCCACCAACTGCTGATGCAATGACTTGGGCCTGTTCTTCGAGTGGCATATCACAGCAGTACTGCTCGTGGCTTTCGTCGATGACATATGTGACCGCTTTTACCACCCGGCCATCAGACAAAGTGACATCCAGCATTTTTTCGACATAGGCCGCAGAAACCAATTCACGCTCGCGCAAGTACGCAAGTGTTTCGTTTTCTTTTCCAGCAGTAACAGCCAACGCAACACCCGCGCACATTGCATCGCTACGTTCATCCAGTGCCAAGACCAGTCCAGGGTTTTCAACAGTGCCACGATGATGGATCGAACGCATACAAAAAGAACGGGCATAATTGGGCAATATTGCCACGACCTGCTCTGCCACTTCGAAACCGGGGTTCCACAAAAGGCTGCCATACCCAAACACCCACATTGTCATTGTTTTTTCCACTCTGGTTCTTTTAGTTATCCTTGGATAAACCCGATTTCACATCAAAGCGAAAGGGCCAGTGATGCGTCGTTTGATATGGATTACCCTATTTGTTGCCATTTTGTGGTGTGCATGGTGGGTTATCTTTGGATGGGGGCTGAAATCTGCCCTTGATACATGGTTTGAAGATCGCAGATCAGTTGGGTGGCAGGCCGACTACACAACATTGGAATTGCGCGGCTTTCCCACGCGTGTCCAGGCAGACCTAACAGATATTGTCTTGGCCGGCACGGGCAGCGGCCTATTGATCAACTTGCCAGACTTAAGCATCGGTGCGCCGACACACTGGCCCGGCGATGTGACATTGTTCCTTCCGAGTGATCCAATTTCATTTGTATCACATGAAGGACGATCAACATTGCAGGTTTTAGACGGTGTTGCCGACCTCCAATTGCACCCCGGCCCATCGCTGGAGTTAGAACGGATATCAGCCAGTGCAGCCGTATGGTCGCTGCAAACTGGCAAACGTACGGTTCTGAGTGCGCAAGATACAACACTAACGATGGATCAAAGTAAGGCGTCCGCCAACACTTACACCTTTGTTGCCACAACAAACAAACTTAGTCCTGGTGATGCTGCGCGAACTGCCTTGCGGCTACCAACAGATTGGTCTGTTACATCTGAAACATTCACGGTGAGCGGTGATATCAGCTTTGACAAACCATGGGACATCAGTGCCTTGGAACAGGCACGACCCCAACCAAGAAGGATCAATTTAGAATTGGCCGAAGCAGTGTGGTCGGATTTACGTTTGTTCTTTGCAGCTGATTTGACAATTGACGAGGCTGGTACACCAACAGGCACAATCAACATTCAGGCCGAGAACTGGCAGGTCATGTTAGACCTTGCCGAACGATCTGGCGCTTTGCCCAGTGGTTTTCGCCAACAGGCGGAAAGCGAATTAAGTTCGCTCGCGCGCTTTTCGGGTGATCCATCAGCACTTGATGTGCAAATGAACCTGCGCGGTGGGTTTATGTTTGTCGGATTTATTCCGGTTGGGCCGGCACCCAAAATCACCTTGCGCTAACGGCAGTACGATCCACTGCGATACCGCGATTTATCAGAATGGAGATGACTCTGATGTTAGCGATAAGAATTTGGGCCCAGAACAGTGCAAAACGCTGGTTTGGCTGTCCCGCAATCCATCACCGATTTCTGGCTAAGCGAGACGCCTGCAACCGACCGCAAACGAACCGCATTCATCACACCACAGCCCGCTTGCGTTTACGCGCCATCGCCTTGGTAAACGCGCTGTTTGGACGCAGGGCGGGGCGCAGCGACGCCATCAGGCCCGGGCCCAAGACCTGCTGACGCTGTTGCCAGCGATGAGCATAAAGCGGATCATTCTCCGACCTTTGGCCCACGTCCAAAATCACGCTCGGCCGTGTCTTGTCCTGCCTCGATAATGCCACGTCGGACAGCACGTGTTCGTGTGAAATAGTCAAAAAGATGATCACCGTCACCTGTTCGAATGGCACGTTGAAGCGCAAATAGTTCTTCGGTGAAGCGGCCCAGTATTTCCAGCGTGGCCTCTTTATTCGTCAGGAATACGTCGCGCCACATGGTAGGATCACTTGCTGCGATCCGCGTAAAATCCCGAAAACCTGCAGCCGAATATTTGATGACCTCGCCGTCCGTAACCCGCCCAAGGTCATCCGCGACACCCACCATTGTGTAGGCGATCAAGTGCGGCGCGTGGCTGGTTACGGCCAGTACCAAATCGTGATGCTCAGCGTCCATCTCTTCAACGTTAGACCCCATCCCCTCCCAGAGCTGGCGCAGCTTTGCTACAGCTTCAGGCGAAGTCCCTTCTGGTGGCACAAGTAGACACCAGCGATTGTCGAATAGTTCTGCAAATCCAGATTCAGGGCCAGAGTGTTCGGTTCCCGCAAGTGGGTGCGCGGGGACAAAGTGAACGTTATCGGGCAAGTGTGGCCCAACCGTTCGGATCACATCCTGCTTCACGGACCCCACGTCTGAAACCGTCGCCCCAGCTTTTAAGGATCCCGAAATCTCAGCGGCGACGCTGCCCATCACACCAACGGGAACACATAACACAACCAAATCCGCGTCTTTGACGGCCTCGTTCATGTTGTCATAAACATGATCACAAAGGCCAATTCTACGTGCTGTGTCACGTGTTTCAGCGCTACGGGCATAGCCAACAATTTCACCCGCTAAACCAGAGCGCTTCATCGCCCAGAACATAGACGACGCGATCAGCCCAAGACCAATCAACGCAACACGATCATATACTTGTGTCATTTGGAACCTGCCTTAAAATTGCGAACCGAATGGAGGACTTGGCGGCACGCACTTTCGTCCCCAACCGTTATGCGCAGTGCGTTTGGCAAATTGTAACCCGCAACGCGGCGCACCACCAACCCTTGGGTTTGCAGATAGGCGTCACATCCTTCAGCCTCTGCCTGATTGGCAAATCGCGCTAGGATAAAGTTGGCTTGACTGACATCCGATGGCACACCAATTTCGGACAACCCACTGGCCAACCATGTTCGCCATTTTTCATTTTCGCATCGGCAGTGATTGGTGTAATCAATATCGCGCATGGCCGCTTCTGCTGCGTCTAACGCCGATTGGCTTAGGTTGAATGGCCCGCGAATACGGTTCAGCACATCCACCAGTGCAGCGGGGCCATACCCCCAGCCGACACGCAGACTGCCCAGTCCGTATAACTTGGAAAAAGTCCGTGTCATAAAAACGTTCTCGCGCTGATCTACCAATGCAGCACCGCCATCGTAACCTTCAATATACTCTGCATATGCGCCGTCTAAAACAAGGATTGCTTGCGGCGGTATTGCATCTGCAAGACGCGTAATTTCTGCTTCGCCAATCATTGTGCCCGTCGGGTTATTCGGGTTTGCGATAAACACCAGCTTGGTCTTTTCACTGCAGGCAGCAAGGATCGCATCCACATCCGTCACACGATCATTTTCGCGCACCTCAACAGGCGTCGCGCCAGCAGCAAGAGCTGAAATGCGGTACATTGCAAAACCGTGTTCGGTATGGATTACCTCGTCCCCCGGCCCCGCAAATGCTTGGCACAGAAAAGCTATAATCTCGTCTGATCCAGCACCACAAATGATGCGGTCTGCATCCAGTGACAGCACGTCAGCGATCGCATTTCGCAGACTGGCCTGATCCGAGGATGGATAGCGGTGTAGGCTGAACGCTGCACGTTGATATGCCTCAATCGCTGTTTTACTTGGACCAAGCGGGTTCTCATTTGAACTAAGCTTAATAACGTTATCAACGCCCTCGATATGGGCCGCACCGCTTTGGTACAGTTCAATGTCCATGATGCCCGGTTGTGCTGTAATCGAAATCATACCATCAGCCCTTGTTTTTCTGGTCTGACATATAGTTCTAGCCCCAACAAGAAAAGGTGGATTTCATCCAATTCGACTGGGAAGCCAATTTGCCACGAAAAAGGCCACCCCAAAAGGGCGGCCTCAATACTATTCAAATTTCGGCGAAGATTAGTTCTTTGCGTAGAATTCAACAACCAAGTTTGGCTCCATAACAACCGGGTACGGAACGTCGCCCAGTGTTGGTGTGCGTACAAATGTCGCTGTCATTTTTGAGTGGTCTACATCCATGTAATCAGGAACGTCACGCTCAGCCAATTGTGTGGCTTCAAGAAGGACGGCCAATTGCTTGGAACGGTCACGTACTTCAATCACATCACCCTCTTTAACGCGGTATGATGGGATGTTAACTTTTTTGCCGTTCACTTTGACGTGGCCGTGGTTCACGAACTGACGCGCAGCAAATACTGTTGCTACGAATTTAGCGCGATACACAACAGCGTCCAAGCGGCGTTCTAGTAGGCCGATCAAGTTTTCACCTGTATCGCCACCAACACGTACCGCTTCGCCGTAAATGCGACGGAACTGTTTTTCTGTAAGGTCGCCGTAGTAACCTTTTAGCTTTTGCTTAGCGCGCAGCTGGATACCGAAGTCGGACAATTTGCCCTTACGACGTTGACCGTGCTGGCCTGGGCCATATTCACGACGGTTTACTGGGGATTTAGCGCGGCCCCAGATATTTTCGCCCATGCGGCGGTCTAATTTATGCTTGGCAGACGTACGTTTAGTCACGACTGTTCTCCTTCTTAGAATGCCATTTCTGGCTGGGAAGGGCGTTGTCCTTTGGGCTAACCCCGACAGGCATCCCCTTGCAGGGGCCACCAACACCAATGAAGTCGCACGTATAAGGCGCATGTGTGCAGAGTCAACGCCGTTTCAGCGGATTAATTTGACCACCGCATCATGACGTGGGCAAGTTACTAAATGATCGTTCACCATCCCAACCGCTTCCATAAATGCTTATACAATAGTGGGGCCGCAGAACCGAAAGCCCTCTTTTTTTAAGTCTTTAGAAATCTGGGTTGATAAAGGCGTAAATGCTGGAATATCTGCTTGTGTCACTCTCCGATTTTGAAGTGGCGTTCCACCGACATAATTCCAAAATGTATCAAATCCTTCACGCTGTTCAATTTTTTGCCAAACCCGCGCATTCCCTATGGTTGCTTCGATTTTCCCCCGGTGTCTGATAATGTCTGCGTCTTGTAACAAACGCGCAACATCTTCTTCGCCCCAACTTTCAATAATGTTGGAACAAAACCTGCGAACGCATTACGAAAATTATCTATTTTTTTCAAAATGGTAAGCCAACTTAAACCTGCCTGAAAACCATCTAAAATCAACTTCTCCCACAATGCGCGACTGTCATATTCGGGTACACCCCAATCGGTATCATGGTAGTCAAGGTATATCTGTTCGGGGCCTGCCCAATCACATCTATCCATATCAAATTGCTTTCTATTCGAACTGTCCGCCAATTTGACCAAAAAGCGGAATTTAAGATTATGTTAGATGATAACGGGCATTGATAAAAAGGTAAAAGCAAGGAGGCCTCGAATAGTGAACCGTCCGCACAAACCGGGGCAAAATTCAGCGCGCATCGCGCAAAGCCCACTTGATATCGCGGTCAGGAACCGCGATCAGAAAACTATTGAAATGGTCCGATCTGCTATCGACCACAAAAACACACTACTGGCCTACCAACCCGTAATGATGTCCAACGACCCTACCAAGGTTGGCTTTTACGAAGGCCTAATTCGCGTCTTGGATGAAACAGGGCGCATTATCCCGGCCAAAGATTTCATTGAAGTTATCGAAGGCACTGAATTTGGCCGCAAAATTGACTCTCTCTCGTTGAATATGGGCCTGAAGGCATTGTTCGAGAATCAGGGACTGCGCCTTTCGATCAACATGTCCGCCCACAGCATTGGATTTGGCCCTTGGAGGCGGAATTTTTATCGTTGGATCGAACGGGACGACACCATCGCAGAACGTTTGATTCTTGAGATAACAGAAAGTTCTGCGATGGAGTCCCCTCAAAAAGTCGTTAAATTTATGGATGAGCTTCAACTTCTTGGGGTAAGTTTTGCAATAGATGATTTTGGGTCGGGCCATACGGCCTTGCGATACTTCAAGGATTTCTTCTTTGATGTTCTGAAAATTGATGGGCAATTCATCAAATCCATCGATAAAGATCTCGACAACCAAGCCTTGGTAAAGGCGATGACTAGCATCGCCAAACATTTCGACATGTTAACTGTAGCAGAATTTGTGGAAACACGTGCAGAAGCTGAGACCCTAATCACCTTGGGAACCGACTGTTTACAAGGCTATTTTTTCAGCGCACCTTCAACACGCCCACGGTGGGCAACCGAACAATCCCGACAAGCCGCATCTTGATTTTTGCCAATAACACCCCACCAGTTGCCGCAGCGCGGCAAATGGGATAACGACCCTTAAGGCGGGGAGGTTTTGGATGGATTACCAATCACTGAAAATGCTTTTCTGCCAAAACTGGTAGAGGACATATTACCATGACAAACATCGTCATCGCATCCGCCGCACGTACGGCAGTTGGCAGCTTCGGCGGTGCCTTCGCCAACACGCCAGCCCATGATTTGGGATCGGCTGTCTTGGAAGCCGTTGTAGAACGGGCAGGCATCGAAAAAGCTGAAGTCTCCGAAACTATTTTGGGCCAAGTTTTGACTGCCGCACAAGGCCAGAACCCGGCACGCCAAGCACACATCAATGCAGGCCTACCCCAAGAAGCGTCCGCATGGTCCATTAACCAGGTTTGTGGTTCTGGACTTCGCGCTGTCGCATTGGCCGCACAGCACATCCAATTGGGTGATGCCGACATTATTGCTGCCGGTGGTCAAGAAAATATGACCCTAAGCCCACATGCCGCGCATTTGCGTGCTGGCCATAAAATGGGCGACATGCAGTACATCGACACCATGATCCGCGATGGGTTGTGGGATGCATTCAATGGCTACCACATGGGCCAAACCGCTGAAAACGTCGCCGAAAAATGGCAAATCAGTCGTGAAATGCAAGACGCGTTTGCTGTAGCGTCGCAAAACAAAGCCGAAGCTGCGCAAAAAGCTGGCAAATTTGCAGATGAAATAGCGGCCTTTACCGTAAAGACCCGCAAAGGCGACATCATTGTCGATGCTGACGAATACATCCGTCACGGTGCGACCTTGGAATCTTTGCAAAAACTACGCCCAGCATTTGCTAAAGAAGGCTCCGTTACAGCTGCAAACGCGTCTGGCTTGAATGACGGCGCCGCAGCCGCTTTGTTGATGACTGCAGATGCCGCAGAAAAGCGTGGCATCGAACCATTGGCACGTATTGCATCATATGCAACCGCCGGTCTTGATCCAGCAATCATGGGCGTTGGTCCAATTCACGCCAGCCGCAAGGCTTTGGAAAAAGCCGGCTGGAAAGCAGAAGACCTTGATCTGGTCGAAGCCAACGAAGCGTTTGCGGCTCAGGCCTGCGCCGTGAACAAAGAGATGGGCTGGGACCCTGCAGTTGTGAACGTCAACGGTGGCGCGATTGCAATTGGTCACCCGATTGGTGCCTCTGGTGCCCGTATCCTGAACACGCTGTTGTTTGAAATGAAGCGTCGCGGTGCCAAAAAAGGCCTTGCTACACTTTGTATCGGTGGCGGCATGGGTGTCGCTATGTGCCTAGAGCGTCCATAAATAGAAGTAAAACCACAGTGAAGGCAGCACTAATAGTGCTGCCTTTTGTAGTTTT
>CAJJBH010000012.1 GCA_905182355.1 uncultured Paracoccaceae bacterium | reverse complement strand
GTTCCGCGAGATCCGCGCGTTCCGTATTTACGACGGGCCCACAGAGGTTCATAAATGGAGCCTTGCCAAGAAGATCAAGCGCGACTGGAAGGCGGAGAACGCGGGATGAGTACAAGCGCCAACAATGCGGGCGTAATGCCCGTGCGTGATGGATTCGCTTTTGACGAAGGTTCTTTGGTGCGTTGGATGACGCAGCATGTGGCCGGCTTTGCCGGACCGCTGGAGGTGTTTGAATTTCGCGGAGGTCAATCCAACCCTACCTACAAGTTGGTGACCCCGTCCAAGACCTATGTACTGCGCCGCAAACCGCCCGGTGTCCTGGCCAAAGGGGCTCATGCCGTCGACCGCGAAGCGCGGGTGCTTAGCGCCCTTGGCACGTCCGGATTTCCCGTGGCCCACGTGCACGGCGTTTGTCTAGACGACAGCGTTATTGGCAGTTGGTTCTTCATTATGGACATGGTCGAGGGACGTATATTTTGGGACGCAACCTTGCCGGATGTGAGCGCTGCTGAACGCCCCGACTATTTCATCGCTATGAATACAACTTTGGCGCAGTTGCATCAGATCAATCCACAGGCCGTCGGATTGGCTGACTTTGGTAGGAGTGGAAATTATTTCGAACGCCAGATCAGCCGCTGGACAAGATCGTATCTGGCGGACACCGACGCGGGTCGTGATGCGGGCATGGACATGCTGATAGAATTTCTACCTGGTGCCATTCCTGACAGTGATGAGACCGCAATCGTCCATGGAGACTTTCGCTGTGACAACCTAATTTTTCATCCCACGGAGCCGCGTATCCTTGCCGTGCTGGATTGGGAACTTTCCACCCTTGGACATCCTTTGGCGGACTTCACCTATCATGCAATGATGTATCGCATGCCGCCCGAGATCGTCGCGGGTCTGGGAGACGTTGACCCGCTGCACCTGAACATCCCCGACGAAGCCGCCTATGTCGCGCAGTATTGCGCCGCAACAGGGCGCGAAGGCATTCCCAACTACGAATTCTACATCACCTTCAACTTTTTCCGGATGGCCGCGATCTTTCACGGGATCAAAGGGCGGGTTGTCAGAGGCTCTGCCGCTTCGGCCCATTCGGCCGCCCGGGTTGAACATTATCCTACACTCGTCAAGCTGGCGGTCGACGCCGCTAAGGCCTACGCATGACCACTCCTGCCCTTTTGAATATAACAGATGGTGTCGCAAAAATCACCCTGAACCGCCCCGAAAAGGGCAATGCACTGGATCAGCCGATGATCGCGCTGCTGAATGGCACCACTGCGGGGGCCAGGCCAGAGTGGTGCGAAGGCAACAACGCTTTTCCGGCCAAGCGCAAATCGAACTTTCAGGGCAGCGTTTAATCGCTCCCCTTCTCTCAACCCCACAGGAAACATCTGCATGAGCCTTCTTTTTCAACCAATGAACATCGGCACGCTGGCCCTTTCGAACCGCATCGTTATCGCGCCGATGTGCCAGTATTCCGCCATCGACGGTAATGCGCAGGACTGGCACCTGATGCATCTTGGCCATCTGGCAATGTCCGGTGCCGGAATGATGATAATCGAGGCCACAGCAGTATCCCCCGAAGGCCGCATCACGCCGGGTGATCTGGGGCTCTATTCCGACGATAACGAGGCTGCTATTGGCCGTGTGATCACCGCCATTCGCGCCAAAACGGATATGCCGCTGACCATCCAGATCGCTCATGCGGGGCGCAAAGCGTCCAGCGAGGCACCGTGGGAGGGTGGTGGTCAAATTCTGCCTGATGCAGCGGGCGGCTGGAAGGCCGAAGCCCCCTCTGCCTTGCCACATGCACCGGACGAAGATGCGCCCACCGCTTTAGACTCTGCGGGACTGGCGCGGGTCAAAGACGACTTTGTGCAAACGGCACTGCGGTCCGTTCGCCTTGGGTTTCAAGGCATCGAAGTGCATATGGCGCATGGTTATTTGCTGCACCAATTTCTGTCGCCTTTGTCTAACCAGCGCAACGACGCCTATGGCGGAGATCTGGAGGCCCGGATGCGCTTTCCACTTGAGGTGTTCGACGCGGTCAAAGCCGCGGTGCCCGCCGACTTGCCCGTCTGGGTGCGCGTTTCGGCAACGGATTGGGTGCCGGAGGGTTGGGATTTGGAAAGCACACTAGCATTGTCACAGGCGTTGAAAAAACGCGGATGTGCGGCGATCCATGTTTCGACAGGGGGTGTCTCACCCTTGCAGAAGATTCCCGTCGGCCCAGGCTTTCAGGTCCCTTTCGCAGCAAAGATCAAGGCTGAGGTCGGCCTGCCCACCATGGCTGTGGGTCTGATCACTGAACCAGAACAGGCCGAAAAAATCCTGCAAGACGGCGATGCAGACATGATCGCGGTGGCTCGGACCATGCTTTATAACCCGCGCTGGCCTTGGCATGCCGCTGCCGCCTTGGGCGCGCAGATCGAAGCTCCAAAACAATACTGGCGCTCGCAACCGCGCGAATTCACCGACCTGTTCAAGGATATGAGTGTTGGCCAGCGATAACGTTATCGGTCGCAACATCAAACAACAGACATCAAAGGAACAGCCGTGCCAGATTTTACCTTCAACACCACCGCGTCGATCCGACAAACTGCCGGTGGTGCGGCGCGTCTCGGAGCGCTGCTAAAGAGTTTGCCTTTTGCAGCAACTGCAAAACAGGTGCTGTTTGTCACGGACCCCGGTATCGTCAAGCTGGGCCTGTGCGACGCCGCTTTGCAAAGCATCAAAGACAACGGTTTCGACGTGACGATCTTTGATGCGGTCGAACCGGACCCCAAGGCGACAACCGTGCTTGGCGGTGTCGAGATCGCCAAGGCCCAGAATATCGCCTGTGTCGTCGGTTTTGGCGGCGGAAGTTCGATGGACGTGGCTAAGGTAATTGCCCTGCTGGCCCATTCGGACCAATCGATTGAACAGGCCTACGGGGTCAATCAAGCGACGGGATCGCGCCTGCCTTTGGTGCTGGTGCCGACGACAGCCGGAACCGGATCAGAGGTGACGGCCGTCTCGATTCTGACGACGGGGGCTGAAGAGAAGAAAGGCATCGTGTCGCCTATCATCCTGCCGGATGTGGCGCTACTGGACGCCGAATTGACCCTCGGATTGCCCGCCTCAATCACGGCCGCCACTGGCGTGGATGCGATGGTCCACGCGATCGAAGCCTATACTTCAACAAATGCGAACAACAATCCGATCTCAAAAATCCTTGCCGTTCAGGCGCTCGACCTGTTGGGAGCAAACATCCGCGAAGTGGTCCGTAATGGCAGCAACATGGAGGCGCGGGGGAATATGTTACTTGGCGCCATGCTGGCAGGTCAGGCGTTTGCCAATGCACCAGTGGCGGCCGTCCATGCATTGGCCTATCCTATCGGCAGTCTTTTTCACGTGCCACATGGGCTATCAAATGCACTGGTTCTGGCGGAAGTGATGCGTTTCAATGCACCACGCTGTGGTCAGGCCTATGCCGAACTCGCTCCGCATATTTTCCCTGACATCAACCCAAACCGTTCAGTGAACGAAATTTGCGATGACTTCGTTGCTCGCCTTGTGCAACTCAACATCGACTTGGGGCTGGAAAGTGGTCTGCGCGGCGTCGGGATAACTGAAGCGGACCTTGATCGACTTGCAACGGATGCCATGAAACAGACCCGGCTGTTGGTGAACAACCCTCGCGAGGTCACGAAACAGGATGCGCGCCACATCTATGAAGCATCACTTTGACGGGCAAATCTGACGGGCATCTGCAAAAAACTGGTCAGTCGTTTCTGACCCTACATGGCGGTTCTGTCCCAAACTTAGGCGCACGATGGAATGACTCATAACTTTTGGTCTTGTCACGCTTACGTTCCGGTCTCTTACTCCATTTAGGCTGCCTTTCTTTCAAATGCCCTCTTATTTCCCAGCGGTGTCTCCAGTTCAGCCCTGCCTTGCACTGCACGACAGGGTAATAAGTGGCAATGTCTCGAGAGTGATGGATTTGAAGAATAAAATTTATGCGTGTTACCGGACATTGGGGTACTTTACCCCTGTCCATGAAAGGGGCACCAAATGGAACTGCATCGAAGGACATATACCGACGATTTCAAGGCCGGCACCGTTGATGGGCTTTATAAATCTGGTGCAAGCTCAAAGCGCGCAACTTCTAAAATCAGAAAACAGAAGTCAAGATTGGCGTCAGGGTTCTGAACCTGATGACCTAACTTGGCTGCCCCAATTTCCAACGCACCGCCTAAAGTACATCTCGGGTAGGGCGCGTTCCGGCCACAAGTTGATCTGCGCAACAATGCTACCCTCGGATATCAAAACAAAAAAGCCGCGATAGTTTTATCGCGGCTTTATGTATTATATGGCTTATGAAATTCAGTACAAAGCGACCGGATTGATAATCATTTGCACGGTGCCACGAATACGGGCTTGGCCAAGGACAAACATAAACTCAGTCACGTTATCTCGCACCAAAGGGCCAGTGTTCATGGTTTCAAGAATGTAGATGCCGTTCTCCTGTAGCAACACAACATGGCCGTAAAATGCGCCGTCGCCGGGTGCTGGTGGGATTGGCTCAATGCCCCAAGTGTCAGCGCCTACTGCCATTACATCTAGCGAGGCAAGATAGCGCGATCCGCTGACGCTGATGCCAGGTTCGCCAGACACCCAAGCCGTTGGATCACTCTCCATTTTGCCTTCGGTCCAGCCAGTGTGGAACAAGACGATATCGCCTTTTCCAAGTGCCACACCTTGCGCAGTGGCAGCGGCTTTAATTTCAGCTTCACCAAAATGATCTCCGGCTGCCAGTACATCTTTGCCCATGTGTTTCGCCATGTCGATGACCACACCGCGACCAACCAAAGGTGGAATATCATGCACGCCGAGCTTGGTAAGCCCAGTGATCGCAGATATTTCTTTTTCATCCAAACAGTTGTAGTATAAACCACCTTCGCCAAGGTGCCCCAGCCCATCAATCTGGCTGCCAATCCCAACCCAAGTATACAAAATATCGTCGTTATAATTGCCCGGATAACCAAAGGCGTCCAGCTTTTGCCCACCTTGTTGATTTGGCTGTACGACTTGCAAGCTTAGACTGCGCGGTGCGAAAGCCGGGGTTTTGGAATCAATCACAATCCCTAACGGTTGCGACTTGCCGCGCTTAATCAAAGCAGCCGCTTTCAAGGTGTTTTCAGGAGAAATAAGATTGGCCGAACCAATTAAATCGTCTTTGCCCCATTTAGACTCGTGACATTCGGTGGCTGCAAAAGCCGTTTGCCCTGCAACGACCATGGCACCTAGCGTTAGGGTGAATTTGATTGATTTTAACATCTCTTCCTCCAGTTTGTGTTGAGTATCTGAATTGAACCACACTAAATTCGTACCGTGATGTTTACCCTACGTCACACAAGAAGCCAGCAAACAAAACATGCTAGGTTCATCCCAACAAAGGTACCAAATCCTCCACAGGATTTAACTATGATTAAGGCGTCTGAGTGGTCAGGCCGCTACATAAGGCG
>CAJJBH010000011.1 GCA_905182355.1 uncultured Paracoccaceae bacterium | reverse complement strand
CACCAAGTTTTTCGCGTACGTCTGTAAGCAGCTCGAAAGTGTTGGTGATCATGCCGTTGTACGACAGCAGGCCTTCCTCCTCGACGGTCTTGCGCAGCGGCACGAGAACATCGCGGTAATGCCGAGCAATCTTGTAAGATGCATGATACGAGACCTCTGCACCCCGTGCTTCGGAGCGAACATTCACGGCTTTTTCGGCCAAAACATTAGCTGCTTGAAGATACATAAGTTCAGCTTTGCGCATCCGAGCTTTGCCGGTGTCATAGATCGGAATTGCAAATTCCAACTCAATCTGTGGGGTGGTTTCAGTCTCAGTTTCCCCACCATCCGCTTCGCGCTCAGCTTCAAACCCGGCAATGATCTCAAGGTCGGTCAAAAGTTGCGTCTGATCCGTCAGTCCAAAGGCTGCTGCTTGAGCTTCAAGGCCCAGTTTGGCAACTTGCAAATCCAGACGTTTGTGGAGCGCCTTACCTTCGATATTTGTGATCCGCCCAACGCTACGCGGCAATGCGGGCAGCGCATCAGGGACATAATAATCTACCTCGGTGCCCCAAAGGCCCATAAGCTTGGTAAGGTCTTCTTTCGCACGCGTTGCATTGAGACGTGCCTTTGCCAATTGACCTGCAAGTTCAGCGTTGAACGCATGTTCGCGCGCTTGTCCAGCTTTGTTGAGCGCACCTGTCTCGCCCAGTTTACGCGCCAATTCAGACCCTGCGTCGGACGTTGCCTTGGCGCGTTTAAGATAGCTGGCAGCCTCAAATGCAGATACGGCGTTGATCCACGCTTGGCGTGTTTGGTTGGCCAAGGTCAATGTATCGTTCACCGCGCCAAGTTGCGCAGAGCGAAAGTTAATATCTGCCAAAGCAACACGCTGTTTGCGCGTTTTAGCATCCAGAATATTCGTCGCAAACATACCTTCAATTGCTCGGTAAAGCCCCAATTCGGCAGCACCGATTCCAAGTATGCCGATAGAGACAACTGGATTTTCAGGCGTTGATTGTTGCCATGCATCGGCAGCAGAAAGGCCCACATTCGCGTATGACGCTTGCAGTCCCTTATTATTGAGCAAAGCAATCTGAACAGCGGTGTCCGCTGAAATCGTCTTGCGATGCACCATCCCATGCACTTGCTTTTGAAGCACAACATTTCCAGCCTGAGTTTGGGCAAAAGCAGTGCGCTTTCCAATGCTGGTTGACGTCTGATTTGAAACGTTAGAAAAACCTGCTTTTGGTTCCGTGTACGCGCCGGGGATTGCAGTTGCGCAAGCGCCTAGGATCAATGGAAAGCCAAAGACCAGCGGGAGTTTTGATATACGCATCAGTGGCCCTCCGTCTGTTCTTCATTGACCGTCCGCCAATCGCGAGGCTCCGTCGGGCCGCGATACGTAAATCCAGCCAGCGGATTCTGATATCCGGTTGAAGAAGAAATTGATGTGTTAGTGACCGCTTGTTGCGCGGCCACATCGGGCAGAGGCGTCGGCTCGTAAGCACATGCGCCAAGCACGAGGGCGGAAGCCCCCATCGATAGATAAATTTTCATGAAAGTAACCTGAGTAATAGAATTCTGGTTCACGCACAAAAGTGCGCAAAGCGAAGACCCAGTAAGGGTCTTAGATCAGATCAGGAACTGGGGAGGACGTAGAAAGCCCGATGGTTCGATGGATGCGGTCTGTGCATGGAGTGTTAGATCTACGCTGCTTGTTGTCTCGTCGCCAAAAACAATACCAGTCTCAATAAGAACGACTGAAAGGCAAATGCCACTACAGCACTGGGTTGACGATTGTTCGTCATCACCCGATTTGGACGTAGAATTGGATTCGTTATTAAAAGATGTAGACGACATCGCGTCATGTGAATGACTATTGTTCACATGATCCAAAATGACGGAAGCCATTTGATGATCATCGTGCAAACCTGAAGCCGCATGAGATGCTGACGGTGGCGAAAACACCAAAGCAAGCGCGAACGCAAGACAAGCAAGCATCTTTAGGAATGCAGGTATGGTGTTTTTCGTTTTCATTTCATACATCTGGGCGTCTTTAAAACCTCTGTCAATGCATCCTGTGCTGGAAGGTTTCTAACTTTCTCGTGAGATAGGCACAGGATTTCCATTTTGCGCCAATTCTTGCTTGAAGATACCATGCCAATCGCCGACTTATGCTTTCGACGGACAGGAAAAACCAACGTTTCCAAACCACTATTTCATTGGAAACTGTTCCAATGTCTTAAGTATAGGGCAATCTGGGCGATCATCCCCAGCACACTCTTTCACCAGAAGGGTCAACGTTTCTTGAATCGCCTGCAAATCAACTATCTTGCTTTCGATCTGCGCCAAGTGCTCTTTTGCAATGGTTCGCACATCTGCACTGGCGCGATCTTGATCGTCCCACAGCGCCAATAGGTTACGACAGTCTTCAATCGTAAACCCCAACGCACGAGAGCGCCCCATAAATGCAAGCTTGTGCATGTCGCTGTCACGAAAACTGCGATAGCCGTTGGTGTCGCGCAATGGCGTGACCAGCCCGATGTCCTCGTAGTAGCGGATGGTCTTTTTTGGCAGACCTGCGCGTTTGGATACCTCTCCGATATTCATCTGTTAGCTCCTAGAGTGCCATCGTTGGTACAAGACCACGATCTGCATTGGTCTTCGATTTGGCCTCATTCAGCGTCGGTCTGATCCACCGCAATCGAAGCGCGTTGGACAGCACAAACACGCTGGACAGGGCCATTGCTCCGGCAGCAAGTGCTGGCGATAACATAAGGCCAAACACGGGGTAGAATACGCCCGCAGCAACAGGGATCAACAAAGCGTTGTATCCAAAAGCCCAGAACAAGTTTTGGCGAATGTTGCGCATTGTCCGTTGGCTGACGTGCAGGGCATTTACGACCCCTTTCAGGTCGCCAGACATCAGCACAACATCAGCGGCCTCTATCGCCACATCCGTACCTGTGCCAATCGCGATACCAACATCAGCGCGGGCAAGTGCCGGGGCGTCATTGATACCATCGCCCACAAATCCAACTTTACGCCCGCCGGCCTGTAGCTTTTCAATCGCGGTGACTTTACCCTCTGGCAACACCTCCGCAACAACCGTGTCGATACCAAGCTGCGCGGCAATGACATCAGCCGTGCCTTTGTTGTCACCAGTAATCATGGCGACCTTTAGGCCCAGTTCATGCAAAGCAGCAATCGCTTCAACCGTGCTGGGCTTGATAGGATCTGATACAGCAATGACAGCAGCAAGATGCCCATCGATTGCAGCATACAAAGGCGTTTTTCCCTCCTGGCCCAGACCTTCACCAATTGTTTGCACATCATCCAGCGCGATGCCTTCGCGGGTCATCAAGCGATCCGCACCTACAAGGATCTTACGACCTTCAATAACCGCGCTAACGCCGTAGCCAGTGATTGACTTGAAATCTTCAATATCTGCTAGAACCAAAGCATCCTGTTGTGCCCGCCGCACAATAGCTGCAGCGATCGGATGTTCCGACATGACCTCAACTGATGCAACTAAGCGTAAAACATCCGCTTCCTCAAAACCCTTCATTATATCTAAATCGGTTAGTTCTGGATGCCCTTCTGTCAACGTGCCCGTCTTGTCTAAAGCAATGGTTTGTATGTCGTTCAACGTTTGTAATGCATCACCACGTCGAAATAGAACGCCAAGCTCTGCCGCGCGCCCAGTGCCCACCATAATTGACGTAGGCGTGGCCAATCCCATCGCGCAAGGGCAGGCGATGATCAAAACAGCAACGGTGGCGACCAATGAAAAGCTAAGCGCAGGATCAGGCCCCACCACCAACCACGCCACGAAGGTCACCAGGGCAACGCCCATGACGGCTGGTACAAACCAAAGTGTGATGCGATTGACCAAATCTTGAATTGGCAGTTTTGCGCCCTGCGCCTCTTCGACCATACTGATAATTTGTGCTAGCATAGTATCGCCGCCGACTTTGGTGGCACTGAACGTCAGTGCACCGGTGCCGTTGACCGTGCCCCCTACAACCTCTGTATCCGCAGACTTTTCTACAGGAATAGGTTCCCCTGAAATCATACTTTCATCGACGTATGACAGGCCTGTAGTGACTGTGCCATCGACTGCGATTTTTTCACCTGGCCGCACATGAACAAGGTCACCAACCACAATGTCATCGACCGGAAGTTCGACCATTTGCCCGTTCCGGTCTACTTGCGCTGTTTTGGCCCTAAGTCCGACCAGCTTGCGGATGGCTTGGCCTGTGCGCCCTTTTGCGCGGGCCTCGAGGAAGCGCCCCAGAAGAATGAGCGTCACAATGACTGCTGCTGCTTCAAAATAGACAACGCGCGTGCCGTCGGGCAAAAGCGATGGCGCAAAAAGGGCGATCACTGAAAATCCCCACGCGGCAGATGACCCAAGTGCGACGAGTGAATTCATGTCGGGAGCACCTTTGAAAAGCGCGGGAAACCCCTTGAGGTAGAATTGCCGTCCGGGCCATGCCAGAACAATTGTTGTTAGTATAAATTGGATGGACCAATTAACCCCCATGCCCAGTGTATTCATAATCCAGTCGTGAAGTGCAGGGATGATATGGCTGCCCATTTCTAGGATAAAAACGGGTAAAGTCAGGACTGCGGCAACCAGCGTCATGCGCTGCAAATGAACTGCCTCTTCAGCCTTTCGATCCGCCGCCGCGTCTGCCGTACCTTGATCATAAACCAGAGTGGCTGGATATCCCGCAGCACCCGCAGTCCGCATAATATCGGCAGGCGTCGCTGACATCCCCAATACACGAACGGTTGCTTCTTCTTTTGCCAAATTTACCGCAACTGAAACGACACCAGGAACAACCAACAGCGCACGTTCAACACGGCCAACACACGACGCACAGGACATATTTTCTACGCTAAAACGGTAGTTTTTCAAGTCAACAGGGTAACCCGCAGTTGTCAGTGCCGCAGTCGCATCATCGGCTTTAAACGTATCATCAACAGTGATCGTGGCCGTTTCTGATGCAAGGTTTACACGCGCGCCACGAACCCCTGGTACAGCGTCCAAGGCCTTTTCCACCCGGCCAACGCAAGAAGCACAGTTCATCTCTAGCACGTCGAAAGTTAATGATTTGTCGGTTTTCATGATAAAATCTCTTGTTCCAGATTTCATTAAAGTAAGGCCTCCAGTTACTGGAAGGTCAAGGCTGTTATAGAAAATCTTTTGTATTTACAGATTGCCGTTCGCTATTTCCGAATATGGTCTTCCTTTCAAAGGACCACTTCTTCTTTAGTTGACCTCAATCCTTGCACCTACTTGAAGGTCCGCTTTGCATCCTTTGCAGTCATTTGTACCGTCAGGCCGCACTCGTCACGGAAGAACCAAACGCCCGCTGAAGCGCGTCGAGCGCTTGAGCGATTTGAGGGCTCCGCGCACGACGCGCTTGCCCAAACAGGCGATGAAGAATATGAAATCCAAACCCGCAAACTATCGTTATGAACGAGGGAGCCTCGGGGTGCAGGTCAGTGCGGGCGCAATGTGAGATATAAAAAGAAATTATTAACAATATGATCAATAATTATTGGAAGCTGATTATCCTTATGGTTAACCTGCGTTCAACAAGGAATTAAAAATCATGCATCCACTCGTAACCCAAGAAGACATTATTACCTTCCAACGCGACGGGGTGGTTCTGATAAAAGGGTTGTTCAAAGATCATGTCGAAACAATTCGCACCGGAATTGAACGCAACATGACAGAGCCGGGGCCATACGCTGCCGAAAACCTGAATGCGGGTGAAGGTGGCCGGTTTTTTGATGATTACTGTAACTGGAACCGGATTTCTGAATTTGAAGAGGTTATTCGAAACTCACCAGCGGCAGAGGTTGCTGCTGACCTTATGAAATCGGACAGAGTTCAGGTGTTTCACGACCATGTGCTGGTCAAAGAACCGGGCACATCCAAGCCGACACCGTGGCACCAAGACGGTCCATATTATTTTGTCGAAGGGAACCAAAACGTAAGTTTCTGGTCGCCAATGGATGCGGTCACTGGGGCAAGTTTGCGGTGCGTTGCAGGCAGCCATGCATGGGAAAAGCCTGTTTTGCCAACCCGTTGGCTTTCCGAGACGAACTTTTATCCCAGCGACGAGACCTATATGGCGGTACCAGATCCAGATGCTGAGGGCATGGATATCAAGGAATGGGAAATGGAACCTGGTGATGCGGTCGCGTTTAACTATGGCACGCTTCACGGTGCGCGGGGCAACAGCACTGAACAGCGACGGCGTGCATTTTCGTTGCGGCTGGTAGGGGACGATGCCCGTTATGTTGAACGCGCTGGTCCAACGTCGCCTCCATTTCCAGGTCACGATATGACGCCTGGTCAGGTCCTGAGGGAAGATTGGTTTCCTGTCATTTACCAGCGCTGAAATCGGCTGCGTGAAGCGCTCTTACTTTAGAGGATTGGCAGCGCATGACGGACGAATGGGCCACACAATATTGGCCAGAAAGTTGCGGCTGTATGATCCAACCGTCATCAACGACATCTTTGGTTTAGAGTGTCACGGCGACTGGCCAGCTGGTGGTCAGTGCTAATGACACACACGCCAGCACTGCAAACCCTAGTGAAATGCAACGGCATCCCCAGCATTTCATTACGATATGATAAAGTGACTTGCCCAGAACCTTGGGTGATGAAAACGCGAAATTTTTGGATTTGCCAAAATCCCATCAATTGCAGCGCGTAGGCTGTCGGCTGGTAACGATTCCTTAACCCTGAAATCAATCGCAAACTGTGTCATCAGTTTGACTGCCACGCCGCTACCGATTTCCCAATGCGTTAACATCAATTGGTCGGCCCCCACGTAACAGAACGCCGATGCAAGTTCGGACATCCCGCTTGCTGCACCAGGAGTTCCAGTGTTGCAGGCCGAAAGGATCACAAAACCAGCCCCGATTTTGTAAGAATAGATTTGAGAAGCAGACAAGAACCCGTCTTCTTTTCCATCGACGAGATCTGAAAGAACCAGTGCGGCGACCCCGAAACCTTTTCGTCGTTTGACAGCAAACCATGTGTTGCTAGCGCAAAAATGCGGCTTTCTCGGAAGCAGGTTTTAGGCATCAAGGGCACGCAGTGTCGTTTTGGTTGCATTTGCCTGTGTGTACACGTCCTTGGTCGGGTTCCCGCCGATTGCCAAAGCCATAAACGTCAATTCGATTTTGATTTTTGGTAAAAAGGGAACTGCTCCATTGTTACCGCAGTGACTGAGCCTGAATCCGGCTGACAAGGTTAGCGTCATCTACGAAGTCATCTATGAATGCGTGCCAGGTTTTTGTGGTTATGCGCGCGGTTTGGGTCATGTCTTTCAATTCATCGATCCCGCGATCGGTCAGGGTACTGATCACGGGATCGGTGCTGGCGTACACGCTGACGATATGGCCGTAGGTTAGTTGTCGTCGTTTGAGCTGATGGTTTCGAGCAGTGCGACATCCTCGCCCAACATTTTGGCGACGTAGCCGATTGTACATAGTTGGGTCACCGCAGTCATCATGCGACCTCTGAATTGGCAGAGTTCAGCTGCGTCCAAATCCACGGCAGCAACTCATCCGGTCGGTTGATCTTGTGGCCGTGTATGCGGCCGAGAATGTCAGCGAGGTAAGCCTGCGGGTCGTGGCCGTTTAGCTGGGCCGTTTCGATAACAGTCATGGCGCGCCAAGGTTTCCGCGCCAGTGTCCGCACCTGCAAATAGCCATGTCTTCCGCCCGATCATTGCCCGGCAGTCGCTGCTTGCAGCGATGAGAGGGGCCCAGAGCATGGCGAGTTGTGCCGATGTCATCCGCACCAACCATTTTGGGCGTTCGGCCTAGGAACGCGGCCCCGCGCCAAAGCTTTGTAATGCAGACAGAATTCCTGACCATCCCAATCCAACAGCTTGAACCGGTCACCACGCTGCCAGGCCCGCGTTTCCTTCGCGCATAACCGCAAGCGCTGTGGTTGAGGTTATTACCGTTTGGATTAAAACATCGTCAAGCTGCGCCACGATAAGCATCGTTTCGCCAGCGGCCAGCGAACTCATTCCTTCTTGGAGTGTGCATTGGGGGCTTGCATCAAGGCCCACACAACGCCGCGGAGATTCAAAAGGTCTTTCGCCAATTGTCGACATCGGATGCCCCTGACGACGTGGCGAATGCGTGCAGCAGCAACACCGCAGGGCACATTATGAAGGGCAATCTAGAGGATAGTTTTGCGAAGGCAGTTGATATGATCAATGGTTATACAAAAGTTCGTCGAACTTCCAAGGTTATGGAAATTGAGCATTGCTTTGTTTGCAGACCAAAGCACGTAAATTCAGAAGGCAGTCAACAGTTAACGGCGATCGAGTATGTAACAAATTCGATGTTAATTAAATATCCACTTAATTTTCTGCTTATGATTTTGTGACCTATTATAAGCCTGAGCGCTTCGAAAATAACTGTCGGAAACTTCAAAAGAATACTCGTTGTAGGCTTTAAAACAATCGCACACTGACACACATGCCTTAGAAGGATGGCAAATTAAGCTCCAGAAAGTTTGCACTAACAGAGTGTAAACATGCAGGAACTTACATATCATGGCTATTGTTTTTTCTTAAAAGTTTCTGTTTCAGCATTTTGAACACAGCTTGAAAAACCATGAAAATGTTAAACTCACTTCTCAAAAGCGCAACAAGATGACGTTCTGATAAATATTTAATGTGATGGATGCTTTTGTCCCAATCATCAGCGTCGTATTGTGAGAACCGTTGATTTGCGATGTTTCCAAAATAGTAGTTTGTATTAAATTGTTTTTTGCAGGCAGCTTCAAAACGTTTTAGGGGGGCTGGATTTTGCGTATCGATGGCTTCGCCTAGTGCTATACCCAAATCGTTGCCGCGCTCGATGCAAATGCGAATACCTTCTCCTACGGTTGGAGTCGCAAAATTGGCAGAGTCGCCTACGCGAATTACATTTCCAAACACCAGCTGTGGATCGTAGGCGATGGATGGCAACGTCCCAGCGTTCACAACGTAATCTCCAGTTAAGTCCAAACCAACTCGTTGACATCTGGTGAGTTCAAGAAATTCGTCATGAGAGTCTTTGGTGAAACGGGGGTGTCGGGGCGAAGGACACCCACTCCGACGCGCAATTTTCCATCAGCTGTTGGGAACACCCATCCGTAACCAGCTAAAACAGAAGATCCAACAAACAGAATTGCGTGGTCTTTTTTGTTTGAGCCAATTTGATATTCATATTCAATACCGCCCCCCGTACGAATGGATTTATCCTTTACTCCAAGGCTATGCAGGACGGAACACCGAACCCCCGATGCGTCTATGATATACGTTGATTCAATTTGAGATGCCGATGTGTTTCGCGACCTAATTGTTGAAAGGTATTGGCCATCTTTTGTTTGCTGTGTTTCGAGAAATTTGGTTGCCAACAGCAATTGCCGTCGCTTCTTTTCAGATTTACGCGCCAACCATTGGTATAGATCTGTAATGTTCAAAACTACCAATTTGTCATTATTGATCTTAAAGTGAGCCTCTTGGGTGTCAGAGTAAATGTCCAACTGATCAATGATTTGGTAGAAGTCAGGGGGAATACCCAGTTGTTTCACATCGGCCAACCAACACCCTCCGCTTGTGCGAACAGGCTTGCCGATTTCTGCATCTTGGTGAACGACAATGGAGGACACGTTGTCGGGCAAAGCTGCTGCAACAGACAGGCCGGCGGGGCCTCCACCAACAATTAGCACGTCGCATTTTAGGGTCTCAGCTGACACTTCGCATCAACCATATTTCGAAACAACGTTTCGGGATCACCTTCGTGCCATTGTTCATATTTTATCATGATTTTTTCGAAATTGTCGGAGGCTATGAAATTGTTCAACCAAATCTGAAGATCTGGCCAAGGCTGGTCATCAAACCACGCCTTGTCGATGAAAGCGAATTGCCGCACGAAAGGCAGAATTGCAAAATCGGCAATACTTGGGCGTCCAAAAATCCAATGATCAATCCGTTGATCTAACGTTGTTAAAAACGCGGCTGCGATAGCACGTTGATCTTGTGGATTGTGGTCTGGGTATCTTGCAGCGTATTTTGTGCGATCCAAAGCCTGTTTGAAAGGGCCATCAGTTTGGTCAATTAGTGACCACCCAATATCTGGCATGTCTAACAATCCGTCCGGATCATTTTGGGCTAGGGCCCATTTCATGATGTCTAAACTTTCGTCGATCACATCGTCTTGGGTGAGCAGGCAAGGGACTGTCGCGGAGGGAGAAATATCCAAAAACTGTTCAGGTTTTTCTCGTAACTTTATTTCACGCAGTATGACGTTTGTTTTTGAAGACACCAAAGCAAATCGCGCACGCATCGCGTAGGGGCACCGCCTAAATGAGTACAGAATTGGTGTCATCATCTTGGGTCCTCAAAAGAGATTTGTGCACAGATTAAACTATTTGGCGCAAATTAGTGCCATTTAATTCACCCGTATCTTCAACACATCATTCGCGGATTCCCGCAAACTGAATTTCCCAAGCTTCACGATCCTCATCAGTGATCTTAGCGAACAATACATCTGGAACAGTAAACGGGTGTCCTGCTGGCAATGCGCTTAACGCCACACTTACATCGGTTGGCCATTCTGGATGGGTGCCCATGTTTTCGTGCATATTTTCGGCGGCGTCTGGGATGAATGGTGCAGATAACGTTGCATAAAATGGGATCAGGTTTAGGGCCAAACGAATTTGAACCGCAGCCTTTTCTGGGTCAGTTTTGAATGTTGTCCAAGGCGCGGTTGCTTGCAGGTATTCGTTGCCAGCGACCCAAATTGCGCGCAGTTCTGCCGCAGCTTTGCGTACTTCAATGGCTTCCATGTGTGTTTCATAGCGCGCTAACCGTTCCTGAAGGTCGGCGATCAACGCGATTTCATCAGGGCCGTTTTCACCGCCTGTCGGCAATGCCTCCGAAAATTTGGCACGGCAGAATTTGGTCACGCGAGATACAAAGTTGCCCAAAACGTCAGCTAGATCTTTGTTGGTCGATTGTTGGAATTTGGCCCATGTGAATTCGCTGTCCGAACTTTCGGGTGCATGGCTTAGCAACCACCAACGCCAGTAATCTGGTGGCAACAGCTCAAGCGCTTGGTCCATAAATATACCGCGCCCTTGGCTGGTCGAAAATTGGCCGCCGTCATAATTCAGGTAATTAAATGATTTTAGGTGATCGACCAATTTCCACGGCTCGCCTGATCCAAGTATTGTGGCGGGGAAGCTAAGGGTATGAAATGGCACGTTATCCTTACCCATAAATTGGGTGTAGCTAACGTCATCGGCCCCTTTGTCTGTACGCCACCAACGTTCCCAATCGCTGTCTTGCAGTCCATTGGCTTCGGCCCATTCACCAGCGCAAGCGATGTACTCGATGGGCGCGTCAAACCAGACGTAAAAGACTTTGCCTTCCATACCGGGCCATTCGGCGTCGCCATTTTTCACAGGGATGCCCCAGTCAAGATCGCGCGTAATGCCACGATCGCGCAGGCCGTCACCGTCATGCAGCCATTTTTTGGCAATTGATGTGGTCAGTATAGGCCAATCGGTTTTGGAGTTGATCCATGCATCCAGTTGGTCACGCATGGTCGATTGACGCAGGAATAGGTGTTTGGTTTCGCGCACTTCTAAATCTGTAGACCCGGAAATTGCACTGCGTGGTTCCAGCAAATCGGTTGGATCAAGTTGCTTGGTGCAGTTTTCGCATTGATCGCCACGTGCTTTGTCGTATCCGCAATTTGGGCAGGTGCCTTCGATGTAGCGATCAGGTAGGAACCGACCATCGGCATTTGAGTAAACTTGTTTTTCGCTGACTTCGCGGATCAATCCAGCCTCTTGCAATTTACCTGCGAAATGTTGTGTGAGGGCATGGTTCTGCGGCGAGGACGAGCGCCCAAAATGATCAAATGACAGCTTGAACCTTTTTGCAATCCGCGCCTGAACTTCGTGCATTTCGGCGCAGAATTCGGCGACTGGCTTACCTGCTTTGGCCGCAGCCAATTCGGCGGGGGTGCCGTGTTCATCCGTTGCACAAAGGAACAACACTTCACGGCCCCGACCACGCTGATAACGGGCAAACAGGTCAGCAGGCAATTGGCTGCCAATCAGATTGCCAAGATGCTTGATCCCGTTGATGTAGGGGATTGCTGATGTGATCAGGTGACGGGTCATAGGTGCGCCTTTGGTCATGTTTCGCACTGCAATAGCAGGCGATGTGCGCAGGGGGAAGTGGTTGTGCGCCTGAACGATCAGTCGTTTCGACGTTTTCGGCGATTCAATCGACCAACAATGAATGACGTGCGTGGTGTGTAAATATAATCAGTTTTGTCACTTGGCGTGGGGCGCGCAAGCATTCGTGTTAAACCAAAGATGACAAGGAGGGCATGTGCGCTGGCGATCAGCACGAACAATGCCGAGGGTCCAAATGCGTTGATCAAAACAGATGCGCCGTAAGGTGCCGCAATGGCACCCAGCGCGTAAAAGAACATAAGTGCGGCTGACAGTTCTACCCGTTCGGAATCATCAGCGAAATCATGGGCGTGGGCGGCTGCGACCGAATATATCGGAAAAGACGTAAAACCGAAGAGAAACGCGGTGATCATGATGCCAGTGGTACCAAATCCCGTGGACATCACTGTTACACCGCAACTTAGCATTGCGGCGACAGACAACCAGATCAAAACCCAGCGTCTATCGTATTTGTCAGCCAGCCAGCCTGCGGGGTATTGCGCCAACGCGCCACCTAAAACAAAGGCTGAAAGAAACCATGCTATTTGGCCGATGCTTAACCCGACCTCTTGGCCATAAAGTGGCCCAACCATGCGGAAAGATGCAGCTGACAGGGCCGCGACTACCACTCCTGCCGCGGCCAGTGGCGAACGTTCAAACGCCAGCATGGGTCGCAGTCGCGGCGCTTTTGGCGTTTCGGGTTGAGGGACTTTGGTGAGGGTAAGTGGAAGCAATGCCGCGCAGCACAGGATGGCCAAAAGGTTGTAAGACACATAGCTGGCAGGGCTCAAAACGCCGATCATAAGCTGGGCCATCAATGATCCACTCATGTCGACGATACGGTAGGTGCCCATCGCGCGTCCACGAGTTTCATTTGTCACTTTGGCTTGTAACCATGCCTCGATCACCGTGTAGCAGCCTGCGACGCATAGACCTGAGGCGATCCGCATGAGGGCCCAAGCATACGGGTTGATCACCAACATATGGGCCAGTAATCCGATGGCACCTGCGGCAGTAAATGCTGCGAAGGCACGAGAATGTCCAACGCTTCCCATCAAACGCGGCGCCCACCAGCATCCAATAAAAAAACCGATGAAATGGGAGGATCCAAGCAAACCAATCTGCTGAGTTGAGAAGTCGAGCTTGAGGCCCGACAAAGCATCCAGCGGGCCGACGCCACCCGAGCTAAGCTGCATTAACAGCACGGAAAGAAAAAGGGCGGCGAAGGAGATAATCAGGCGCATATTAAACCAATCTTGCGTGGTCCTGATTTTAGTTTCGCAGAAATAACCGACGGGATGTAGTCGCTTTCTGCCTATTCAAAACTTTGGGCAAGTGTTTCCACTTGCAGCGCTTTTGTGGAACGCTAGTTTCTGATCAAACTCATTTTAAGGATATGACTATGAAGATGAACCGTCTTGGGCGCACCGATATCGAAGTTTCCGAACTGTGTTTGGGCTCCATGACGTGGGGCACGCAGAACACGATGCAGGAAGGCCATGATCAAATTGATCGCGCTTTGGAGGGGGGGATCAATTTTATTGATACGGCAGAAATGTATCCGGTCAATCCGTTAAGCGCCGAAACCCAAGGGCGCACGGAAGAGGTGATTGGCGAATGGTTTGAGCGTGACAATCGCCGAAGGGGTGTTGTTTTGGCGACGAAACATTCCGGCGCTGGAATCAAATATGTCCGGGATGGTGCGCCGATTTCTGCTGGTACGATCAAAGAAACGATCGAAGGGTCGCTGCGCCGCTTAAAGACCGATTACATCGATCTGTATCAATTTCATTGGCCCAACCGCGGCAGCTATATGTTCCGCCAAAATTGGACTTACGATCCATCGGGTCAGGATCGCGCAGCAACGCTTGCGCACATGGAAGAAACGCTTGAGGCGTTGCAAGCCGAGGTCAAGCGCGGCACCATTCGTGCCTTTGGACTTAGCAATGAAAGCGCGTGGGGCACGACCCAATGGGTGAACGCGGCAGAACGTACGGGTGGTCCGCGTGTGGCGACAATCCAGAACGAATATTCATTGTTGTGCCGGATGTACGACACGGATTTGGCCGAAGTGAGCATTAACGAAGACGTTGGGTTGTTGTCGTTCTCTCCACTTGCGACGGGCCTGTTGACGGGGAAATATCAGAACGGTCAAGTTCCTGACAAGTCGCGGATGACGCTGAGCCCTGAAATGGGTGGGCGTAAATCGGAACGTGCCTTTGCCGCGGTTGATGCGTATCTGGCGATTGCCAAAAAACATGACCTTGATCCTGTTCATATGGCACTGGCGTGGTGCTTTACCCGTCCATTCATGGGCAGTGTCATATTTGGCGCGACAACGATTGCCCAGTTGGATCAGGCACTTGCATCCGTGGATATCACTTTGAGCGATGATGTTTTGAAAGAAATAGACGCGGCCCACCGCATGCATCCTATGCCATATTGATCACCCTGTTCTTTGCGCGCGTGCGCTTTGGCCGAAGGCCTTGGAGTAGGCGCGTGCAAAGCTGGATTGTGAGGCAAAGCCAGTGACCGACGCGATATCAAGCATTGAGTTATTCGTATTTTGGACCAGTCGCCTCGCTTCTAACAAGCGCAGGCTAAGATAATGTTTTTGTGCCGTGGTGGTCAGTTGTGTTTGAAAATTCAGTTGTAGCACACGTTGGCTGATCCCAACCTGCTGGGCAATCGCGGTTAGGGGGATTGGATCGTCAAGTGTACTTTCCATCAGGCGATGGACCCTTGCCGTGATCTGGTTGTGCCGAAATGGCTCGGGATTTCGGGATTGGGGAGCGGTGCTTTCCGGACTTTGATCAAGGATAAAACTGGCGGCAACCTGATTGGCAAGCAACACGCCTTGGGTTTCGCGGATAAGGGCAAGCATCATATCAAGGGTGGGCGTCGCACCTGCGCTGGTCAACCGATTGCCGCTGATCTGATAGCGGGTGTTTTGTGTGTCAATATTGGGAAATTGGGTTGCGAAGGCGTCAATATCTTCCCAGTGAACGGTGGCGCTGTGGCCGTCCAAAAGGCCAGCTTGGGCCATGATCCAAGGGCCACCATCGACACCTGCGACGAATTTGGCGGAATGGGCGATGCGGCGCAGGCTGGCATGTAGGGCAGGGGAAGATTGTGCGGCGATGTCAAAACTGGCGACGATCAAAATGAAATCGCACGGCCCGACGCGGTTCAAGGGCGCAGCCGATATGGGCAAGCCTGAGGTCAGAGAAATGTCTAGATGTTGTGGTGTGGCAAAACTCCAGTCGAATATCTTGCGCCCTGCATGTCTGTTTGCCGCACGCATTGGATCGACGGCGGCGGCAAAGCTAAGGGTATTGCTTTGGTCCAAAACCAGCACGGTCACTGCGATGGATGAGGTTATTTTTGCGGATTTCGTCAAGTTAGATTCGCTTTGTGCCAAGTTGTTGTCGAAAACCATCCCATTATAGCTCCAAACGCAAGGGAGATATGCGATGCCATTGGCTATGAACAAAGAAGTTTTCATTACATGTGCGGTGACTGGATCAGGTGGAACCCAAGATCGCAGCCCCCATGTACCGCGGTCCCCTAAACAAATTGCGGACAGTGCGATCGCTGCGGGTAAGGCGGGTGCGGCTGTTGTTCATTGCCACGTGCGGGACCCTGAGACCGGTGCGCCGTCCCGAGATCTTCAATATTATCGGGAGGTTACGGACCGTATTCGCGATGCAGACATCGATCTGGTGTTGAACCTGACGGCGGGTATGGGCGGCGATATGATCTTTGGATCACCTGAGGCACCGCTGCCATTGAATGCTGCCGGAACCGACATGGTGGGGGCAACGGAACGGGTTGCGCACATTGCGGAATGTCTGCCAGAAATTTGCACGCTGGATTGCGGGACGATGAACTTTGCCGAAGCCGATTATGTGATGACCAACACGCCTGGGATGTTGAAGGCGATGGGCAGCATGATGACAGCGCTGGGCGTCAAGCCAGAGATCGAGGCATTTGATACAGGCCATTTATGGTTTGCAAAACAATTGGTTACCGATGGCGTGTTGGACGCCCCGGCGTTGGTTCAGCTGTGCATGGGTGTCCCTTGGGGTGCGCCAGATGATCTGAATACGCTGATGGCAATGGTCAACAATGTGCCTGACGATTGGACATTTTCGGCCTTCGGGTTGGGGCGCAATCAGATGGCCTATGTTGCCGCATCCGTTTTGGCAGGGGGCAATGTACGTGTGGGGCTTGAGGACAATTTGTGGCTGGACAAAGGTGTGCTGGCTGAAAACTGGCAGTTGGTTGAACGTGCCGGCACCATCATCGAAAATATGGGTGCACGGGTGATTGGTGCGGCAGAAGTGCGAGTCAAATTGGGGCTGACCAAACAAGTCCCGAAAGGGTGAAGCGCAACGTCGGTATTGCGTCGGTATTGCGTCGGTATTTGGTTGGTGCATTGGCTGTTGGGGTTTTGACGGGGTGCGAACCTAACGCGCCTACTTCAGGGTCGGGTGTGACAGCCCGCGATCCGTCGGCCAATATCGGCGCAACCACACGTTTTGACCCTCTGCGCTTTTCAGGCAATTGGCATGTGGTTGCACGTTTAAATGAAACGGGCAAAATCCCTGCGCGTGAAGCGCTTGCAGTTTCGTATGATCCAATGACTTTTCGCATGGTGATGTTGGGTGCTGATGGCCCAAAAACCTATGCTTACAGTGGGTCGGCTGTGCTGCACCCCGAAAAAGGCGAGCCATTGGTGGTCATGTGGGTGGACGAGGGGTTTCGCACGGCGGTCCTTGGTACCCCTTCGGGCAAAGTTGGCTATGTGTTGGATCGTAAACCCAAACCCAGCCCTGATCGCTACATAGCGGCAACAAAGATTTTAACATTCTACGGCTGGGACATCAGCCGACTACAAAGGACAAAGTGATGACAAAGACAGCAGCGATTATTGGTGGTGGTGTGATTGGTGGCGGATGGGCTGCGCGTTTCTTGATGAATGGGTGGGACGTACGTATTTACGATCCTGATCCTGAATCAGAGCGCAAGATTGGTGCCGTCATGGAGAACGCGCGCCGTGCTTTGCCGGGGCTTACGGATGTCGTCATGCCCGACGAAGGGCAGATGCAGTTTTGCAAAACAATTGCCGAGGCCGCGCAGGGCGCTGCATTTATAGTTGAGGCTGTTCCAGAGCGGGTGGAAATCAAACATGCGGTTTACGCAGAAGTTGAAGCGGTCAACACTGACGGCCTGATTGCATCGTCCACCTCAGGCATTATGCCGACAGACTTGCAGGCCAAGATGGCGCACCCAGAGCGGTTGATTGTCGGGCATCCGTTCAATCCTGTGTATTTGTTGCCTTTGGTCGAACTGGTTGCGGGGCAGCAGACCGACCCCGCCCATATCGAAACTGCGCGTGAAATCTATGCTTCAATCGGGATGCATCCGTTGCATTGCCGGGTCGAAATCGAAGGGTTCTTGTCTGATCGCTTGCAAGAAGCATTGTGGCGCGAGGCCTTGTGGCTGCTTAAAGATGGTGTTGCCACCGCCGAGGAATTGGATGCGGCGATTGCTTATGGGCCCGGCCTACGTTGGGCGCAGATGGGGACTATGCAGACCTTTCATTTGGCCGGTGGCGAGGGCGGTATGCGTGCCATGTTGGCGATGTTTGGTCCCTGCCTGAAATGGCCCTGGACCAAGCTGATGGATGTGCCTGATCTGACGGACGAGTTTGTCGAAATGGTTGGTGATCAATGTGATACGCAGTCGGGTGATTTAAGCGCACGAGATCTGGAACACATTCGGGATGAAAATCTGGTTGGCATTTTGCGCAGTCTCAAGGCCAATAGCTGGGGGGCTGGTGCGACGCTAAAGGGTCATGATGCGTTGTTGCGTCGTGGGACGCAACTGGGTGCAAGTGTTGCTGATCTGGACGACGTTTCGCAGCCATTGGTGACTGTGCGTCGCGCCGTTCCGCTGGATTGGACTGATTATAATGGTCACATGAACGAAGCCAAATACCTGCAAGCCTTTGGTGATGCGACGGATCGTTTTATGGAAATGGTCGGCTGTGATGCGACATATATCGCAACTGGTGGCAGTTACTTCACCGCGGAAACCCACATTCGCCATGTCGACGAAGCCCTTGCTGGAACGCTGATCGAAATCCGTACTCAAGTGTTAATGGGTGCAGGTAAGAAGATGCACCTGTGGCACGAAATGTATGAAGGGGATCGTTTGCTGGCGACAGGTGAACATTTCTTGTTGCACGTCAGTTTGAAAGACCGTCGCCCTTGTGACCCGAGTGAGGGGATTGTTGCGGCCCTTAACGTTGTTGCAACGGCCCACGCGTTGTTACCGACCCCAGACGGTGCTGGTCGCGCTGTTGGTCAACGTCCATGAAGCGCGTTTTGGTCACGGCGGGAGCATCGGGTATTGGCCGTGCAATGGCGGAAGGGTTCGACGCCGCAGGTTTTGATGTTTGGGTGGCCGATGTGGACGAGGCTGCGTTGGCTGATGCCCCACCGCATTGGACGGGTGTGCGCTGTGATGCGTCAAATGAAGCAGATGTTGCCGCGTTATTTGCCCGTTTGGATGGCTTGGATGTGCTGTGTGCCAATGCAGGGATCGCGGGCCCTACGGCCTTGGTCGAAGACATCGATCTGTCCGAATGGCAGCGTTGCGTCAGCGTGAATTTGGAAGGCGCGTTTCTGGCAGCTAAATACGCGGCCCCTTTGATGAAAACGGCGGGGGCAGGTGTCATAACGGTGACGTCATCCACCGCGGGCATCTACGGGTATCCCAATCGTTCGCCATATGCGGCAGCCAAGTGGGGTATGATCGGGCTGATGAAAACACTTGCGATGGAGTTGGGTCCGTTTGGCATTCGCGCCAATGTGATTTGCCCCGGAGCTGTTGAAGGCCCGCGCATGGAGGGTGTGCTGGAACGTGAGGCGGCAGCCAAGGGCATGACACGTGATCAGGTATATGCTGGATACGCGGCGGGCACATCAATGCGGGCGTTTGTGACGGCAAAAGATATTGCGGATATGGCGGTGTTTCTTGGGTCCGACAGTGCACGTATGGTGTCGGGGCAGGTGATTGCGGTTGATGGGCATACGGAAAATCCAGACCCGAAAGTTTAAGGATTTATGAAGCTCGTTAAAACAAAAGCAACTGTGCTGACGTAAAGCAGAGTACGTACAGGGTATGATGAAACAATTAAATAAAGATTCGGGCGTCGATAAAATCGAGTGGCCCACGGTATTCCTATGGCTGGGATGTTGGAGCGCTTGGTTTGTTTGTTTGTTTTGGGTGCCGCTGGTCTCATCCGGTTTTGCGTGTTTTGTGATGATTTTTGTTTTGATTTTACAGTCATCGCTAAGCCACGAGGCGCTGCATGGTCATCCGTTTCGCGCGCGCTGGGCCAACGAGACGCTGGCGATGTTGTCACTGGGTCTGTTCATCCCCTACATACGTTTTCGCGACACACATCTTGCGCATCACATCGATGAACGTCTGACGGATCCTTATGACGATCCCGAGACAAATTTTTGTGATCCTGCCGTTTGGAAGACAATGCCGAAATGGCAGCAATCGGCGTTAACGGTGAACAACACGCTGTTGGGACGGATGTTGATTGGACCGATGATTTCACAGGTCATGTTCATGCGCAGCGATTGGCGTGAAATTCGCGCAGGTGATCGAAATGTTGCGTGGGCGTGGTTGGTACATTTGGTCAGCGTCATCCTTGTTCTTGGGATTGTCGTTGCGTCAGAACTGCCTGTTTGGCCATATCTGATCAGTTGTTATTTTGCGATTTCCGTGCTGAAAATCCGGACGTTCCTAGAACATCGCTCACATGCTGATGCAATCGCACGTACTGTGATTATTGACGACAAAGGGCCGCTGGCGTTTCTATTTTTAAACAACAACCTACACGCTGTTCATCACCTGCATCCGCAGGTCGCCTGGTATAACCTGCCCCAGCTTTACCGCAAAAATGCGCAGAGTTATGACAACTTCAACGAGGGATATAACTATACCTCGTATGCCGATGTTTTCACGCGATACTTCGTGAAAGCCAAAGATCCTGTGCCACATCCACTCTGGCCATCTGAGTAATTTAAAGCGATGTAACCTGTCATGAGCTTATGGATTAGCATTTCGATTGCCGCTGCTGCGTTTCAAACGCTAAGATTTATGCTGCAAAAGCTGTTGTCGAAACAAACGCTGTCGGCAGCTGGTGCGACGTTCGCGCGGTTTCTGTATTCTGCACCATTGGTCGTTGTTTTTACGGCGGTTTACTTGAACCAAACGGGTCAGTCGTGGCCTCAGCTTTCGGCGAAATTCTGGATATACGGCGCAACTGGTGGGGTGGCGCAGGTGCTGGCAACCATTTGTGTTGTGTTGGTGTTTAAAAGTCGAAACTTTGCCGTTGGCATCACATTCAAAAAGACTGAAGTGATTTTGGCTATGATCGTGGGCATTTTGATCCTAGGGGATCAGGTGTCTTTGGTGGCATTTTGCGCGATTATCTTAGGATTGGTTGGCGTGCTTTTGCTATCTTCGGCGACTGAATTGGGGATGTGGAATTGGCGGCATATGTTCAATCGTGCTGCGGGTTTGGGTGTATTGTCAGGCGCATTGTTCGCAGTATCTGCAGTCGCTTATCGCGGGGCAACACTGCAATTGGATATGGCCGATCACTGGGCGCGGGCCGGTGTTACCTTGGCGGCGGTCACGTCGATGCAGCTTACTGGTATGGCCATTTGGTTGTATTTTCGTGAACGGGGTGAAATTTCAGCGGTGTGGAAAGCACGTCGGGTGGCGGGTTGGATCGGTATTCTGTCGATGGCGGGGTCGTTTTGCTGGTTCTCGGCATTTGCATTGCAAAACGCTGCTTATGTAAAAGCAGTGGGCCAGATCGAATTGATTTTCAGCCTGATGGTCACGGTGTTGTTCTTTAAAGAAAAGATAACACTCCGCGAGTGGATCGGGGTTGGCGTACTGGGCCTGTCGGTTATAGCGATGGTTGTTTTGGCCTGATCAATCAGTTGGCAGATGGCCCCGAAGCCGCAAGAACAGATTTTCCTCTTCGTTGTTTTTGAAGAATGGGACGCTGTCTGGTGGGGTGATGTCAGCTGCGCGGGATTGGATTTCGCTTAAAACAACTTCTGTTATGAACGGCATGTCGAACGAACGCGCCTCGTCCAAGGCCACCCATTGTAGGTGTGACAATTCATCTGACGCCGCAGAGAAATCATCTGGATCAGTGGTTAGTTCTTCAGCGTCGACCAAAAAGAACCTTGCGTCAAAACGGCGTGGGCGCCCAGGGGGCGTGAGTGCGCGAAAGACAAATTGAAGGCCCGCCGCACTTGGCGTGTGTCCAGAGGCCGCAAAGTCGATCCAATCGGGTGGCACATCACCAGCCCATATTTCTTTGTGCCCCAGTATTTGTCCGGTTTCTTCAAACAATTCCCGGATGGCGGCGACGGCCAAAGCGTCTGACATGTCAGCGGCACTGTCTTCTTTAAGGCGCGTATGGCACAGATCGGGCAGGGGAGTGCCCAGTGCAACTGCCCCGTCGCCCACATCGACTGCCCCACCTGGGAAGACAAATTTGTTAGGCATAAACACAGCTTCAGCGCCGCGTTGCCCCATTAGGATACGTGGTTTTGTCGCTCGGTCACGCAGGACAATCACTGTTGATGCGTTGCGAATTTGGGTTTTGTCGACAGTCATAGCATCCCCTATCAGCAGGCGGGGTGTTTGTGGTGTTTAGCGATCGCTGCCAAAGCCACCCATATACCGCGCCCATTGGAAGCCGATCACGACCCCCTTCAGTCTTGGTAGAAGATAGAGTGACAAGCCGACACTTCCAACCGCAAAGATTGTGAATAGTGTGAGTGGTTCAGGACGGTAAATTACAAAAACTTCGTAAAGCAGGGCAATCATGATGTGCCCAACGATAAGGATCGTCAGATATGCTGGTCCATCATCCGCGCGGTGATGGTGCAATTCTTCACGGCACACTGTGCAGGTGTCGTTGACCTTCAGGTGGTTTTTCAGCAGCGCCCCGTTTCCACAGCTGGGGCATTTACAACGCCACCCGCGCAACAAGGCTGTACGCAATGGGCGTTCAACTGCTTCATTCGTCCGTTCAACATCTGTATTTGCCATTTGGTGCGTCCTTTGATCTGTCTGTTAGTCTTGTGCGTCTTACACGCAAAGATAAACGTGACAGGATGTCCTAGTGGCAGAAATCCGCAAATCATTTGAAATTTATCCGACGGAAATGGCCCAGCCCCTCGTTTGACTTAGTGAGCCGCCCAAAACGGGAGGCAATATTGAAAACGGAGAACACCTAATGACACTACGCATGAATAACTTTCCAATGACGGCATTGATCATTGCGATGGCTGCTGCTGGCGTCACTGGCGTCGCACAGGCCAAAGAATATGGACCTGCGCCAGTTTCTTTTGCTGAATTTGATACAAATTCCGACGGTCAGGTGACCCAAACAGAACTTGAAGCCCGCGGCGCCGTACATTTTGCTAAGGCGGATATAAATTCCGATGGATTTTTGACAGTGGACGAGATTGAAGCCGCTGGGAAAGATAAAGCTGCAAAGCGTGCAGCCCGTATGATCAAGCATCTGGATACAGATGAAGACGGTAAATTGTCTGCTGAAGAAATGAACAAACGTGGCAAAGGCCGTGGTGGTAAAGATCGTGGTGCCAAAATGCTTGAACGGTTTGACACCGATAAGAACGGCAGCCTTTCGGAAGAAGAATTTGTTGCGGCCAGCGAAAAGATGGGCAAGCGCAAAGGCAAGAAAACGAAGCACAGCGAATAATTAACCCAAACCCACGGACGGGACCGCGCTTGTCACAGGCGCGGTCCCTCGCTAACGCTGGACAGGATGACAATGCCCTTGGACGCATATATCGACCTTGAAGATGATGCTTTGCTTGCCCAGTATTCAAAGGGTGATGCAGCAGCGGCGCGTGCATTGACGACCCGCTTGACGCCGCGAATTTATGGTCACGCTGTTCGCATGTTAGGGGACCGTGCTGAGGCTGAAGATGTAACCCAAGACGCCATGATGCGATTGTGGAAGATCGCGCCAGATTGGCGGGTGGGCGAGGCAAAGGTCAGCACGTGGCTGTACCGTGTGACTGCGAACCTGTGTACCGACCGTCTGCGTCGTAAACGCGGTTTGGGGTTGAATGACGTCGATGAACCCCACGATCCGTCGCCAAGCGTGACGGCGCAGTTGCAAACCCGTGAACGTATGGACGCGCTGCAAACGGCCTTGCAAACATTGCCTGATCGGCAACGACAGGCCGTGATACTGCGCCATATTGAAGGTTTGGCAAACCCGGAAATCGCGCAAATACTTGAGATCAGCACGGAGGCGGTTGAAAGTTTGACGGCCCGTGGCAAACGCGCATTGGCGCAAGCGCTGGCCCCCGCCCGTGCAAAGTTAGGATATGATGATGACAGTATCTGATGAAAATATGGATGATCTGAACATGGACGCTTTGGATGCGCTGTTGAGTGATGTCTCAAATGGTCCTGCCTTGCAGCCAAACGAAGGTTTTATGGCCCGTGTGTTGGAGGATGCGTTGGCGCAGCAGCCTATGCCAAGTGTTGCGCCACCTTCGTTGTGGCAGCAAATCACGTCAATAGTTGGCGGTTGGCAAGGTATGGGTGGGCTGGTCGCCGCAACATGTGCGGGGTTCTGGATCGGTATAAACCCACCTGAAGGATTGCCGACGCAATTTGATACATTTTTGAATACGGAAACATCGGTGTCATTTCTGGATAATGAAAATGACGACGGTGCATTGTTCGGCTTCGGCTGGGATATGGAAGAGGGCTAAGACATGGCGCAGAAAACTGACGCGGTAAAACAGACAGTGCCAAGTGGATTTAGAATACTACTGGGTATTTCGTTGGCCATAAATTTGGCGGTTATCGGTGTGATAGCGGGGGCGGTTTTTCGCAAAAATGATGATGGTCCACGTCGCGGTGGCGGTCAAGCCCATCACGCGCGGCCCTATATTCAAGCACTGCCACGCGAAGAGCGTCGTGCGATTTTAGAGGCGTCGCGGGCTGCTAAAAAAGGTGTTGATCACGCTGCCCGTCGTGCGATGTACCAAGAAGTTATGGATATTTTGCGCACTGAAACATTCGATCGCCCTGCGATCGAGGCTGTTTTGGGCAAGCAAACGGCAGCTACGTTAAGTGCTCAAAATTCGGTGCAGGCACAGTGGTTGAATCGAATTGATGAGATGGAACTTTTTGAACGCCGTGCCTACGCCGATGCTGTGGAAAAAGCCTTGAAGCGTGGCCCGCCAAAAAAGCGGAAGCCAAAGTCTAATTGATTAGGTCGCCAACCCGGTCATGCAGCAGGTCGGCTAAGTTTGACGCAATTGCGTCCGCGCATTTTTGCGTCGTAAAGTGCCTTGTCAGCCTCGTCTAAAAGCTGGTGCGCCGTTTTAATGTCTTTGCCAGCTGTGCCACCAATGGCCAAACCGATTGAAATCGTGGCTTTGATTGGCTTTCCCCCATTCGGCATCAAAAATAGAGTTTCACCGATTAACTTGCACAACCGGCGTGCAGCGTTTTGCGCGTTTATCAGCGGTGCACTGGGCAAGACGATCAAGAATTCCTCGCCGCCGATCCGCGCGATCAAGTCTATAGCACGTAGGTTTTCGCGTAGACGCCGCGCCACTTCGCCCAGTACCGCATCGCCAGCGGTGTGGCCGTAGGTGTCGTTGATGCGTTTGAAATGATCCATGTCCACGATCATGACGGCAAACGGTCTCTCGGTTTCATGGGCGCGACGGGCGATGCGGTCCAGATGTGGCATGGCATAGCGGCGATTGTGAAGTCCCGTGAGTGGATCACTTACTGCGGCTTCTAACCCGTTGCGCACAGTTGCCCGCATTTGGTCGTTGAGTTGTTTGCGTTTCAACAGGGCACTGATCCGCAAAGCCATTTCATTGGGATGGTACCCATGTGGCATTAGATCATTGGCCCCCATATCCAACGCTTGTGCACCCAATTTTTGGTTCATATGGGTTTGGACAACTAAAATTTGACTGTGACGTGTGCTGACATGTGATTTCAGGGTGACCAGAAGATGAAGGATTTTCTGCGGTTCTGCCCGATCCATAACCAAGACAAACACATCGGGGGCAATTTCACTTTTTGGATTTTCGACGTGGTCAAGTGCTTCCTCAACCGCGGCAATGACTATCTTTATGGGCAATAATTCACCCAATTTTTCCGCCCATGGCGTCAGTGGTTTTTTGTTGTTTGCCACCATGACAGCAGTGCCATTTTGCACAAAGGGGGCCTGTTTTTCTGCAAATCCTAAAGCCCGCGAAGTATCATCATGTAATCGCCATTCTGAATCGGACGCCTGCGAGCGCACAAGACTGCACACCCTGGCCAAAAGTAGAACATCATTAAGGGGGGTACTTAGAATGGCGTCAACTCCTGCACCCAATAATTCAAGACGGGCGTCTTGATCATCGCAACACTCGATTGCGATGATAGGTAGGTCGCTGGTCTTGGGGTGGTTGCGAAGTTCAGTTGCCAAGTCGCTGGCCGTGCCATCGAGCAACTGTGCAGACGAAATCACAACATCAGGTTGCGAACGTTCAAGAGCCGTCCTTGCTTCGGCGATAGAAGTAGCTTGGATCACGGTGTAATAGGCGGCAGAAAGTTTGACCTTCAGCACGATACGATTGATCGCGATTGGGTCGACGATTAAAATTTTGCCGTGCATTTGATCCCTTTTCTACCCATTAAAAATTATACGGTGTTTTCGAGTCTTGTGTTCAAGCCTTTGTTAGGTTTTTGTCGTTTTTAGTTAATAAAACGTTTCTATTTCCACGAAACTGGAGTGATCTATGACGATGTCGCAAGAATCTGCTGAGACCGTTGGGCTGCAAGCCTTAGGTTGGTTGGCTGGAAACGAGGACCTATTGCCAGTTTTCTTAGGCGCAACTGGTGCCAGCGAAGCAGATGTGCGCAGCGGTGCTTCTGACCCTGCGTTTCTGGGTGGGTTGTTAGATTTTTTGATGATGGATGATGCATGGGTGATGTCGTTTTGTGATAGTATCTCAATGCCTTACGATCGATTAATGCAGGCCCGTCATTCTTTGCCGGGTGGAGAGCAGGTGAATTGGACATGACGGACTGGCAAGGTATTATTTTCGATAAAGACGGCACGTTGTTCGAGTTTTCGGCAACTTGGGAAGCATGGGCACAGGCGTTTTTGTTACGCTTAACGGATGGGGATCGCGTTGAAGCGGCCCGTATTGGTTTGGAAATTGGATTTGATTTCGCAACCCGCCGGTTTTCAACGGATAGCATTGTGATTGCTGGAACACCCAGTGAAGTTGCGCAAGCGGTGGCCCCTCATTTCCCTAACCTTGGCCACGATGCCGTTCTGGATATGTTAAACGAAGAAGCTGCAATGGCCCCACAAGTCGAAGCGGTTCCACTGATCCCTTTCTTGAAAGGTTTGCGTGCGCAGGGTTTGAAGTTGGGTGTTGCGACGAATGATTCAGAAGATCCAGCTCTTGCCCACCTGCACAGCGCTGGCGTGGTTGAACTGTTCGATTTCATTGCTGGTTTTGACAGCGGTTATGGTGCGAAACCAGATGCGGGTCAGTTAAATGCATTTTGTGCGCAAACAGGATGTGATCCAAGCCGCGTGGCAATGGTTGGCGACAGCACCCATGATCTGAAGGCCGGTGCCGCTGCTGGTATGCGGTGCATTGGCGTCCTGACAGGCATGGCACCGCGCGAGGTTCTGGCCCCCCAGGCCGAGGCCGTTTTCCCTGATATTGGTCATATCCCAGACTGGCTGCAGACGTCCTAACCGTCATGAACGTGATAAAACGACAAAAGCTGTCGTAAACCGACAGGCCAGTGGTCTGCCTGTTGCGTTTGGATGAGGTAACACCAAACGGAGGACTTTAGATGGCTCGGGACACAAAGCGTAGAACACGTAGCGGTGGGCGTGCGGGCGCTGCTGCCCGTCGCGGTGGCGAAGTCATTGAGCAGATGCCTTGGAACCCACCGTTGTTGGTAGATCGCCCTGTTGAGCCGCTGACCGAGGAAGGTGTTGCTGCCATTCATGACGGTGCCATGCGTATCCTTGAAGAGATAGGTATTGAGTTTCTACATCCCGAAGCAGTCGCTTTGTTAAAAGAAGCTGGTTGCATCGTTAATGGGACCAATGTGCGCATGGACCGCGCGTTTGTCATGGAGATGGTGGGCAAAGCCCCAAGTTCATTCACGTTGACACCGCGCAATCCAGATCGCCAAATTACGATTGGTGGCAATCACATTAACTTTGGCAATGTGTCATCTCCCCCTAGTTATTGGGATATGTCGATTGGTACCAAGGTATCGGGTACCCGTGAAATGTGCCAGAATTTGCTAAAACTGACGCAATATTTCAATTGTATCCATTTTGCTGGGGGGTACCCGGTTGAACCCGTTGATGTGCATGCCAGCGTAAGACACCTAGATGTGCTTTATGACAAGCTGACGATCACTGACAAGGTTATGCACGCCTATTCCCTTGGCAAAGAACGGGTCGAGGATGTGGTTGAAATGGTGCGGATTGCGGGTGGCCACACCCATGAGGAATTCGATGCCAGTCCGAAGATGTACACCAACATTAACTCTACCTCGCCCCTGAAACATGACTACCCAATGATGGATGGCTGGATGCGGCTTGCGCGGCGTGGGCAGGGGCTTGTGGTGACGCCGTTCACTCTTGCGGGGGCTATGGCACCTGTGACGATGTCAGGCGCAGTGGCACAGTCGTTGGCCGAGGGACTTTGCGCGATTGCTTTGGCGCAATACATCAACCCCGGTGTGGCCTGTGCGATTGGCACGTTTACGTCGAATGTGGATATGAAATCAGGTGCCCCTGCGTTCGGGACACCGGAATATATGCGCGCTACGCAAATGACAGGGCAGATGGCACGCTATTATGGGCTGCCGTTGCGATCATCGGGTGTGTGCGCGGCCAATGTGCCGGACGGGCAGGCGATGTGGGAAACCTCCAACAGCCTTTGGGCCGCCGTACAGTCAGGCACCAATATGGTTTACCACGCGGCAGGCTGGCTTGAGGGCGGCTTGATCGCTAGCCCGGAAAAATTCATCATGGATTGTGAGGTGTTGCAGCAAATCCAGCGCTACCTTGATCCGAAGCTGTGGGCCACAGACGTAGATGATATCGCTTTGGATGCGATTAAGTCGGTTGGCAATGATGGGCATTTCTTTGGTATTCAGCACACCCAAGACCGCTATACGACGGCGTTTTATCAACCTTTCTTAAGTGATTGGAAAAACTACGAAGGCTGGGAAGTTGCTGGCGGTATTTGGACGCCAGAGCGTGCGCACGGAATTTTCAAAGACATCATCGAGAATTTCGAAGAACCACCAATGGATGATGCGATCCGTGAAGAATTGGCCGCCTTTGTTGCGAAACGTAAAGAAGAGGGTGGCGCACCGACTGATTTCTAATAGCCATGATTTAAACCGATAAAGATTGCCATAAACGTTGATGTGTTGGCAGAATATTAAAGATTGGTCGCGCATTGTTCCTTGAGGCTAAGGGATGAGGCACCAATGCATGGGCTAACAAATCGCGCGATACAGTGCTTTGTTACAGATAGATATGGTCTTGAAAAATGGGCTGAATGCGCACGTTTGGCGGATATCGGGTTTTCCGACTTTGAATCGATGCTGATTTATGAAGATGGTCAGACAACACAAATTTTGGAGGCTGCAAGCGCTGTTCTAAATCGTCCAAAATTTGAATTGATGGAAGACTTGGGGACCTATTTGGTTTCACACCCAAATACCGAAAGCCTGCGGCGATTGTTGCGGTTTGGTGGTGTCACTTTCGTAGAGTTCTTACATTCTTTGGATGAATTGCCGGATCGTGCGCGTTTGGCTGTTTCCGACCTCGAACTACCGGAACTAGAGTTACGCGATCAGGCCGCAACCCAATTTTCGTTATCCTGCAAAAGCCCAATTTCTGGGGCAGGGCATGTATTCATTGGGATTCTGCGTACGATGGCTGATGATTATGGTGCGCTGGTAACTTTGTATCATCTTGGATCGTCTCAGGGGGTCGAAACCATTTCAATTTCATTGATCGTTTCTGAGTATTCTGAAGGTCGTCATTTTGATTTGGGGGCGCGACTGTGATTGGTTGCCAAAGCTTGAAATCAAAGCGATCGGATGACCATTGGGGTATGACGGATATACTGAATGTAATTTGTCCGATGCACCTTGTCTTGAACAAGACGGGTCATATTGTTCACGTTGGGCCAACGCTTGAAAAAATTCGTGCGAAATCGAAATGGGTCGGAAAACGGTTTCTTGAAGTGTTTGTCCTAAAACGACCGCGATCTATATCTTGCGCCAAAGAACTGCATTATATTGCGTTTGCAAAGCTTCATTTGAATTTGCGTGATACGCCAAGGACAAAGCTAAAAGGTGTTCTGGTGCCCGGACCTGTGGCTGACCACCTGATTGTAAACCTGTCGTTTGGTATTTCGGTGGTCGATGCTGTTCGTGAATACGGATTAACCAATACGGATTTTGCCCCTACGGATTTAACAATCGAGATGTTATATCTGGTCGAAGCGAAATCGGCTGCGATGGAAGCTTCGCGAAAGTTGAATTTGCGGTTACAGGGCGCGATGATCGCCGCTGAAGAACAAGCGTTTACCGACACATTAACTGGCCTGAAAAACCGAAGGGCCTTTGATTACATCATGGAAAGGCAAATTGTTTCGGGCCATGGCTTTGCGCTAATGCAGATCGATTTAGCTTTTTTCAAAGCTGTAAACGATTCACTTGGACACGCCGCAGGGGATCATGTGTTGCAAACCGTTTCACAGATCATGATCGAAGAAATCCGTGAAACTGACACCGTTGCCCGTTTAGGGGGGGACGAATTTGCAATCCTCTTTCCAGGGGTGAGTGACGCTGCTGTACTTACAAGCATTGGGCAGCGCATCATCTCTGAGTTAGAAATGCCGATTCATTTTCAAGATAAAGTTTGCCAAGTTTCTGCAAGTATCGGATCAGTATTCAACTTGATGGACAGTTCTTCAACGGCAAAGCAGTTGTTTGAGAATGCAGATATTGCCCTTTATGCATCTAAGAGAATGGGGCGCGCTCAGCAAACGTTTTCACCGAAGACTTAAAAGCTTTGGCGTGGGCAGATGTGGGGACGGTAGTTCAGCAATAAGGAATTATTCGACCCGCTTGCAAACTTAGCGAGGTGTATCGAAGTCATACCTAGTGGGTAGAAGGAATTACCGTGGCAGCCCGTAGGGGAGTTGAACCCCTCTTTCCTGGTTGAAAACCAGATGTCCTAACCGATAGACGAACGGGCCACGTTGGTGAAGCGGTATTTAGGGAAAGCCTGCTCCTTGCGCAAGTAGAAAAAACCCAAAATATACAACTTTTTTTTCACGCAGGTGCAGCATCTTCTAAACGAAGCTGAATCGTCTGACGTCCACGGAAGGTGTTGATGTCTAAACGCCCAGCAAGGTGAAAACGGGCTCCGCCGTGCTGTTCCAGTCTTGGCCCCAAATCTGTATCAAAAGCGCCAAAAGCAATCGCCTCCATACGCCCGCCGTCGGTATCGCCAAAGCTTAGTTTTAAGTGGTTTTCACCAACCCGTTTGGCAAAAAATATTTGCATGTCAGCAAAGGCATATCGTGGACCAGATGCACCAGCGCCAAAAGGTCCAGCCTGCTCAATCTGCTCAGACAACTCAACCGTTGCAGCTTTTGGCATCATCGCGCCGTCCAATCGCAAGTCAGCGGCACCAATTTTTCCGGCACCTTGTTTGTCGAGCAATTCAGACAAACGGGCCATTGCGGCTTCCAATTTGTCCTCTGCCACGGTTAAGCCAGCAGCCATTTTGTGACCACCACCTTTGATCAGCAAGCCTTCAGAAACCAAACGCTGGATAGGTGCGCCAAGGTCGATCCCTGACACTGATCTACCAGACCCTTTACCAATGCCGTCTTCAAAACCGATAACGATGGCTGGTCGGTTTGCTGCTTCTTTAAGGCGGGAGGCTACAATTCCAACAACGCCCGGATGCCAGCCTTGGCCCGATGCCCACACCAAGGGATGATCAAATCCACGTTCTTCTGCTTGTTCAATGGCTGCGGCGCGCACGGATGCCTCGATATCACGCCGTTCCGTATTTAAGTGGTCCAACCGTTCGGCCATTGCCGCCGCGTCGTGTTCAGTATTGCAGGCCAATAGCTTAGCGCCAAGGTCAGCTTGACCGATGCGCCCGCCCGCGTTCACACGTGGTCCCAACAAAAAGCCAAGGTGATAAGATGATGGTGCCGTATCCATACGTGATACATCGGCCAATGCAGAAAGTCCCGGCCGCTCACGACGTGCCATCACACGCAATCCTTGGCGCACAAAGGCGCGGTTCACACCAATAAGTGGGGCAACGTCAGCAACCGTAGCCAATGCAACCAGATCAAGCAGAGACATCAAATCAGGCCCTTGCTGGCCAGCGACCCGCATTTGCCGCCCTGCTTCGACCAGCATCAAAAAGACCACACCTGCGGCGCACAGATGGGCCAGCGCACCATCTTCATCTTGGCGGTTTGGGTTCACGACTGCGTAGGCATTGGGCAGTGTTTCACCACCCAAATGGTGATCCAAGACAATCACGTCAGTGCCAATGGCAGCAGCTATGGGTCCATGAGAAAGCGTACCACAGTCAACGCAAATGATCAGGTCGTGCTTGGCTGCAAGGGCGGCCATTGCTTCGTCGTTCGGGCCATATCCTTCGTCGATACGATCCGGGATATACAATGTAGCAGTAAGATTTAAAGACCGCAGCCAAACAATCAGCAGTGCGGCAGAGCTGCCGCCATCAACATCGTAGTCTGCAAAAACTGCGATACGTTGGCTTGATGAGACGGCTTTCAAAAACCGTTCAGCGGCTTTTTCCATATCGCGCAATGATCGGGGGTCAGGCAGGAGATCACGCAAGGATGGTGCCAAAAAGGCCTCTGCATCTTGCGGGGCAACGCCACGCCGTGCCAAAATTTGGGCCACCGGGCGGGGCAGGTCGGTTTGCTGCGCGATTGCCTCCGCTGCTCGGTCAATTTCGATCGCGGGCCCAACCCAACGTCGACCCGTCAATGAATGCTCAACCCCCAGAAATGCCATGCAATCTCCTGTTCATTTTTCTTGGAAAGCTCCCGCCAGAGGCATCCACAGATTCAAAGGACCAAAACGTCTGTTTTAGTCCACGATTGGTGTCTTATAGGACATTCGACGGACGGAACCAGTGCTTGACCGCATCAACAACGTTTTACAAGTTAACTAACCAACTTCGTGCCGAACAGCGGCAAGTAAAGCCCACCTGTCACACCTGTTGCGGCAAAGATAACGTCTTGTGTCACAAACTCATTTCGCGTGGAGATACGGTTCAGATCCGTGATGCCAGTTTTTGCCGCGCGGGCACGTTCATCATCATTGCGAAACAGTAGGCGGCCATAGAACGGACCACCCATACATTTCAGGGCAGCAGCGCTAAAACGCCTTCGGGTGCGCCACCTTCGCCCATATCGATACCGGTACCAGGTTCGGAACAATGCATGGCACCTGCGACGTCGCCGTCTGTGATCAAACGAATTGCGGCACCAGTCGCACGTACAGCGGCTATCATGGGCCCGTGGCGTGGGCGTTCCAGAATACAAACTGTGATGTCGGAAGGCGTACAGCCTTTGGCTGTTGCCAAAGCTTCAACACGTTCTGTAGGCGACATGTCCATTGTAACAACATCTGCATCATATCCGGGTCCAATTGCCAGCTTATCCATGTAAACGTCGGGTGCGTGTAACATTGAGCCAAGTGGGTCCATCACAATAACAGTTAAAGTAATAGGCATGTCTCTTGCTGTGAGTGTTGTACCTGCAAGTGGACCCAGCGCGATATCAACACTGGGACCGTTGCCTGTGCCGACTTTTCCCCGATGAACAACATTGGGGCCTCATCACGTTCGCCAAATACCACCACGCCGGCGATATGAAGTGGTTTTAGCTGTTCGCGCATTGCGTTTATTGCCGCTTTCTCATCACCACGACCGGCCAGTTTGGCCAATGCTAAAGCGGTGATGGACTAATTCCTTTGTGCCTTATTGTATCTGGCGGGAACCGTTGGTTCAGCCCTCTTCGATCCGCAGGGCAACAGGAGCAGAGGCCAAGACACCAGTCCGCTCCATGGCTTCCAATGCGATATCTATAGCAGCACTAGAAATTTTGTGCGTTACGATCAGAACAGGGGCTGAGGTGTCAGCATGTCCGTATTGACGCATGCGGTCTATGCTTATGCCGGCCTCTCCCAAAACGGTCGCGATTTTTGCCAAGGCACCGGGTTTATCGACCAGCCCCATACGCAAATAATAAGGCGCGGGTCGTGTGGATTTGGCAGGTGTCGCAGATGTCAGCGTTTTCGCAGGTTGTCCAAAGACAGGCAGTTGGAAGCCGCGCGCAATGTCACAGACGTCACCCATTACGGCGCTGGCTGTTGGCCCCATTCCCGCACCCGGGCCACGTAAGACAACCTGTTCGATTGAATCACCCTCGATCACGATCATATTTGTGCCACCTTGCAGCTGGCCCAAAGGCGAACTGGCAGGCACAAGGCAGGGCTGCATGCGTTGCTCAAGCCCGCGGCCCGTCATTTGGGTCACGCCAAGCAATTTAATCTTGTACCCCATATCAGCCGCAGCGTTAATATCTTCGATACTTACGCGTTCAATCCCTTCAATCACAATTCCGTCAAAGTCGACTTTGGTGCCAAAGGCGATGGAACTTAAAATGGCCAGCTTGTGGGCTGCGTCGATGCCACCCACGTCCAGTTGTGGATCAGCTTCAAGATAGCCAAGGCCATCAGCTTCAGCAAAGATCTCTTGATAGCTTAGGCCAGAATCTTCCATGCGTGTCAGAATGTAGTTACACGATCCGTTCATCACACCCATGATGCGCGTGATCTCGTTTCCAGCCAAACCTTCGGTCAGGGTTTTGATCACCGGAATGCCGCCCGCAACTGCAGCTTCATAACGTAGCGATACACCTTTGGCTTCGGCTGCCAACGCAAGAGGATGGCCATGCATAGCCAGCATCGCTTTATTTGCGGTGATCACGTGTTTTCCAGCGGCAATCGCGGCTTCGGTGGCTATCTTGGCAGGGCCATCTGCGCCGCCCATCAGTTCGACAAAAATATCTACGTCATCGCGGGTAGCAAGTGCCACAGGATTGTCTTCCCACGCATAGCTGTTCAACGGGACGCCGCGGTCGCAGTCTTTTGTCCGTGCGCTGACGGCAGTGATGATGATTTCGCGCCCGGTGCGTGCCTTCAAAAGAGCAGTTTGTTGGCGAATAATCTTAACGACCCCAACACCCACAGTTCCCAAACCGGCAATACCAAGGCGAAGGGGGTGTGACATGTTCAGGATCCTTTGAAATTATAGCTCGTTTTGCGCGATGTAGCGGTTTAACGACCTTCATGCAACGCGTGAAGCGCCTTAGTTTATGCCGTTTTGCATTCGGTTGCGTATGTTTGGGTCAACAACTGTCTGTCGCAAACGGGCAGCACGGTTTTGCAACGCCTGCACACGCGCATTCAGGTTAGCAACAGTTTGTTCGGCTGTTGGGCCTGTTGAACGGCTTTGGACAAGAAGTGATTGAACTGGGGCAAGTTTAGGGAAGTCCGCGTTATGTCCACTGGCAGACACCGCATTGCACAGTTCAGGGAACTGGGTGCAGCCCATCAGGGCAAACGGAAAAACGAGGGCAATCAAACGCATGTGGTGTTCCATTTGTTACATGCTTGATGCACCACTGCGTGTTTTGGTGCAAGGGATGCTTGGTTCTGAACATGTGTTCAGATAACAGGTGGGTATGGCACGCACAGCGGGATCACATTCGGGTATCACAGGCCCCAAAGTTAGGCAGGCAGCGTTAGAGCTATTTGCCAAACATGGGTATGCCGCTGTCTCGATGCGCCAAATAGCAAGCGAAGTGGGTGTGCAGGCGGGTGCATTGTACAACTACACCCCTGATAAACAAAGCCTTTTGTTTGATTTGATGCAGTCACACATGACCGAATTGATGGCAGCACTGCCTGATAATACCGCAGACGATCCACTTCAGACGCTTGAACACTTTGTGCGGTTTCACATGTCTTTTCACCACGACCGACCAGAAGCGGTCTTTATTGCCTACATGGAATTACGCAATCTAAATGAGCAAAATTTTGCTATGATTGAAGAAATGCGTAGGGCCTACGAAGACCGTCTTCAGGGCATTTTGATCGCGGGGCAGGCCAATGGGGTGTGGGATGTGAAGGACGCAAAGATCGCAACCTTCGCCGTCATTGCAATGCTAACGGGTGTGAATACATGGTTTCGCAGCGCAGGCCGTTTAAGTTTGGCTGAGGTGCAGGACCAATACTGGGAGATGGTCCGCAAGGCGGTAGGCGCGGATTAGAAAAAGTGACGGGAACCACACAAACGTTTGGTTGTATATTCCGGGGGACCTGTATGTACAGGTGGGCGCCAGGTAAACGGACCAGGGTCCGAACAGAGCCAGCATCCGAGGAATTGCTTAAGGCCACTGGAAATTAACCGATGACAAAATGGGCAGAACCCGTCTTCTATCTAGATAGGGCCTGTGTGGTCTGGGGGCAAGGGGCGTGTTTCAGCCCCTTGCCTGTAACATCAGAAAATTTGATTCATCCGCTGTGTGCGTCGGTGCGCATCTTGGCAAGGTGATCATCCCACCCTTTATCGAGCGCAAGGGTCAGGCCGAAGCTTTCGGCGCTCTGCGGCAGGCCGACATGTTCCATGCTAAGCTGCGTACCGCCTGCAACTTCGGTCAGGGTCCATTTGACCGTGCTGGTCGCATCGCCCATAGGTTTGATCGTAAATGTGTATTCTAGATATTCTGGTTCGCGTGCTGTGATCACGTCACCCCACATCAGCAAATCACCGCTGTCTGCACCAAACATTTTCATCTTTTCGCCTTCAACCAAGGGGGTTTTGGGAGCGTGAAACCAGATGGCCAGCTTTTTAGGGTCCGAAAGGTAAGCCCAAACCGTTTGGCGATCTGCGTTAAGAAATATTGATTTTCGTATGGTGCGATCAGTCATTGTGTTGGTCCTTCTGGTTGTTGTTTTCAATTGCGTCTTTTAGGTTGCTCAGTTGTGCGTCCCAAAAATGATCAAAGAAACCGATCCAATCCCGCATAGGGGCAAAGCCGTCAGGGTTTAGTGCGTTAAATCGTTCACGCCCTGCTGCACGTGTCGTGATCAATCCGCCATCACTTAAAACCGTTAGATGCTTTTTCACGGCAGCGCGGGTCATATCGAAATGTTGGGTCAACTGGGCTATTGTGTGTTCACCTTTCGCCAAGCGTTTTAATATGTCACGCCGTGTGGGGTCAGCGAGGGCGCGAAAGCCATTTTGCGTGTCTGGGTGCATGATCTCTTTATCCGATACCATTTAGTATCTTATAATTATGATACCGCTTGGTATCCTGTCACGAAATTTGACATCTTGATTTATGTTCTTGAATTGTTCACATTTTGAAGATGACAAATGAGATGCAAGCAGGACAAAGATTAGCGCGGGGCGTCGCGCGGCATTTGGCGAGTCTTGGAATGGTATCTATCGAAGAATTTGTGCCTGCACGCGGGTTGCGGGTCGACGTTATTGCGTTAGGGCCAAAGGGTGAAATTTGGGTGGTAGAGTGCAAATCAAACAAAGCTGATTTTCAATCAGACAACAAATGGCAGGGTTACTTAGAATGGTGTGACAAGTTCTTCTGGGCCGTCGATAGTGAGTTTCCTATCGAATTGCTGCCCGACAAAACGGGTCTGATTCTAGCGGATGCTTACGACGCTGACATTGTTCGTATGGCACCATTGGAAAGACTGGTTGCACCACGTCGTAAAGTTATGGTGCAAAAGTTTGCAACCCAAGCAGCGCGGCGTTTGCAAATTTTGCGAGACCCAGATGCGGGGTCTTCGTTCTAAGACACCCGTCCCACCAAAATGGGTGCATCAAGATCTCGCACTTTGATAATTATTTTACGATGCGCGCTGCAGCTGCAGCGGCCCGAATTTCTTCTGCGATTTCTTCTGCTTCTTCAGGTTCAAAATCCATTGGGACCTCGACGCCTTGTGATTCGATAAAAATACGTACCATGCCTTGATCGGTTGGACCGATTTGCATGTTCGCTTCGACGTCGCGTTGTTTATTGATGTTCATTGGGTGATCTCCGAAAATGATGTGACTTTGCTAGCTATGTGGGGTGGGAATGGCAAGAAGGGGTGAAAATACCTATTTTGCAAGTTTGAACGTGAAAGAGGTGAAAATATTAGTTTGACCGGTCTTGCATTAATTCGCACGGGCAGTTAATCAGCCAACAAGTGCCGCCTTAGCTCAGTTGGTTAGAGCGCCTGATTGTGGATCAGGAGGTCCCTGGTTCGAGACCAGGAGGTGGTACCACTTACCCCCCCCAATACATCATGTTATAATTTATCTATTCCAGATTAATGGTTTGGCGCAGCTGACCATCGGTTCTGTTGTAAATCAAGATTTGATCGCCCGACGTCACAATCGCATACCAAGTGTCGCCTTGCGTGAACGCTGTCGCAGTTGTTCCATTGGGTAAAATAATAGTTTCAGGCAACTTGGGACCTTTTGACGACAGCCGCGTGACAAGCAGGCCAACCACGACTACAACGCCGATCAACATCGTGGCTGTCAGTACAGTTACCAACCGTCGCAAAAACCGCAAGTTCGCGGGTTCAACAGGATCTGTCATGTCGATCACTTCCGTTCGTTTTCGTATCAGCGAAACTCCGCCCTCCCGTCTTGATAAGGCGGTTGCACGTGATGTGCCAGTGGAGGCGTCATTATCGCGCACCCGTTTGGCACGTATGATTGCTGATGGCGCTGTTAAGGTTGATGGCGTCGTTGTCTTGGACCCGAAGGCGAAGGTCGTCGAGGGAGCAGATATTGAGGTCGAAGTTGCTGAGGCAGAAGAAAGCCATATTCTGCCAGAAGATATCCCGCTGCAAGTGATCTATGAAGATGATGATCTGATTGTGGTTAACAAACCTGCTGGTATGGTTGTTCATCCAGCTCCCGGCACGCCCAATGGTACTTTGGTGAACGCATTGATGCACCACTGTGGCGATACACTTTCGGGCGTTGGTGGCATGAAACGACCTGGGATTGTGCACCGGATCGATAAGGAAACATCAGGCCTTTTGGTTGCAGCAAAGACGGATACGGCCCATCACGGTCTGGCAGCACAGTTTGCGGATCACAGCACAGAACGCTATTATAAGGCGTTGGTTTACGGCGTTCCTGATGCGAATGATCCACGTTTGCGCGGGGTTAAGGGCGCAAGCTTTGAAACAAGTAATATTCTGCGCATGACGACCCAATTGGCCCGCCACAAAACTGATCGTCAGCGCCAAGCTGTGTTGTTCCAAGGTGGACGCCACGCGGTGACACGTGCCCGTACTGTACAACGTTTTGGTGCGCCAGAAGTGATTGCATTGATGGAATGTTGGTTGGAAACAGGCCGTACCCATCAGATCCGTGTCCATATGACCCACGCGGGGCATGGATTGGTTGGCGATCCTGTTTATGGCGGCAAACGAAAATTGCCCAAAGGATCAATTAGCGATGCAGGTTTACGGGAGCTGGGTGTGTTTAAACGTCAAGCTTTGCATGCAGCCGTTTTGGGCTTCAAACACCCCGTAAGTGGCGAAATGATGCGGTTTGAGGTGGAGATGCCTGAAGATATGACCCGTTTGATCACAGCATTAGAACAACCTGCCAAGTAATTTAGGCTATGTTTGACCATCTGTTGTCACATCGCGCACATCAGCGTGAGGCATCTGATATCGTATTGGTGTTTGCAGATTGGTAAGCCATATTAAATTAATCGCTGGTGCTTGCTCTTGTAACCCAACACGGAGGCACCATATCAATGTTAAGCCCATAAACATAGGGCGCCCGACTGGAGGGACCAATTAATGGCTAATTTTGCAAATCTACCGGCACCTACACCTGAAGGTGGCCTGAACCGTTACATGCAAGAAATCCGCAAGTTTCCTCTTTTGGAGCCTGAGGAAGAGTACATGGCAGCAAAAGCCTGGGTCGAAAAAGAAGACACAGGCGCTGCCCATAAATTGGTGACGAGTCACCTTCGTCTGGCTGCCAAAATCGCTATGGGCTACCGCGGGTACGGTTTGCCGCAGGCCGAAGTTATTTCGGAGGCCAACGTTGGTCTGATGCAGGCTGTGAAACGGTTTGATCCCGAAAAAGGGTTCCGTTTATCGACCTATGCGATGTGGTGGATCCGCGCTAGCATTCAGGAATATGTTCTGCGTTCATGGTCTTTGGTAAAGCTTGGCACAACTTCGGCTCAGAAAAAGCTGTTCTTTAATCTTCGCAAAGCAAAGAACCGTATTGGGGCTTTGGAAGAGGGCGATTTGCGCCCAGAAAACGTTAAGCGTATTGCGACTGATTTGGGTGTCACTGAGAAAGAAGTCATCAGCATGAACCGCCGCATGAGCGGGGGTGACGCCTCGTTGAATGCGACTGTTGGATCTGAGGGTGAAGGCACCATGCAATGGCAGGATTGGTTGGAGGACGAAAGTGCCGACCAAGCTGGCGATTACGAGGCAAATGATGAATTGACCGTACGTCGTGAGATGCTTGCTGACGCGATGGATGTCTTGAATGACCGTGAGAAGGATATCCTAACGCAACGCCGTTTAAGCGATGAAGCGGTGACTTTGGAAGACCTAAGTGGCCAGTACAGCGTAAGTCGCGAACGTATTCGGCAAATTGAAGTCCGTGCATTTGAAAAGTTGCAAAAGCGGATGCGTGATTTGGCGAGTGAAAAGGGTCTGCTGGCTACAGCTGAAGACTAAGCTAACGCCTTGGCGATTGCCTGAAATTAACATAGCCTTGCCCCTGATCGGGCGAGGCTATTCTTTTTTTGAGGAACGATTTTGGGGCATATTCTTTTTCACTTACCCGGATCATGGCTACGCCCGTTGGGTGAAGGCGTCTTGCCGCTTTATCAAAGGTTGTTCGATGGTTTGGATGAACGTGGGATCGCGTGGGATACCTGCATTCTAGACCGTGAAAAAGTCATGGACCAAGTTGAAGCAGATGATGCGTTTCACATCATAAATCATGGGCGCTTTCAACATCCGCGCGTCCTGAACAGTGGTATTGCGTATGTTTACCCATTCTGGAACATGGACCCTGCGGGGATCAGAGCGTTCTCGTCCATTGCGAACTCTCGTTTCCAAGCAAACGAGGTAAATGGGGAAACGGCACGCCCGTTTTTCCGCCGTTTGAGGCAGCGTTTGGCGATTGGGCGTATATCGCGCTACGAACAACCCGATGAAATTGTTGATGTCCCAACTGGTTCAGTTGCAGTATTTTTGCAATCCGAAGGCCACAGGATAGTTGGGGAGACATGTTACCTAGACCGTTGGCAAATGGTGGAAGGGGTATTGGCAGCCGTGGATGGTCCTGTGGTGGTCAAACCACATCCTAGGGATCACGATCCCGAAACGACCAAACGGCTTGAGCAGCTTTGTAACGAGCACTCAAATTTAACGATTTCTGAGGCGAACATACATGACATACTGTCTGCTGCTGACCGTGTTGTAACGATCAATTCTGCTGTTGGTGTCGAAGCCTATTTACATCGAAAGCCCGTGATCCTGTGCGGGAAATCAGATTTTCATCATATTGCTCAGGTCGCAAAAAATGCGCAAGAACTGGGTCGCTTTTTGAAACAGGAAAAACGAGCAAAAGCTTATGATAAATATGTTTACTGGTATTTTGCCCAACAATGTCTGAACACGGTAGAACCCGATTTGATTGATAGATTTTTACAGCGTGTTACGGTGCAAGGTTACGCGGTTTGAAGATGTCACAGGTAAGAAGACGCAGTGTTGAGACACAGTTTGGCACCTTGTGTTTGGTCGAAGAGGCGGGTGCAATTGTTAAGTTGGATTGGGGCGTGTCAGGCGCAACTGACCCCAGCGAAGTCTTGGATCATGCTGAGGTACAGATGTTGGCCTACAACCTTGGTGAGTTGGAGCAATTCGATCTGCCGTTGTACGTCAAAGGTACGGCCTTCCAGCGCGAGGTTTGTGATGCTATTTCAGCAATACCATTTGGATATACACGTACTTACGGCGAGATAGCCAAGGACTTGGGCGTGCCGGCACAAGCTGTTGGCCAAGCTTGTGGTGGCAACCCCATCGCAATTATCATCCCTTGCCACCGTGTGATGGGGGCCAAAGGTTTGACGGGGTTTTCAGGGGCAGGTGGCGTAGAAACCAAGGTTGCTTTACTGCGCCACGAAGGCGCTGCAGGCTTGTTAATTTAGGCGTGGTGCTAGATCGACAGCTTAACTATGCGTTGCGTTGTGGGATCAATTGTTGTGCAACGCCAGCGCCCAGCAAGTAGACGCTGGTTACGACAAGCCCCCAGTGCGCCCAGCTTTCTGGGTGGAAATCGACCCAGGCGGCCCATCCCGCAAAGAATGTCCATGCAAGGGCAAGTGGCAATGTGACCGTGCGCCAACGTTCCGTCCGAACCGGATGCACAAATTTAAGTGGCAGGAACATTGCTAGGGCCAAAACCGTAACAAGTGCCAAAGACACCCAGAAGTTCGGTTCTAGTGCAAATATGACCAATACCAGCATATTCCAGCACCCTGGGAAGCCGGAGAATGAATTGTCTTTAGTTTTCATACGGGAATCAGCGAAATACATCGCTGATGCGAATGTGATGACGATGATGGCAAACCAACCTGTCCATCCATCCATCAACCCTGATTTAAATAGGGCAAAGGCGGGGATAAAGACGTAGGTGAGGTAGTCGATGATCAGGTCAAGCAGGACACCGTCAAATTCAGCCGCGTTCTTCTTGACGTCATAGTGGCGTGCCAGAGGGCCATCAATGCCATCCACAAAGAAGGCTACAACCAACCAAAGGAACATCAAGTCCCATTTGGCATCAACGGCTGCAAGCATCGCTAACATTGCAAAAACTGCACCAGTGGCGGTCAGTAGATGGACGGAGAGGGCTTTGATTTTTGGTGTCATGTCGCTTACATGCCGTAACATTGTGACAAATGCAAAGCTAAACCCGCCAGCTTGGCTGACGGGTTGAAAATTGTTTCTTACCAAAGATGATTGTTACTGGTCTTGGCCTAGACGGACCTCTTCCATTGGGTAAGCAAGAAAATCGGAATCTTCGTAGGCTTCGTGGCAATCGTGACAGAAGGATTGTTTGACCTTCATTGTTTTGCCGTTTGGTTGAACACCTGTGTAAAGCCAGTCATTTGTTTCGGGGATTGATCCTACTTCCATTTTGGTCATCATCAAAAGTGGGCCGGGACGTGCCGTTTTCTTTTTGATCGAAATGGTGATGGACTCTTTCGCAAGGACTGAACCCACAGGCATGGTAAAGTCTTCTTCTTGATATTTTAGGTACTGTTCTGCGGCAATGTCGTTGGCAAAGGTATTCAAGATGCGGTTGCCGTGAGCACCTTGGATGGCTGGGCGTGTGGATGTCGGTGCCCATGAACGGTAGTTTGCCCCTACTTCGTCACCTGCTTTGCCGTAGCCTTCCGCCAATTTGTCAGCGAGGCAGTTATATAGCGCCACGATCTCGTCAGCTTCTAAATCGAATTGGTCTTCAACGGTTATAACAGCGCAATCTTCGGCGAGTGCAGTTGTTGCAGTAAGAGCAAGACCTAATGCGGCGGCGGCAAGTGAAGTATGTAGTTTCATTGTGGATTCCTGTGCGTAGCTAATGTCTTAGATTCGGGGCATATGGCGTATGCGTTGAACTTAATGTGACAGAAATCTTCTTAAAACGGCATAAACGTTTGCGTGAGGCAATGTGTCGCGACGTGAATTAAGCTTTGGGGTGGGCACTATCATAAACATCGAGCAGACGCGCGGTATCGATTGCTGTGTAGGCTTGGGTCGTCGAAAGTGAGGCATGGCCCAGCAATTCTTGGATCGTGCGCAAATCCCCGCCTGCGTTCAACAAATGCGTCGCAAAGCTGTGGCGCAACGCATGTGGTGTTGCCGTTGCCGGCAGCCCTAGCTGCATTCGGGCTGAGGCCATCGCTTTTTGGATCGCACGGGGGGATAATACACCGCCCCGGACACCGCAAAACAGTGGTCCGTCATCCTGCAGTTTATGGGGGCAAGACTTTACATAGGCATCAACAGCGTTTCGTGCTGCGTCAACGACTGGGACAATTCGCTCTTTGCCGCCTTTACCCATGATGCGCATAACTTTGGGTAGGGGGGTGTCGATGCCTTTTAGGCCAAGCGCCTCAGAAATGCGCAAACCGCATCCCCAAAGAAGAGTGACAACAGCTGTATCACGGGCTGCCACCCAAGGCTCAAGCGATTGCATTTCAACGGTTTCGATCATGTCGTGTGCTGCATCAATGGCCAAAGGTCTAGGCAGTTTTTTCGTGAATTTTGGTGAACGCGTCAATAAAACAGCTGTGGGTTCAAAACCTTCGCGGGCAGCGAGCCAACGATAGAATACTTTTACTGCAGATAGTTTGCGTGCCAATGACCGCGGCCCAACATCTGTGCTGCGGCTGTTTGCCATCCATGCCCGCATGTCACTGATGGTGATTTTTGACAGTGCACCCAAACCTTGTGGCTCACCTTTATGTGCTGTGATGAACGCAAGAAATTCGGTCACATCACCAGTATAGGCCGTGATCGTGTTTTCTGCGGAGCCTTTCAGCGATTTCTGGTGGTCGAGCCATTCCCGCAACGCGTCTCGCGCCGCAGGTGAAATCATTCTCAAGACAGCCAGCGCCGCATGGCGCGTTCAAAAACACCCGTAAAGAAGGCAAGTAAATCGGTGCCTTGCTGCGGACCGAACATATGGGGGTCTTCGGCACCCATCACCAACATCCCCGGCAAACGGCCATCGCCGAAATCAAGCTTCAAACAGGCTTCAGACCGAATCCAATCAGCTTTGTCACTGTAGATCGTTTCGGATGCATTTTGGACTTGGCGCAAAGTAACTTTTCGAACCTGCCCACCGCGTCCTTGCGATAGGTAATGGTCGATGAACCCAGGTTCGGCGACGCTTAGAACCTCACCCAATCGTTTTACTGTTGTATCCGAATCGTTCTGAACGGATTCTAAAACCAGTTTGGTTGCATCAACGCGCAATATCTCGGAAACTTCACCACTTAAATCGCGCAGGAATGTCTCAAACTCGACAGGGTCCAGCATGCGTAAAATCGCGCGGTGGACTTGATTGGTGCCCGCTAGGTTTTCATAAGCGGCGGCAATAACGGAACGATGCGTGTCTTCAAGACGGTCAAGGCGGCTTTCCAAGCGGTCCATTGCAATACCGCGCAGGTCGACAATGTTACCACCCATCGCGCGTTCATTTGCAGCGATCAACGCCTGCATCAAATCCTTGTCGTCAAGAATCACGTTTGGCTGCGAAATGATGGCTTCGCGCAACGTATCATCAATTTTCGGGCTACTGCTCATGTTTGCCTCTGGTAATTTTACGTCAACATAACACGTGTGCGATCGTTAATCTAAAATTTTGTTGTCTCTCAATAGCATTTACCTCAAAAGTGGCGAGAATTCGCTCCATGCTGGGAAATAACAACACTTTCCGTCAATGGCTGATGCAATAAAGCGTACAGATCTGGTCTTTACTGAAAAGAAATAAAGAAATCGTCATGCAGCAGCGAAAATCGCAGGCCTATTTCCGCTTAGTCTTTAAGTGAAGCATGAAGCGCTGGCGCGTAGGGCACGCGCCAGCTGATGTTTTATAGGATTGATTGGCCAGTCTTGGCCCAGTCTTTCATGAACTGCTCCAAGCCTTGATCTGTCAGTGGGTGTGATACCAACTTCTTAATGATTTCTGGTGGCGCTGTGATCACGTCGGCGCCTACGACTGCACAATCATGGATGTGATTTACGCTGCGGATAGATGCTGCCAAAATTTGGGTCTCGTATCCGTAGTTGTCATAAATGGTACGGATGTCTTCGATCAAATCCATACCGTCCAAATTGATGTCATCCAAACGTCCGATGAACGGGGAGATGAACGTCGCGCCGGCTTTTGCGGCCAACAACGCTTGGTTCGCTGAAAAACATAAAGTGACGTTAACCATTTTGCCTTCGCCAGTCAGGACCTTACAGGCTTTCAGACCATCCCAAGTCAATGGCAGTTTGACGGTTACGTTTTCCGCGATTTTGGCCAGCTCGCGCCCCTCGGCAATCATCGCGTCGGCTTCAAGTGCAACAACTTCGGCAGAGACTGGTCCGTCAACAAGCGCGCAAATCTCTTTTGTCACTTCAAGGATGTTGCGGCCAGATTTCAGAATAATGGAAGGGTTGGTTGTAACACCGTCTACCATACCTAAATCGTTTAGTTCTGCGATAGCATCGATATCGGCTGTGTCGACAAAGAATTTCATGTGTCTCGTGTCCTTTGAATATTGGCGTGAACAGTCTTGATTGAACTGTAGTGTTGTCTTGGAAATGCATGTACCCCAACTTGTACAAATCGAAAACCCTCAACTCGAACGGAGTGAGATGTGGCACAATCACCTACCAGTCCAGAATGTTTTGATGAAGGTGCTTTGATTGGCGTTCTGACTGCGCAGCCATTGGACCGGATGTTGGATTACAAAGCGCCGGCGGGTGGCTGCCATTTGGGTGCGTTTGTCGAAGTGCCATTAGGGCCTCGCAAGGTCATTGGTGTGGTTTGGGGGGCTGGCAAAGGGGATTGGGACATTAAGAAAGTACGGTCGGCTTACCGTGTACTGGACGCCGCCCCGATGCGGTTGGAAATGCGTGAATTTTTGCGCCGCTCTGCCGATTATACCCTGACCCCGATGAACGCGATGCTGCGCTTGGCAACCCGTGCGCCGGGGTTGGGCGATCCGCCGTCCATGCGTAAGATTTATCGCCGTGGTCCGTCAGAACCAACACGTATCACTGACGCTCGTACACGTGTTTTGGACACTTTGGCCGAATATGGCGATCTGGCATTTACCTTGAAAGAGCTGGCGGAATTGGCTGGGGTGACCACCTCGGTTATCAAAGGCTTGGTAGAGCAAGGTGCTGTCGCAGAAGAAGACAGCCCGCGTGATTTGCCGTTCCCACGACTTGATCCCAGCCTGCCAAGCAAAGAATTGACCGAAGATCAAGCAACTGCTTCGGCTTACCTGTCGGATGAAGTGCTATCTGGTGATTATGGTACGACATTGCTGCGTGGTGTGACAGGGTCTGGCAAGACCGAGGTTTATTTAGAAGCGGTGGCTGCTGCCCTGAAGGCTGGTCGCCAAGCACTGGTCTTGTTGCCAGAGATTGCGTTGACAGCGGAGTTTTTGAAGCGTGTTCAGGAACGGTTTGGGCATCGCCCTGCTGAATGGCATTCTGGTGCCACTATGACCGAACGCCGCCGCATTTGGCGGATGATTGGGCAAGGACAGGCGCAATTGGTGATTGGTGCACGGTCTGCGTTGTTTCTGCCTTTCCAAAACCTTGGCTTGATTGTTGTCGATGAGGAACACGACACGTCCTACAAGCAAGAAGAGGGCGTCTTATATAATGCCCGCGACATGGCAGTTTTGCGGGCTTCCATCTGTGGCGCGCATGTTGTTCTGGCTTCGGCTACGCCGTCTTTGGAAAGCTGGGCAAATGCAGAAAGCGGGAAGTACAAACGTCTAGAGCTGACCTCGCGATTTGGGCCTGCTGTCATGCCAACGATGAAAACCATCGATATGCGGGATGCCAAGTTGCCAAGCAATCGCTGGGTGTCAGAAGTTTTGAAGGCTGAAGTCCAGAAGCGGATCGATGCTGGTGAACAAGCCATGCTGTTCATCAACCGTCGTGGTTATGCCCCGATAACCCTGTGTCGGGCTTGTGGCCATCAGGTTGGTTGCGACGATTGTGACGCCCGGATGGTGGAACATCGGTTCCAAAAGCGGTTGGTTTGCCACCAGTGTGGTGAAAGCAAAGAGATGCCGCAGAAGTGCCCATCTTGTGATGCTGAAGGGCGGATGGCCCCTGTTGGACCCGGGGTCGAGCGTTTGGGGGAGGAGGCCGCAGAGTTGTTTCCCGATGCGCGCATCGCCACGCTAAGTTCAGATATGTATGGATCAGCCCGAGCGTTAAAGGCGGAGATCGAGTCAATTGCGGCGGGCGGTGCTGATATTGTGATTGGGACGCAATTGGTTGCTAAAGGGCACAATTTTCCCAATCTAACGCTTGTGGGGGTCATTGATGCGGATTTGGGTCTGCAAGGGTCAGATTTACGTGCGGCAGAACGCACGTTTCAACTGATGCGTCAGGTGGCGGGACGCGCTGGGCGGGCAGAGAAACCTGGGACAGCGATGTTGCAAACGTATCAACCCGAACATCCCGTGATCCGTTCGATCCTTGAGGGGGATGAGGAAGGATTTTGGCGGGCTGAAGCGGCAGAGCGTGAAAAGGCGGGTGTGCCACCTTACGGTCGAATGGCAGGGATTATTGTGAGTGGCCCAGACGTGGCGCAGGTGTTTGATTTGGCCAATCACTTGGCCCGCATGGATGGGCCGTTGCGCGCTGTCGGTGCGCAGGTGTTTGGCCCAGCCCCCGCCCCAATCGCACGTGTACGGGGGCGTCACCGTGTGCGGATGTTGGTGAAAGCTGACAAGAGTGTCGCGTTGCAAGGCGCTTTGTCGCGTTGGATTGCACAGGTTCGCATAAAAGGAGATATGCGGCTTGCCGTCGATATCGACCCGCAAAGTTTCTATTAAGATGTGATCCCTTTGGAAACGTCTGGAAACCGAAATGGCCAAAGTAATTACATGCCTGCGGAGCGAGTATTTTGGCCTAAAGAAGATTGGTTTGCCGGGTCCCACTGTTGTGCGTTTGGGCTATCGTCCTTTTTCTGGTTTGGGCGTAGGTCTGCCCAATGACTGAAATTGTTGCACTTGCCGATGCGCAACATTTGCCGCGCTGGCGCCGCCCTATTGTCCTGTTGTTCTTGATGGCTTTGGCCATGCCAGTTGCGTTTAATACGTGGGCTGCATTACTGAACAACTTTGTGATTGAGGCAGCACAGTTTGATGGTGCTGATATCGGGTTGTTGCATACTGTGCGCGAAATTCCCGGGTTTCTGGCCATTGGAGTGATCGCAATTATCATTTTTGTGCGCGAGCAGGTCTTGGGGCTAGTTTCCCTTATCTTGTTGGGTGTTGCGACTGCTGTGACCGCGTATTTCCCAACCTTGGGTGGGATTTTGACGCTTACGATGCTAAGTTCCATTGGGTTCCACTATTACGAAACGGTGAACCAATCCTTGCAGCTTCAATGGCTTCCCAAAGCGGATGCGCCCCGTATTTTGGGCTGGCTTATGGCGATGGGGTCGGCGGCGACTTTTGTCGTTTATCTGATTATATTGTCACTGTGGGAACCATTGGGCCTCACCTATAATACTGTTTATATGTTCGGTGGATTGGTCACAGTGTTTTTGGCCATATTCGCTATGGTTGCCTACCCCCAATTTGAAGGACCAACCCCGCAAAACAAGCGGATGGTGCTGCGCAAACGCTATTGGCTTTACTACGCGCTGCAGTTTATGGCCGGTGCCCGTCGCCAGATATTTATGGTGTTTGCTGGTTTCATGATGGTTGAGAGGTTCGGGTATGAAGTGCATGAGCTTACCTCGCTTTTCTTGATCAACTTGATGATTAATATGGCAATTGCCCCTATGTTGGGACGTATCGTGCAGCGATTTGGTGAACGTTCGACGTTGATCTTCGAATACACAGGCCTGGTTATCGTGTTTCTGGCCTATGGCGGTGTCTATTATCTAGGTTGGGGAGCAGCGATTGCGGCGTTCCTGTATGTCGTCGACCACATCTTCTTTGGATTGGCGCTTGCGTTAAAGACCTATTTCCAAAAGATAGCTGACCCAGCTGATATTGCCCCTACCGCGGCCGTCGCCTTCACCATCAATCATATCGCAGCAGTTGCATTGCCTGTGCTTTTAGGCCTGTTGTGGCTGGTTTCGCCGCTGCTGGTCTTCTTGATTGCGGCAGGCATGGCGAGCGTTTCTTTAGGCTTAGCGCTTTTGATCCCCCGTCATCCAGCCCCTGGACATGAGACAATATTCAAACATGCGCTAAGTGCACCTGCTGAGTAGGGATGGCTGAGGGCCAATCACTAACAGAGTCCACTTTGGGGCACACCGAATTCTGGGCCAACTTTGGCGCAGCTGCTGTTATTTATCGGAAGGCCGTCGTGGGGTGGAATCATGGGAGCCCTTGCGGCACTGTAGGGCTGTCGTTATGTGGCGGGATTGAACGCATTGGGTAGGGCGACACAGCTAAAGCTGTGCGCTTGTCCAAATCAAGACTGATACAGGAGCAGATAATGCCAACATTTACCGCGCTGACGACTCTCACAGGTAAACCCGCAGCTGAAGCGCTGGGCGAGGCAATGGAACGGCTGATCCCTGAACCCACCGGTATTGGCGTCTTTGAAGTCGAAGACGGATCTGGTCTGTGGGAAGTTGGTGGATACTTCACTGAGCATCCAGACGAAACTGCATTGTCTTTATTGTCTGCCGCTATGGGTGCAAAAGAGTTTGCGATCTCGGAACTTCCGGAGACAGACTGGGTCGCACATGTGCGTCGGGAATTGTCACCTGTAGAAGCGGGCCGTTTCTTTGTGTATGGCAGCCATGACGCAGACAAAGTGCCTGCAGATTGTGAACCACTGTTGATTGAGGCCGCAATGGCATTTGGTACAGGTCACCACGGAACAACACTGGGGTGCTTACGTGCGTTGGATCGGTTGTCCAACAATGGATTTCGAGGCGACAATGTTGCTGACATCGGATGTGGCACGGCGGTCTTGGGTATGGCGGCAGCACGTATTTGGCCGAATCCCGTTATGGTGAGCGATATCGATCAGGTGGCCGTGGATGTAGCGAATGCGAACGTTGTTGCTAATGATTTGGTCGGTCGTATCATCGCTGTTGAGGCAGCAGGTTTCGATCATCCTGAACTGTTGGCCAAAGCACCCTTTGATTTAGTCTTTGCGAATATCCTAAAAGGTCCTTTGGTTGCATTGGCACCAGATATGGCGACTAGTCTGGCAGAAAACGGCTATGCTATTCTTTCAGGAATTCTGAATGAGCAGGCGGATGACGTTATTTCGGTTTATGCACAAAATGGCATCAATCTTGTCCACCGCGAAGAGATTGTTGAGTGGACAACTCTAACGCTTCAAAAAAAGCCATAATTAAGCCTGGTTTGTAGGGGTGTTTTAGGAAAATGCCACTGTTTTGACACATTTAGGCGGCATATTGATTAGACAGATTGGTGGGGGTGCTAATGTTTTAGGTGTTGCCATGGTTGAGACCAAGAAACATTTTATTCACCGTCTGAATTTGCTTGGACGTAAACATCAAGCGATGTCACGTGGTTACACCACGCAGATGCGCACAGATGGTTTGATTGTAGCGAAGCCGCGCCGCCGCGGTTTGGAAATTCCTTTCAAAGGTATTGTACTTTTGCTGCTGGGGTTCGTATTTTTTAAAGCGTTTATGCTGGCTGCTATCGGACCTGATTTGTACGGTGAGCGCGTAGCGATTTTAAACAGTGGAACTTTTGTTGAGCAAGGTGGCGCTTGGGTCATGCGGGCAGATCCGATGTCAAAAGTCATTGCTGGCTTTATGGGGCCAATTTTTCGCTAATCTTTAAATTCACCTAACACACACACACTGATATCAGCGGATGTTAGGTTTCTACTAATCCGAAAATAGAAAAACCGCGCATCCACAAGGGATAGCGCGGTTTTTGCGTCTGAGGACCCATAAACTCCGAGGGAGGGCGGATAAGAGGTCCGTTCAGAAGTTGGTAGTTAGCGTGTACGTGCAACCATTTCGATGTCGCCGCGTGTTAGGCCGATGTCTTCCAATTCGCGGTTAGTTAAAGATGACAAAGTATTGCGGGTCATACGTGCGTCATTCCAAGATACAGCAGTTTCGATTGCTGTGTGGAAAACGCCAGAAATACGGGCTGCAACTGTTGTTGAGCCAAATGATGTGCGGTTTGTGTCGAATGTAGTCATGGTTGCAGTCCTTTTGTATGTTGGCCGGGATCATCCGGTCTTGTTGAGTGGCATTTAGGAGGAAGTTCATAATTGGACAATATCCAAAAATGCATGTTCGATATGCGTTTGGTGCATGGGTCTATATTTCGTTAAGTCATAAAAATATGGCCTCATTTTTGACATATATGATTTAATTTGTGGTGAATTCCCCTTACAACAGTGCTGCGGGTGTCGCGTTTGGTTTCGGAATGTCGCTTCCATGCTGCGATGCAGCATCACGTTGCCCCTTGGCGGATGTTCGCGTTTCGTGCTAGTAGTGCGAAAAAGCAACAAAAGAGCAGGGCAAGTCACGCAATGGTACGTGTTTTAGGGATTGATCCAGGGCTTCGGAACATGGGCTGGGGTGTCATTGATGTTGATGGCCCTCGGATTCGCCATGTGGCGAACGGTGTTGTGCACTCATCTGGCGATGATTTGGCTGCACGCTTGCTGTCGCTTTATCGTGGATTGACGGATGTCGTGGAGCGATACGCGCCCCAAACAGCTGCCGTTGAACAGACCTTTGTGAACAAAGATGGGGCGGGTACCCTGAAATTGGGTCAAGCCCGTGGGATTGCAATGTTGGTCCCTGCGCAGGCGGGGCTTACGGTTGGTGAATATGCTCCTAATAAAGTGAAGAAAACGGTTGTTGGCGTAGGTCATGCCGACAAAGGTCAGGTGGCGCACATGGTCAAGCTGCAATTGCCGGGCGTTGAACTTGCTGGGCCCGATGCGGCCGATGCTTTGGCGATTGCGATCTGCCACGCGCATCACGGTGGTGCCAGCGGTTTAGCTGCAGCATTAGAAAAGGCGCTGGTATGATTGGTAAGCTTACAGGTCGTATCGACTATCGCAGCACTGATCACATTCTGATTGATGTGCGCGGTGTTGGATATATTGTCTTCTGTTCCGAGCGGACGCTGGCAGCATTACCGGGTGTGGGTGAGGTCTGTGCCTTGTTTACGGATTTAGTTGTGCGCGAAGACTTGATGCAGTTGTTTGGCTTTCCAACCTTAGCAGAAAAGGAATGGCACCGTTTGTTGACCTCGGTCCAAGGGGTCGGTGCTAAGGCGTCCCTTGCTATTTTGGGAACTTTGGGCACGGACGGGGTGAGCCGCGCCATTGCACTAGGTGATTGGAATTCGATCAAAGCAGCCAAAGGGATTGGACCAAAAATCGCACAACGTGTTGTCATGGACCTTAAGGATAAAGCTCCTAGTGTTATGGCAATGGGGAGTGTTTCGGCCCAAGCAAACGGTGAAATTGATGCAGAAGTAATAGAAGTATCGATTTCGTCCCCTATCATCCACAATCAATCGGCTCAGGCAGAGGCCTTATCGGCTCTTGGCAATCTTGGCTATGGACCAGGGGATGCGGCAGGGGCGGTTGCCAAAGCCGCTGGTGAAATGCCAGAAGCTGATACACCGGCTTTGATCCGTGCCGCATTGAAATTGCTGGCACCGAAAGGGTAGGCGGGGTGACGTACGCACCTTCCCACTGGAAGAACCATGCACCTTACGCCATAGATAAAACATGAGTGAACCAGACCCAACTTTGCGCCCCGCGCCCATGCCCGAAGACTTTGACCGCGCTTTGCGTCCGCAGGCTTTGAATGAGTTCGTAGGACAGGCCGAAGCCCGGTCAAACCTGCGCGTCTTCATCCAATCAGCCAAGCAACGGGGTGAAGCGATGGATCACACGTTGTTTCATGGCCCCCCTGGCTTGGGTAAGACGACCTTGGCCCAGATCATGGCACGTGAGTTGGGTGTAAATTTTCGTATGACATCGGGTCCTGTCTTGGCCAAAGCAGGCGATCTGGCAGCGATCCTGACCAATCTGGAAGCGCGCGATGTTTTGTTCATCGACGAAATCCATCGCCTTAATCCAGTGGTTGAGGAAATTCTGTATCCCGCGCTTGAAGATTTCGAACTTGACCTGGTTATCGGGGAAGGGCCAGCGGCGCGTACTGTACGGATCGAACTTCAGCCGTTTACGTTGGTAGGTGCAACAACGCGCATGGGTCTTTTGACGACCCCGCTTCGCGATCGTTTCGGTATTCCCACGCGTCTTGAATTCTACACAGAAGACGAGTTGTTTATAATCGTTGAGCGCAACGCTCGTAAACTTGGTGCACCTGCTGATGAAGGTGGCGCCCGTGAGATTGCACGCCGTGCCCGTGGAACGCCGCGTATTGCGGGCCGTTTGCTGCGCCGTGTTGTGGATTTCGCAGTTGTGGAGGGTGATGGCCGTGTGACCAAACAACTCGCCGACAGCGCATTGACGCGGTTGGGCGTGGACCATTTGGGTCTGGACAGTGCGGATCGTCGATATCTCAAACTTATTGCTGATCACTATCAAGGTGGCCCCGTTGGGATCGAAACGTTAAGTGCGGCACTTAGTGAAAGCCGTGATTCTTTGGAAGAAGTGATCGAACCCTATCTATTGCAGCAAGGTTTAATTCAACGCACACCACGTGGTCGGATGTTGGCACAAAAGGCATGGACACATTTGGGAATGGCCGCGCCAAAGAAACCAACAGATTTGTTCGGTTGATATCGTGGTTTTTGAGTTTTTAGGGAACAATGAATATGGATGCTGGTGAGGTAGAAAAGCTGTTTACCCGCGGTGATGGACAATTTGCATTTGCCCGTTGGGGCCGCGCTATCGCGCCTGTTGTTTTTGGCGTTGAGGATGAAACCTTAGGTGTCATCAAAGGGGCCATCGATGCGGTGTGTCAGTTGGCTGGGCATGAGATGTCTGATGGTGATGCAGAATTGGGCAGCAATTTCATGTGGTTCTTCTTTCGCGAATGGGATGAATTGCTAGATGTGCCGCGTTTAGACGATATGGTGCCTGATCTTCAACCTTTGGTTGGTCGGTTGAATGCTGCCGATGCCAACCAGTACCGTGTCTTCCGCTTTGACAAGACTGGTGCGATCAAGGCGTGTTTCGTGTTTTTGCGTATGGACGACAATCTTGCAGCAGTGTCAGCGGATACGTTGGCGCTTAGCCAAGTTACGCAGTCGATAGTGTTGTGGTCAGATATGGCATTTAAGACCCAATCCCCGTTGGCATTGGCGGGGGAAACTACGGTACTGCGACCTGAAATAGGGCAACTGATTGCTGCGGCTTACGACCCTGTTCTACCTGCTGCAACACATGACCCAACACATGCACTTAGACTGTCCGCCCGCATTGGAGTAATGCAATGACCCATGTCTTTCCCATAACCGTCTATTATGAAGACACCGATATGGCTGGAATAGTCTATTATGCAAACTATCTACGATACATAGAACGTGCGCGTTCCGAAGTTGTTGAACAGTTGGGTGTAGATCAACGGGCGATGCGCGAAGATGGGATCGTTTTTGCGGTCACCCGTGTTGAAGCAGATTATCTTGGCTCTGCCCGATTGGGGGATCGGATCAAAGTACTAAGCACACACTACCCAGTTGGCGCTGTGCGATGGGTGTTTGATCAAACTGTGGAATTGGATGGCAAGGTGATCTTTCGTGCTAAAGTCACCGCCGCGTGCATGTCTGTGGCAGGTAAACCCACCCGACTTCCTGCGGAAATCCGCGCACTTAAGCTGCAATAAGTGGTAATGACGCCATTATGGTAGCTTTCCCCGCGCGGGTACGTTAAATTCATAGTTAATAATGGTCGGAAAAAACTGATCGTAACAAAGAGCAGGCACATGGAAGCAGAGACGCTAGCCTTAGCGCAGGAGATTGATTTCTCCATGTGGGCATTATTCGCACGCGCTACAATCACAGTTAAAATCGTTATGATCATGTTGATCGTCGCCTCGTTTTGGGCGTGGTCAATCATTGTTCAAAAGCTGGTCAGCTATCGCCGCGCGCGGGCTGAAGCGGCGGCATTTGATCAGAAGTTCTGGTCAGGCGAACCGCTCGACAGTCTGTTTGATCAGATTGGTGCAGCGCCAGTTGGGCATTCGGAAAAGGTATTTGCCGCTGGCATGATGGAGTGGCGACGCTCGCATCGTGATGACGGTGGGTTAATCGCGGGTGCAACAGCACGGATTGATCGCAGCATGGATGTAGCGATCAACAAGGAAGCTGACGGATTACAAAATGGCCTGACCGTCTTGGCAACTGTTGGCTCGACAGCACCGTTTATCGGTCTGTTTGGTACAGTTATTGGGATCATGAACGCCTTTATTGAAATTGCCGAACAACAAAATACCAATCTGGCTGTTGTGGCCCCTGGCATTGCTGAGGCGTTGTTGGCGACAGGTCTTGGCCTGCTGGCCGCGATACCAGCCGTTGTGTTTTACAATAAGTTAAGTGCTGACAGTGACCGGATCATTTCTGGCTACGAAGCCTTTTCCGATGAATTTGCGACCATCCTTAGTCGCCAGTTGGACGGTTAGCCATGGGCGGAGGTTTGGTACAAAAAGAGGATGGGGGTGGCCGACGCCGTCGTCGCCGTGGAAGCTCAAGGCCGATGGCCGAGATCAACGTTACGCCATTTGTGGACGTCATGCTGGTGTTGTTGATTATATTCATGGTTGCAGCCCCTTTACTGACGGTTGGCGTTCCGGTGGTACTGCCTAAAACCGCTGCAGGTGCATTGCCTGTTGATCAAGAAGAACCATTAACAGTCACGATTACGGCTGAGGGTGCGGTACAAATTCAAACAGCGGAAACACCGCGGGACCAGTTAATCACACGTTTACGCGGTATTGCAGCCGAACGTGAAAGTGACCGTGTATTTTTACGGGCTGACGGTTCGGTTCCTTACGCCCAAGTTATGCAGGTCATGGGGGCCTTAAATGCAGGTGGTTTTTCAAACATCGGTTTAGTGACGGACATCGGTGGGCCGGCACTTGATGGTACGGACCAGTAAAGTCGAGGGGCGTAGACTGTGAATACAGGGCAAGTCATATCGGCGACTGGCCACGCGGCATTGATCGGGTGGTTGATGTTTGGCGGCGTTTTTCGTGCCGAGCAGCTGCCTATTAAAGCCACTGAAGTCTCTGTAATCTCGGGTGAGGCATTTGCAGCAATGCTTGCAGCACAAGATGCGCCTAGATCTTCGACTGAGGTTGCCCAACCTGCCCAACCAAACATTGAGAACGAAGCTGTCGATGTGCCGCAACCGGACACGACGCCTGCCCAAGAAATACCAGTTGTTGCCCAGGCACCATCTGCAGATGATGCGCCAGACATGACGGATTTAACGCCGCTGCCCGAGGCTGAAGTGTCAGACGAAGCCCCCGTTTTACCAACGCCGGAACCCGAAGTTTCGGTGGTTGCGCCAGTAACAAGCGACCGACCTGTACCACGGCCCTCTGACCGCATCGCCCCAGAACCTGTTGCGGTGCCAGAGCCAGAAGCCCGCCCAGATCCTGTACAGCAAGACGCTGTTGAACAAGCTGATACGGGGGAGGCGGTGGCTGAGCCTCAAGATGCAACGGCCCCCGATGAAGCGACGTCCGAGATCGTGACCGAAGCTGAACAACCTGCCGCAGCACTTGAAACATCTATACGTCCACCCGCGCGTCGCCCAACACGCCCCGCAGTTCAGGCGGCGGAGGCTGAAACGCCAACACCGCCTGAACCTGCTGACACGTCATCTGCTGTGAACGACGCTTTGGCAGAGGCTTTAGGTCAAGCGGGCGATGCGCCAAGTGCGCCAAGCGGTCCGCCGCTGACTGCTGGTGAAAAAGATACGTTACGCGTGGCCGTTCAGAAATGTTGGAATGTTGGTTCACTTTCAAGTGCCGCTTTAGAAACTACAGTTGTTGTTGCGGTTTCACTTGCCCAAGACGGCAAGCCTTTGACGTCGTCTATTCGCCAGATAGGTAGTGAAGGTGGCACAGCGGCGTCAGTTGAACAGGCTTTTGCCACGGCAAGACGAGCGATAATCCGCTGCGGATCAAGCGGCTTCAAATTACCAAGCGACAAATATGACCAATGGAAAGACATTGAAATGACATTCAATCCCGAAAGGATGCGCATCAAATGATGGTTCGAATTATTACCGCACTTATAGCGTTGATTATGACTGCAACACTGTCCGTCACGTTGGCGCAGGCTCAACAAGGTCCATTGCGTATCGAAATTACAGAAGGTGTGATCGAACCATTGCCGTTTGCCACGCCCAGTTTCGTCCCGGAAAATGGCGAAAGTGCCGAGATGGGTGCCCAATTGGCCAGCGTCGTTGCGGCAGATTTACAAGGGACTGGCTTGTTCCGCCAAATCCCTTCGAGCGCATTCATCAGCACCGTGTCCGATTTTGGTGCACCTGTTCAATACGCCGATTGGAAAGCGATCAATGCGCAAGCCCTAGTCATTGGTGCTGTGAGTGTAGCGGGCAATAATTTGACCGTCAAATTCCGGCTTTATGACATTTTCTCTGGTGCTGAACTTGGCAGTGGTTTGCAATTCCAAGGGACCGTAGAAGGCTGGCGACGCATGGCCCACAAGGTCGCGGACGCGGTCTATAGCCGGATCACTGGCGAAAGCGGGTATTTTGACAGCCGTGTCGTTTTCGTTTCAGAGACAGGTCCAAAAATTGACCGCAAAAAACGCCTTGCTGTGATGGATTATGATGGCGCTGGCGTCAAATATTTGACGGACAGTAGTTCATTGGTTTTAGCCCCGCGTTTTAGCCCAACGGGCGATCGTGTGCTTTATACATCCTACGAGACAGGGTTCCCACGCATCTATGTTTTGGATGTGGGCAACGTGAAGCGTCGCGTTTTGGAAAGCGCCCAAGGTTCAATGAGTTTCGCGCCGCGTTTTGCACCAAATGGACAAACGGTGGTATTTTCGCAGGCCACCGGCAGCAACACAGACATTTACACAATGGATGTGCCGTCTGGCCGTGCAACACGCCTGACCAGCGCGCCGTCGATTGAAACGGCCCCCAGCTTTAGCCCCGATGGCAATAACATTGTGTTTGAAAGTGACCGCTCTGGAACGCAACAGCTTTACATTATGTCTGCAGGTGGTGGTGAACCGAAACGTATATCATTTGGTCAAGGCCGTTATGGCACGCCCGTGTGGTCGCCGCGTGGCGATCTGATCGCGTTCACCAAGCAATCCAAGGGACGGTTCCATATCGGTGTGATGCGTGTTGATGGTAGCGAGGAACGTCTTTTGACCGCCTCATTCCTTGATGAAGGCCCAACATGGTCTCCTAATGGTCGAGTGATTATGTTCCACCGCGAGACTCAAGGGGCCGCTGGCCGATCTAGCTTGTATTCCGTGGATATAACTGGCCGCAACTTGCGCCCTGTACGTACTCCAGAGGGGGGGTCAGATCCATCCTGGTCTCCTTTGCAGAAATAGCACGAAATAGATTGAAATGTGGTGTGCGATGACAGCGCGCTGCAACCGTGATAAGCGACATAAAAATACTAGACCTAAAAACGAGGCGAAGCAGATGAAGCTGACAACAAAAATGGTACTCTTGGTAGCCGCTCTTTCGACGGCGGCGTGTACAAATCCAAACCGATTTGGGGCGGGCAGTTTCACTGACGCCTTTGATCCAAATGCAAGCGTTTCCACGAACGCGGGGATTGTCGCTGGTAGTGCGTCTGATCCAACTTCAACAGCGTACTTCCAGCAAGCAGTTGGTGATCGAGTATTGTTTGATGTTGATCAATCATCATTGACCACCTCAGGACGTGCAACATTAGATGGTCAGGCAACTTGGTTGCTAACCAATTTTGATTACACGGCCATTGTTGAAGGCCACGCGGATGAGCAGGGCACACGCGAATACAACATCGCACTTGGCAACCGCCGCGCTGACGCAGCGCGCAGTTACTTGTTGTCGAAAGGTGTCCCATCATCACGTTTGCAAATTGTCAGCTATGGCAAGGAGCGCCCAATCGAAGTATGCAGTGAAGAAGCATGTTATTCAAAGAACCGTCGTGCAGTCACCGTATTGGCTGGCGGCCTGACAGGGTAAAAACGAATGAAGTACCTCTTGAACGTTGTCATTTGTTGCGTGTTGTGGCCCCTAGCGGCCGCAGCACAGGACGATCAAACTTTGGCTGATGTCCGTCAACAATTGACGATACTGAATGTTGAAATTCAGAAACTGCGGCGCGAGTTGTCAACGACAGGCAGTGTCCAAGGTAGCACGGGTTTCGGCACGTTGTTGGATCGCGTCGAAGGGATCGAAAGCGAATTACAACGTTTGACTGGCAAGACTGAAGAGTTGGAGTTTCGTATTGGCCGTGTCGTGGCTGACGGGACAAATCGCATTGGCGATCTTGAATTCCGTTTGGTGGAGCTGGAAGGTGGGGACATTGGAAACCTAGGTGAAACTTCTACTTTGGGAGGCGGCCCGCAGGTTACCACCCCAGTAATTTCTCCAATTCCGCAAAAAAATAACGGCCAGTTGGCGACCCAAGAAGCTGCAGATTTCGAACGGGCTTCGGAGGTGCTCGCTTCCGGTGACTTTCGCGCCGCTGCAGAGCAGTTTGCGACCTTCAATCAGACCTATCCCGGTGGTCCGTTAAGTGTGAAGGCTGATCTTCTTCGCGGTGAAGCATTTGAAAACCAAGGCGACACTCGCACCGCGGCCCGTGCATATTTGGATGCGTTCAGTGCAGATCAAAGTGGAGTTGATGCGCCAATAGCACTTCTGAAATTGGGAACAGCACTTGGGCGTTTGGGGCAAACTCAAGAGGCCTGCGTGACCCTTGGCGAAGTCTCCGCACGATTCCCAAATGCCGAGGCCGCGTTACAGGCTAATTCGCAAATGAGTAACATCGGATGCTCTTGAGGCCAAAGTGGCAATGATCCTATGACCGAAAATGATCTCGTCAACGCTATCGAGGCACAGTTTTTGCCAAACCCACCGTCAAAGGTTGGTGTGGCGGTATCGGGCGGCGGCGATTCCATGGCATTGCTAGTGCTTATGGCATCTTTTGCCCAAAAGCATAACATCGAGTTACTTGCCATTTCCGTCGACCACGGGTTGCGTGACGAAGCGAGAGCAGAAATTAAGTTGGTTACGGACCTTTGTGGCGCATTGGGCTTGGCGCACCACGTTGAATATTGGTCCAGCTGGGATGGTGCGGGAAACCTGCAAAGCAGTGCACGGACAGCGCGGTATGAATTGATCACAGGTTGGGCGCTAAGCAACGGTATTTCAGCCATTGTTTTGGGTCACACAGCGGACGATCAAGCTGAAACTGTTCTGATGCGTTTGGCACGAGGGGCTGGTGTTGACGGGTTGGCTGCAATGGCCCCAAGTCATCTTGCTTACGGAATAAATTGGATAAGACCTCTTTTATGGGAAAGTCGCGAAACATTACGAAACTATCTGCGTCAAAAAGATCTTTCATGGGCCGACGATCCAAGTAACGAAAATCGTGATTTTGAGCGTATTCGGATGCGTGATGCGCTGGAAGTTTTGGCGCCCTTAGGGATCACGGTTCAAAGCCTTTCAAACGTGGCTGGCAATATGGCTGACGCACGTAATGCCCTTGATTGGCATACATTTTTAGCAGCCAAAGACGCCTGTATTTTTGAGCATGGTGTGGTTGGAATCGACCTTACTATTTACCGGAAACTTCCTGTCGAGATAGCGCGCCGTTTACTTATCAGGGCAATTATGTGGATGAATGGATCCAAATATCCTTCACGCCGCAAAGCTGTCTTACAGGTACAGAACGCCATAAAAAAAGGGGTTTCAGCGACGTTAGATGGGTGTCAGGTTTCGTGCAAGACATCCCACATCTATGTGTTTCGTGAATTGAATGCAGTTCGCAATCAGACTTGTAACATTGGTGATCTTTGGGACGATAGATGGCGCTTAACCGGGTCAGAAGACGACCCGAAATTCGAAGTGCGCCCACTTGGTGAAGCAGGGATTAAAACCTTGGACACTTGGCGTGATCTTGGGCTGCCTAGGGATGCCGTGTTGTCGTTGCCAGCAGTCTGGTGTGGGGCCAAATTGGTTGCGGCGCCTATCTTGGATCAGGGTCCGAATTGGCATGCTGAGCTTGAACAGGATGCACATACCTTCTTTGCGACACTTTTATCGCATTGAACCTGCGCAATTGATCTCTATCTTATAGGAAAGCGCCGCGATTTGGTTGCGCTACTGGTATTTAGGAGAAGTTTCCTTGGGAAATGCACGTAACATCGCCTTTTGGGTGGTTCTGTTCCTCTTGGTTCTGGCATTGTTTAACCTGTTTAGCGGGTCGGGCGACAATATGCAGAACCGCGAACTCAGCTATTCTGAATTTGTCACGGATGTCCAAAACGGGGCTGTAAGCAACGTAACGCTTGATGGCGAGCAAGTCCGCTTCCGCAAAGGGTCTGAGGACTTCATCACGATCATCCCTGGCGACGCTAAGGTAACTGAAATTCTGCTTGCGAACAAAGTGCCTGTTCGGGCTGAACAGCAGCAACAATCCGGCTTCCAGGCGTTTCTGATGACTATTTTGCCTGTCCTACTGTTGATCGGTGTTTGGATCTTCTTCATGAACCGCATGCAAGGTGGCGGCAAAGGTGGGGCAATGGGCTTTGGCAAATCCAAGGCTAAGATGCTGACTGAAAAAGAAGGTCGCGTGACGTTTGACGACGTGGCGGGCATCGATGAAGCCAAGGAAGAGCTGGAAGAAATTGTTGAATTCTTGCGCAACCCGCAAAAATTTTCGCGTCTTGGCGGTAAAATTCCAAAAGGGGCTTTGCTTGAAGGCCCTCCCGGTACAGGGAAAACGCTGTTGGCACGTGCAATCGCAGGTGAAGCTGGCGTTCCATTCTTTACGATTTCGGGGTCGGACTTTGTTGAAATGTTCGTGGGCGTGGGTGCGTCCCGTGTTCGCGATATGTTTGAACAAGCCAAAAAGAATGCGCCATGCATCGTATTTATCGATGAAATCGATGCTGTTGGGCGGTCCCGTGGTGCAGGGTATGGCGGCGGTAACGACGAGCGCGAACAAACCTTGAACCAACTGCTGGTCGAGATGGACGGCTTTGAAGCGAACGAGGGTGTTATCATCATCGCGGCGACCAACCGTAAAGATGTTTTGGACCCCGCCTTGTTACGTCCAGGTCGTTTTGACCGTCAGGTTACTGTAGGTAATCCAGACATCAAGGGCCGTGAGAAAATCTTGGGCGTGCACGCGCGCAAAACACCACTTGGGCCTGACGTTGATTTGCGGATCATTGCACGTGGCTCCCCGGGTTTCTCGGGTGCTGATTTGGCGAACCTTGTGAACGAAGCTGCGTTGACCGCGGCACGTATCGGACGCCGCTTTGTTGCTATGGCTGATTTTGAATCCGCTAAGGACAAGATCATGATGGGTGCTGAACGCCGCAGCATGGTTATGACGACCGAGCAGAAAGAAATGACAGCCTATCACGAAGCAGGCCACGCGCTTGTGGGTATGACGCTGCCGAAATGTGATCCGGTTTATAAGGCCACGATCATTCCACGTGGTGGTGCCTTGGGTATGGTGATGAGTCTTCCAGAAATGGATCGCCTCAACATGTTCAAGGACGAATGCCATCAGCGTTTGGCTATGACGATGGCGGGTAAAGCGGCTGAAATTCACAAGTATGGTCCAGATTCCGTTTCTAACGGTCCTGCGGGTGATATCATGCAGGCCTCTGCCTTGGCCCGTGCGATGGTGCTGCGTTGGGGTATGTCGGACAAAGTAGGCAACATCGACTATGCTGAGGCAGCCGAGGGCTACGCGGGTAAAACCGCTGGGTTCTCCGTTTCTGCAAACACAAAAGAGCTGATCGAAGAAGAAGTCCAGAAGTTCATCAAAGACGGTTACGACTGGGCTGTTAAGATCATTGCCGAAAAAGAAGTTGAGTTTGAGCGTATGGCTCAGGGCTTGTTAGAATACGAAACACTGACGGGTGATGAAATCAAGCGCGTGATCGCTGGTCTACCTCCGCAAGCACCTGAGGATGACAATGATGCATCTGACGGCGGGAATGTGCCAAGCGTAACAGCCATTCCGAAGGCAAAGTCTAAGAAGACGCCGCCAGCCACTGATGATGGTATGGAGCCGACACCGACTTAATCTCAGTTTTTGATGAAGCATTCACAAAAATTCATGGGCCCTGCTATATGCGGGGCCCTTTCTTTTTTGGTATGGGGTTGTCATATCAACCGCATCAGGAGGCAAACCATGCCAGCACTCACGCCTACAGATTACACTGCGCGCATCACATGGTTGGGTCGTGTGATTGAAGGCAGCAGCACAATGCGTTCTGAGCCAATGAGTGAGGCAATGGCGCGATTTGGTGGATTTGAAGGGGAGGCGCACAGCGGAATAACACGCCCTTCATGTGTTAGGGTGACTTCACAGCATCCAAAAGGAACCACAATCAACAACGTGCGACAGTTAAGTGTAATGTCTGCAGAGGAGATTGTCCAAATCGCTTCAAAAATGGGGCTAAGTGATATTGACCCGACATTGTTGGGCGTCTCAATGATTATTGAGGGGATCGCTGATTTTACCCATGTTCCGCCTTCGTCTCGCCTTCAATGCGAAGCGAATGGTACCACGATTTCAATTGATATGCTCAACCGTCCATGTGTTTTACCCGGGCGGGAAATTGAGATGGAGCATGAGGGATTTGGTGCAAAGTTCAAACCTGCTGCTGTCGGAATGCGTGGTGTTACAGCATCGGTTGAACGCGAGGGTTTGTTGCGCGTCGGTGACATTATGCGGCTACATATTCCGGATCAACGGGCGTGGTCCCCTTTGGGTAATTTGTTTGGCAACTAAAAGTAGGAATGTTGAATCTTCAATTCACGCTTGCTTCATCGGGTTAGTGAAGGCTTCATACACCTATGACAGAATTATATTATAAATCGGCCCTCACCCAATCCTCCCTTATTGAAAAGGGTGAGATTTCTAGCGCTGAGCTGATGCAGGCCACCTTAGATCGTATGGATGCTGTGAACGGCGATGTTAACGCTATTGTTTTTTTGCGCGATCACGATGCATTACTTGCTGAGGCGCGCGCGGCAGACAGTACTGATAGGAAGGGCTGGTTGCATGGCATACCTATTGCGATCAAAGATTTGGGAAATGGAGCGGGATTGCCTACATCGATGGGTTCGCCGCTTTTTGCAGACACCATAGCGGTAGAAGATGATATTCTCGTCGAACGGCTAAAGGCGGCCGGTGCGCTGGTGATTGGCAAAACCA
>CAJJBH010000010.1 GCA_905182355.1 uncultured Paracoccaceae bacterium | reverse complement strand
CAATTTGACATCGCTTAAGAACGTCTCGGCGGCCCATTTGGCGCGGTAGGGGTCACCCGGCATCAGAACGGTTTCTGCGATGTCTTCGGGTTTCGCACCAATGTGTACGGTCATGATCGGGCTTCCTTTTATTTTGCAACAATCTGCCTGCAAGGGGCGCTGAGGGCAAGTCACAAGTCAGGATTTCCATACTTGTTGGAAACAAATGTGATCCCCATATGCCAAAGTAGGAAACAAAATAGAGTGAGAATATGATAAAATTTATTGGTATTTTGGCAATTTCAACGTTGGCTTTGGCGGCCTGTAACGTGACACATCCTGTCGCCGTTGTTGGTCCCTCAGACACCGTGTTTCGCGGCACAGCAACCGCTACGTTTTTTGAGGGGGGATGGTTTCAAGCATCAAACGGCAAAACCAGTTGTTCAGGTCGGTATGCCCCATCTCCTGAGGTGAAACAGGTAACGTTTACAGTACGTTGCACCAACGGATTGACGGGTATTGGAACTGCAACATTTGAAAATCCACGCGCTGGTGGTGGTGAAATTTTGATGCGGGATGGGACACGCTGGCGCTTTATCGTTGGCCAAAACGCATTGCTGGTTTAATCGACCGCGGGCTGATCAACAGGATCAGCCCGCAATTTTCTAATTCCTACTTTGTGGCTGCTGCTGATGGGTCAGCAAGCGTTACAATGTCGGCCATAATCGTATTCAGCTCAAAGTCTTTGGGCGTGTAAACACGGGCGACACCCATCGCGCGAAGCCGATCAGCATCGTCCTCTGGAATGATGCCACCAACAACAACGGGTGTGTCACCAAGTCCGGCGTCACGCATCCGCTTCATCAACTCTTCAACCAATGGAATGTGGCTGCCAGAAAGGATTGACAGGCCAACAACATGCGCCTTGTCTTCAAGGGCGGACGCCACCAATTCCTCGGGCGTTAAACGGATGCCCTCATAGGCAATATCCATGCCGCAATCCCGCGCCCGAACGGCGATTTGTTCTGCCCCGTTTGAATGGCCATCCAAGCCTGGTTTGCCCACAAGGAACTTTAGACGCCGCCCCAGTTTGTCGCTGACAAGGTTCACTTTTTCGCGCAGTTCCTCAAGGCCCTCGGTCTGATTTGATTGGCCAGCAGCAACACCTGTTGGACCGCGATATTCCCCATGAACCATGCGCATTTGTGCGGCCCATTCGCCTGTCGTTACGCCAACTTTGGCAGCGGCAATCGACGGCTCCATGACATTGCGACCTTCCGCTGCGGCGGCCCGCAATTCTGCGAGTGCTGCATTAACTGCCACTTGATCACGGTCCGCGCGCCAAACGTTCAACCGATCAATCTGTTCTTGCTCAACGGCTGGATCAACAACCATGATACCGCCATCTGCGGTCATCAATGGCGACGGTTCCGTGCTGGTGTATTTGTTGACGCCAACAACAACGGTTTCGCCGGCTTCGATCCGGTTCAAGCGATCCGCGTTGGACTGAACAAGCGCAGATTTCATATAATCAATTGCATCGATCGCACCGCCCATTGCGTCCAGATTGGATAGCTCCGCACGCGCGCCTTCTTTTAACTCTTCGACCTTGTGATCAACGGCAGGGTTGCCTTCAAACAGGTCGTCAAATTCCAAAAGGTCGGTCTCGAACGCCATTATCTGTTGCATCCGCATAGACCATTGCTGATCCCAAGGACGGGGCAGGCCAAGCGCTTCGTTCCACGCTGGCAATTGAACGGCACGAGCACGGGCTTTTTTAGACAAGGTTACGGCCAACATTTCGATCAGGATCCGGTAGACGTTGTTTTCTGGTTGCTGTTCAGTCAGGCCAAGAGAGTTGACCTGAACGCCATAACGAAAGCGACGGTATTTGGCGTCAGTCACGCCGTAGCGTTTTTCACAAATTTCGTCCCAAAGATCGACAAATGCGCGCATTTTGCACATCTCGGTGACAAACCGGATACCGGCGTTCACGAAGAACGAGATGCGGCCTACCAGGGCTGGGAAATCAGCAGGATCAACGCGGGGACGCAATTCGTCCAGCACCGCGGTGGCGGTGGCTAGGGCGAACGACAGCTCTTGTTCTGGCGTCGCGCCGGCTTCTTGTAAGTGGTAGGAACACACATTCATCGGGTTCCATTTAGGCACGTTTGTGTAACAATATTCGGCGACATCCGCGATCATCTTCAGGGATGGTTTTGGTGGGCAAATGTAAGTGCCACGCGACAGGTATTCTTTGATCAAATCGTTTTGGACTGTACCTTGTAGGGCAGTGACATCAGCTCCTTGTTCCTCGGCCACAGCGATGTAAAGCGACAGCAGCCAAGGGGCTGTTGCGTTGATCGTCATCGATGTGTTCATCTTTTCTAGAGGAATTTCGTGGAACAATGCACGCATGTCACCAAGGTGGGACACTGGAACGCCAACTTTGCCAACCTCACCGCGTGATAGAACGTGATCGCTGTCATACCCGGTTTGGGTTGGTAGGTCGAAAGCAACAGAAAGGCCGGTCTGTCCTTTCTCAAGATTGGACCGATAAAGCAGGTTTGAGGCAGAAGCAGTAGAGTGCCCAGCATAGGTACGGATCAGCCAAGGGCGGTCTTTTTTAGTCTGGTTCATGTTAGCCTCGTTCAAACGTCGCGTGAATAGGTGTCGCAATATTGTTGCGCTAATTGGTTGATACTTGAAACTTTAGGGAAGTGTCAATTCGCTGCGTTGCGGCATTTGCGCAAAAGATCAGGAAGCTGTCCAGCAATGATCAGTCCCCAGGACAGTATCCCTAATCCGTGTGCCGAGAGGCTGTGGTGGCTGGTGAAGGTCATCAGATGAAAGATCGCACCAGGGGTTGGAGGTCTGCGAATGACGTTCGGAAAGGGGAGCCCATCAAAAATAAATAGGTAATAAGTGTAGTAGATTTGGGGAGAGAGCCAAACAAACAGATAAAACCCGATCAATGCGATAACAAGTTTTGTAAACCAAAAGGCGCGAATACGCATCACAGCCCAAGTTGTGATAATTAACATCGATACGGAAATGGCCAATAGACCAAGCTGTCCCAAAACCCCAAGCGTAAAGAATGAATCCTGATCGTACATTAATGCCTCTATGGGTGTTTCGTGCGGCTGGGCCAATACAATTCTGGTTTACCCTGCGCGTGCTGCCTGTAAGGGTGTCGGATAATGATGCAGACCGTAGAAATCCCCCTTTGGCTTTTTGTGCTAATCGTGCTGTTCGCAGCCGTGACAGCGCTAAGCCATTTCTTGTTGCCCTCTGTCCGGTGGTTTTTCCGCCGGCGGTTGGAACGTGCTGTTAAACGCCTGAACACACGCCTAACCCGTCCGATTGAACCGTTCAAACTTGCGCGGCGCTACGACATGATCCAGAGGTTGATCTATGACCCTGAGGTGACGCAGGCCATTGTTAATCACGCTAACAGAAACGATGTGCCTGAAAATGTAGCCTTTGAAAAAGCGCGTCGCTACGCCCGTGAAATCGTGCCTAGCTTTAGTGCCTTTGCGTATTTTGGGTTTGCAATGCGTGTCGCGCGTTGGCTTGGCAATACGCTCTATGATTTGCGTACAGCACCTGACAATGAAGAACGGTTGGCCAAGTTATCGCCTGATGCTACAGTCATTTTCATTATGAACCATCGCAGCAACATGGACTATGTGCTGGTAACCTATCTTGCCTCGCGGTCCTCTGCCTTGTCATACGCGGTTGGCGAATGGGCGAGGGTCTGGCCGTTGACGCGGTTGATAAAATCGTTGGGTGCCTATTTCATCCGGCGCAAAGCCCGTGGTGCTTTGTACCGCCGTGTTCTGGCCCGTTATGTCCAAATGGCAACGGCCGCTGGTGTTACCCAAGCTGTCTTTCCTGAAGGTGGATTAAGTCTAAATGGACGGTTGATGCCACCAAAGATGGGCCTGTTGTCCTATGTTTTGGAAGGGTTTAATCCGGTTGAAGGCCGTGATGTTATGTTTGTGCCCGTCGCGATTAACTATGATCGTGTGCTTGAAGATCGCGTGTTGATTGCAGCCAATGAACGAGGCGACCGAAAGTTTGGTGGTAAGGTTAGCGTTGTTTTCAAATTCATCCTGCGTCGAACGTGGCACCGAATTTGTGGGAAACCCTTTCAATTTGGTACAGCGGCTGTGACATTTGGTGATCCAGTTTCATTGCGCGGCTACGCTGAAACACCAAGTGCTGAGGAGTTGGCGGTTGATTTGATGAAGCGGATCGAAGACGTCATGCCAGTTGTTGTGGTTCCATTGCTGTCACGGGTGTTGCTTGTCGGGGATTTGGCTGCAGACGAGGTTGGCCTTATTTCCGCGTTAAATGCGCAGATCATTAATACCATGGACGAGACGATGAGTGTGCCTGCGGATCAATTGAGCGAGGTGGCAAACCAAGCGCTGCTGCAATTGGAAGAGCGACAAATTGTTGAACGCCTTACTGATACATGGCGGGTGCTGCCCGAAAGTGAAGCAGTCCTCAGGTTCTATGCCAATTCCATAGCTCATTATTACCCAGAAAATGATGCTGCTGCAGAATAATTGCTGCACTTGCTGGGTTATAAAATTTCAAAAAATAGTCATTTAAGGTTGCATTGTTACAAAGCCCCTCATATTTATTTTTTGAGGCTGCGCGATTCTGCGCTGCGGCAACGTTAAGTTTTTGAAGGAGGTCTGGTATGGCTTTGGACAATGGTATCGCGCAATATGAAGCTCCTGAAAAAGATTTGTACGAAGTTGGTGAAATACCACCTATGGGTTATGTGCCCAAGCAAATGTATGCGTGGACCATCCGCAAAGAACGCCACGGCGAACCGGGCACCGCAATGCTGCAAGAAGTTGTTGATGTTCCGACTCTAGACAGCCATGAAGTGCTGGTTTTGGTTATGGCTGCAGGCGTTAACTACAATGGCGTTTGGGCGGCTTTGGGCAAACCCATCAGCCCGTTTGACGGTCATGGTCAACCTTTCCACATCGCGGGTTCTGATGCTGCTGGCATTATCTGGGCGGTCGGTGACAAGGTGAAACGCTGGAAAGTTGGCGACGAAGTTGTGGTTCATTGCAACCAAGACGACGGCGATGACGAGCACTGCAACGGTGGCGACCCGATGTTTTCAACCAGCCAACGTATTTGGGGCTATGAGACACCTGACGGTTCTTTTGCACAGTTCACCAACGTCCAAGCGCAACAGCTTATGCCACGTCCCAAACATCTGACGTGGGAAGAATCTGCTTGTTATACTTTGACCCTAGCAACTGCTTATCGGATGCTGTTTGGCCATGAACCACACGATCTGAAGCCAGGCCAAAATGTACTGGTTTGGGGGGCGTCTGGCGGATTAGGGTCTTACGCAATTCAGTTGATCAACACTGCAGGTGCAAATGCAATTGGTGTGATTTCGGACGAAAGCAAACGTGACTTTGTGATGGAACTGGGTGCCAAAGGCGTTTTGAACCGCAAAGATTTTAATTGCTGGGGACAATTGCCCACGGTGAACACACCTGAATATGCCACATGGTTTAAAGAGGCTCGTAAATTTGGCGCGGCGATCTGGGCGATTACTGGCAAAGGCAACAATGTTGATATGGTGTTTGAACACCCTGGTGAGGCTACGTTCCCAGTGTCCACGCTGGTCTGCAAAAAGGGCGGCATGGTTGTGATTTGTGCTGGGACTTCGGGGTTCAATCTAACGTTTGACGTGCGCTATATGTGGATGCATCAAAAGCGTTTGCAAGGCAGTCACTTCGCCCACCTTGCGCAAGCTTCTGCAGCTAATAACCTGATGGTAGAACGTCGCCTTGACCCATGTATGTCGGAAGTCTTTGAATGGAGCGCATTACCTGATGCCCACATGAAGATGCTGCGCAACGAACATAAGCCCGGAAACATGTCCGTGTTAGTGCAGGCACCTAAGACGGGGTTGCGAACTTTAGAAGACGCATTGGATGCGCGGAATTAAGCCACCAAGCAATGAACGACTCGGGCGCCCGCGGATCTGATTGATCTTGCGGGCGTTTCCATTTCGGGTACTGGTTTTAGTCAATTCAACAACTTATATCCCCTCCCCTCCCTATTTTAGGGGAGTAGAAATATGCGAATTTTGCAATTTTCTTACTCATGCTAAGGTTGTGTTAGTGTTTCATTAACCAACTAAAGGTGTATCTTAATGAGAAGTGATTGGACATTGGACGTGCTCACAGACCTTAAAACATTTGCCCGTGCAAATGATTTGACGGCTTTAGCCGAGCAACTGGACGACACCGCAATTGTCGCCATG